>DATLWV010000236.1:0-20794 GCA_035576145.1 Terriglobia bacterium
GGATCCAACTGGACGTAAGTAATAGAAGCGCTTGTTTTCTTCGTGGCATCGAGATTGGCTGATTGCAGGGTGGGATCAACGAAATTTGTCCAGATATCGGTCGCGGTGTAGTTCGTAGCTCCGGGGCAATAAGTGGAGACAGCACACGGAGTCAGAACGGCTTGCTTTGCGCCTTCTCGCGCTGCCCTGGTAATCGTCTGGTAGACGTCCCAGGCCCGGCCGAAAGTAACGATCCCAAGCAATAACATCAGCAGGATAGGGAGAATAAGCGCCGCCTCGACCAGTTCAGCGCCGGAATCCTCCTTCCAATTTGTAACCAGTCGGACACAGTGCAGCTTAAAGCGTGTCCTCCGCAAATGACACATGCGCCCCCGTTCTTCCCTTCCAGCGTAGAGCATAATGCGAAATCTCCTTTGAATGCAACTGCTTCCAGCCTACGCTACCTGAGAAAAGGCAAATTTCATGCCAAAATCCGCATGGGATAGGCACGGAGATTGCCCAAACTTACCAGCGACCCCTTTATATCAGTACCCGGGAATTCACCTATTGTCAATAGGGTAAACTCCCAAGTGTATTCGTTTGGTAATGACCTGTTAATAAATTTATATTCCAAAACACTCCCCCCTTAGGCTCGGAGCGACTGAAAAGCCGGCAATATGTCGAACGGCTGACGCGTACTGACGACGCTTTCGCCTAATTGGTTGATTCTTTCTTCCTCCATATTTCCGAGCAACAGAGCCGCGCGCTTGAGGTAATCAATCCGCTCCGGGACAAGCCCCATAATCCTGGCACATGTCGCATCGACGGCTACGGGGTCGTCGCCGGCGACCAGGACCCCGGATGCCTTGGGCCTTCCCTGGATGGGGCCGTTTCCTTCCATCCCTACGATTCCGTCTACGATGGCAAAGTCCGGCCGGACCGTGCTGTTAATGTCCAGGATTGACTTGCTGATACCTGCCCAGTGGAGCACGTTCTTGGGCCAGCCGTAACAGTTTCCGGGAACAATGCCGAACATGTTTTTGAGGGCCAGGGTGACTCCAACCCAATGGTGAGTCTTCATCTTGGGCATTGAAACCACGAATTCCGCCCCCAGGACTGTCTTTGGTAAGTACAGTGACTTCAGCTTTGAGGCCTGGGTGCGCGTTGAAACCTGGGAAACATCGTCAGTATTCAGGTCAACGAAACACCGTTCCAACGGCCCCAGGAAATCTTTCAGGCGCAACACTTCCAGAATTCCTTCCGTATCGCGCTCGTGCCCTGGCCCTTCAGCGACGACAACAGAGCTTGCGCCTAACCGCAGAAAAGCTTCCCGCGCTGCCCTGATGACCACCGGGTGTGTGTTGATGGTTCCTTCCATATCGGGCTCAACAAAGTTGGGTTTGATAAGGACCGCCTTGTCGCGCACTGGCGGGGCGAGTTCCTGCAGCGTTTCCCACAGGATTGCCTCGACATCAGCCTCATAGCTTGAGACCGCCCTGATTGCCACGGCGGACGACGACCGGTGGTAGGGCGGAACCAGCCGTGTGTTGGAATAACTCATATGGCGTCTTTTGCCGGTGGCGAGTTGTTGAGCCAGCAGGGAAGATCGGTCAACGCCAGCGATGCCCATGCAACTACCGGGATGCTCTGCAGGAACTGGTTGTTTCGATAGAAGCCGTCAAGCTCGGTCTCAATGGATCTTGTCGCCCGGCCATAGACCTTGAGGCACAATTGAGTCAAGGCCAGCGATGCAGGGCTGCGCGGACTCTGATAATTTTGCTCCAGCCATTGCAGTCCTTCACTTACAGTGGAATGCGTCGGGTTATGTCGCAGGGCGAGGAGCGCCCATGCCGTCGGCCCGATCCGCGGGGCCCCGGCAACGCCGTAAACCAGGGGATTGCCGGCGTTCCACCCGCCGCCAGGGCAGGCGCGGTCATAGAGCATCTTTTCACCCAACTGGAGGCGCCGGGCAGCTTGCGGAGGGCGGATCTCCGGGGCAAGGCTCTGGAGCAGGATCATGACGTAGGCCGTGGGTTCCACCCAGCTTGCTGTATCCGGTGTCCAGCCCCAGCCACGGAGAGAATGGTCCTGGTGGACAACCGTTTCAGACTTCTGCTGCCGGCGGTGCCTCAGGCGCCACAAAAGGTCGCCTTCCGCCGGCCATGTATCGCAAAGCCATTCAGTTCCACGGATGATGGCGTCGTTTGAAGGTCGCGGCGAGTTTGCCAGAGCCAGACATGCCAGCGCGGTTACCCAGCATCCCTCGTCCTTTCCCGAACTCGTAGGCCAGGCTCCCTTGTCCGTCTGCATTCGATGTAGCCATTCACATGCAGAAGAAATTGCCGTGCCGGATGGACCTTCAATCGCCAGTAGGGCAAGAATGGACCATGCCGTCGGCTCAACAGTGCTGTGAAGTCCCTGCCGATATCCCCATCCGCCATCCGAGTTCTGCGAGTGGAGAATCAGGTCAGCAAAGATATTGTGATGCAGGGTATGAATGTCTCGCTCCTGAAGCAATATTCTATACGAGTCAGTGCTTGCGGACATTCCTGATACCCGGGTCGGACGGATTACATGACGTGTTCCTGCGAGGCAGTTTCTTCAACCTCGACGATTCCAAGCTCCTCGTCATCAATCTGAATCTGCAATTGGTTGATGAGCCGGTGAAGGTAGCCACGCGCTACGCCCAATGCGCGCGCGGCGTCCACCTTGCGGCCTCCACACTCGCGGAGAGTCCTCAGAATCAGGCGACGCTTGAATTCGCGAACCTCATCTTCGTAGGACCGGCCTACAACGGTCTCCTCGAAGTCTCCTCGCAGGCTGTTAGGCAGGTGCCAGGTTTCAATTGCGGGTCCTTCCGCCATCACCACAGCGTGTTGAACGGCGTTTTCGAGTTCCCGGACATTTCCAGGCCATTGATACTCCTCAAGGGCGTGAATGGCCAGTGGTGAATAGCGGGTAACGTTTTTTCCGAACTGCTGGGCAAACCGCTGCAGGAAATGCTGGGCCAGAACTGGAATCTCATCCCGACGCTCGCGCAATGCCGGGATCTGGATTTGCACAACGTTGAGCCGGTAAAAGAGGTCTTTTCTGAATTGCCCCTCCTCTACCATGGCTTCCAGGTTCCGGTGCGTGGCGCATAGAACCCGCACGTTGGCTTCAATGGGAGTGTTGCTGCCCAGCCGCTCGAACGAGCGTTCCTGAAGCACCCTCAGCAGCTTGGATTGCAGACCCAGCGGCAGGTCGCCAATTTCGTCCAGAAGCAGCGTCCCGCCATGGGCCGTTTCAAACCGTCCGCGGCGCGTTGCAATCGCGCCGGTGAAGGCGCCCTTGTCATGACCAAAAAGCTCGTCCTCTACCAGGGTTTCCGGCAGATTCGCGCACGAGAATGCCACCAAAGGTCCCGTGGACCGCGGACTCATGCGGTGGATGGCCCGGGCGAGAAGTTCTTTTCCCGTACCAGTTTCGCCGGAGATCAGCACGCTGACGTCGCAGGGCGCCACCTTCCGGGAAGTTTCGAATACGTGGTGCATGGCCTCAGACGTTCCAAGCATGTCTCCAAAGCGCCCGCCTGAAAGGTCCCGGGAGCGCAGGTCGGCCAGCTCTTTTTCTATTCTCCGAAAGCGGCAAGCACGGCGCAGAAGCAGCCGCAGGTCCGCCATGTTGGGAGGGCTTGACAGCGTATCGTAGGCGCCATTCTCGATGACGGTTCGGGCCAGGCTGTCTTCGGCGTCACCGACGATCGCAATCATGGGCGTCGATGAATTAAGCTTTTTGATCCCGTCCATCAACTGGAGAGTTGCTTCAGCGTCTTCATCCTCTCCGCTGTCATGCAAATCGAGCAGCACGACATCACACCATTCCTGGTCTGAAGGATTTGCATCAAGGTTATTTTGTTCGCTGGTTCGGACTTCGTAGCCAGGCCCAAGGGTTCTTGTGACGACTTCGGCGAAGGGACCATCGGAACTGAAAAACAAAACCCGGATAGCTTGCTCACACATCAGCTATACCCCGCTCTCTTGGCAGACACACGTAATCTGCCACCTGTACATCGTGTCTACACACATATGTACAGTGACCATTTGGACTCCTAAGTGAACTACGGTCCCCCCCTTCGCAAAACTTTTACAGTAAATGTAGACCGCTTGCAATGGTACTAAAGTATTATGTGAAAATTCCAATAAAAAAAGAACTTAGCGTCTGATCTGCGAAAGCAGTTGCGAGGCCTCGCCAAGAAGGGCAGCGATTTTCTTCCCACGCGTGATTCCAGCACCGAGATTTTTTCTGCGCAGACCCCGCTCGTCACATTCACATGTTAGCTGGATCACAGCATCTGGTTTCCCACCTGTGATATTGGTCACGTTCGAGGCAAACTGAACAAAGCTGTCCCCTCTGGGTATCCGGCCTGATTGAGGAGCAACTACCATGAAGGAAACTCTTCGATTCAAACTCAACGGAAAGCCTGTAAGTCTTGAAGTTGATCCCGGCCGTAAGCTTCTGTGGGTCCTTCGGTACGACCTGAAGCTGACCGGGTCAAAGTACGGTTGCGGAGAAGCTCTCTGCGGGGCCTGCACGGTGATTCTTGACCGGCAGGCGGTTCGCTCGTGCTCAGTGGAAATGAAAGAGGTGGCGGGGAAAGAAATCACCACCATCGAAGGATTGGAGCAGAATGGAAAACTTCACCCCCTGCAGGAAGCTTTTGTCCAGCATGATGCCCTGCAATGCGGATATTGCACTCCGGGGATGATTATGAATGCCTACGGCCTGCTGCTGAATAACCCCCGGCCCACACGTAGCCAGATTGTCGAACAGATGGACGGCAACCTCTGCCGATGCGGGGCTCATATGCGCATTGTGGCGGCCATTGAGACCGCCGCCAGGCAGATGGGAGGGAGCGCGCGATGAAAACCGAAAAACTACGAAGCCTTGAAGAAGAAAACCTGGCACTTGATTTCAGTAACCTGGATGCTGATCCGGGGCCGGCATTTCCGCTAAACCGTCGCGAGTTCCTGAAACTGGTGGGCGGGGGTATCATTATTGTCGCCACGGCTCGCTGCTCACAGGCGCAGGAAGGCGGTCGTCGACGCGGCCAGCCGCTTCCTGAGGACTTCAACGCCTTCCTCCGGATTGGCGAGGATGGTAAGGTCACCGGCTACACCGGAAAGATTGAAATGGGGCAGGGAGTCATTACTTCGCTGGCACAGATGCTGGCCGATGAACTTGACGTTCCGTACGATTCCGTGCAGATGGTGATGGGCGATACGGCGGTTTGTCCATGGGACCGGGGAACTTTTGGCTCGATGACCACGCGCTTTTTCGGCCCTCCTTTCCGGGCCGCGGCTGCTGAAGCAAAGGCGGTGCTGGTTGAACTGGCATCTGAAAAGCTCGGCGTACCAAAAGAGAAGTTGAAAACCAAAGACGGCTCGGTCTATGAAGTGGAAGGCAGCCGGAAGGTTGCCTACGGCGACCTTACCAAAGGGAAAAAGATTCTGCGCCACTTGAAGGGCGTGCCAGTGGAAACCTTCACGGACTTCGAGGTTGTAGGGAAACCCGAAATCAGAAGGGATGGCGTCGACAAGGTTTCCGGCAGGGCCCAATTTGCCGGTGACATCAAGGCGCCTGGTATGGTCTGTGCCCGCATACTGCGGCCTCCGGCCCATGGCGCAAAGCTGACCAGCGTGGATACTTCTGGCGCAAAGCAAATGGACGGTGTTGAGGTTGTCCAACAGGGCGACCTGGTTGCCGTGCTTCATGCTGATCCCGAAGTGGCGGAGGCGGCTCTTGGGAAGATCAAAGCCGAGTTTGACCAGCCCAAACCCTACGCGGACGACAAGACGATCTTCGAACATCTGCTGAAGGTCGCAAGCGCCGGGGAAGTTGTGGCGGAAGGCGGCAACCTGGCCGAGGGCCGGAAGGCCGCCGACTTCGTGGTGGATGAGACCTACCTCAACAGCTACGTTGCCCACTCTCCAATGGAACCCCATACAGCGTTCGCGAACATTGAAGGCAACAAGCTGATTATCCAGGCCTCCACGCAGACGCCGTTTCCGTTGCAGGAGGCGGCAGCCTCTCTGCTGGGGATGCCGTCGACGAACGTTCGGGTCATCACGCCTTTTGTCGGCGGCGGCTTTGGCGGCAAGAGCGCCATCCGGCAGGCGCTGGAGGCCGCAAGGCTGGCCAAGCTCACGGGAAAGCCTGTTCAGGTGGCGTGGACGCGTGCCGAAGAGTTTTTCTATGACACTTTTCGGCCTGCCGCCGTTGTGAAGATCAAAGCCGGCGTGACCAAAGCCGGTCTGCTAACCTACTGGGACTACGGGGTTTATTTCGCCGGCGGAAGGGGCTCGGAGCAGTTTTACGATATTCCTCACCACCGAACCATGTCTTACGGTTCCGGTTGGACGGCCCCTGAAGGTGCGCACCCGTTTGCAACCGGCCCATGGCGCGCTCCTGCCAACAACACCAACACCCATGCCCGCGAATCTCACATTGACATGCTGGCCAGCAAGGCCGGTGTAGATCCAATCGAGTTCCGGCTGAAAAATCTGAAGGACGCGCGAATGCGGAGTGTCCTGCAGGCCGCCGCGAAACAATTTGGCTGGAAACCGGGGAAATCTCCAAGCGGCCGCGGTCTTGGCGTGGCGTGCGGGACCGATGTGGGCACGGTTGTCGCTCACATAGCTGAAGTTGCCGTGGACAATAAGACGGGCCATATCCAGGTGAAACGCGTGGTATGCGCCCAGGAGATGGGGCTGTGCGTCAATCCTGAAGGAGCCCGGATTCAGATGGAAGGTTGCATCACGATGGGCTTGGGATACGCGCTGACCGAAGAACTGAAATTCACCGGCGGCGACATCCACGACCGCAACTTCGATACCTACACGATTCCGCGCTTTTCCTGGCTGCCGAAGATCGAGACGGTGATTCTTGACGCAAAAGACAAGCCCGCGCAGGGCGGCGGCGAGCCTGCCGTCATCTGCATGGGCGCGGTGGTTGCCAATGCTGTGTACGACGCCACCGGGGTCCGCCTGCTGCAACTGCCCATGACGCCGGAACGCGTCAAAGCGGGCCTGTCGCGCGCCTGAACATGCCCAACACTTTTGACGGATGATGTCGGAGGTTTAGCTCCGACATTGCTGATTCCCGAGTCGCGGTGCGTCTACGGGAATCCATTCCATTCTTCATTTTGCAGAATTCATAATTCATCATTTCCCTTGCGCATTTCGGACTTGAGTACAAAAAGCCCGGCAGGACAGGTCAATGGAAGGCGCGGCTAGCTCTATGGAGGGGAAAGTGCTCCACCTCACTCGTCCCAATCAGCGTGCGTTGGGGGCCAAACCAAATGGCTCGAAGGGGGCAATCATTGTAGCGATATCAAACGGCTGGCGCTCCCTTTCCTTGTCCAGAATCCTCAGGTCGATCTTCGCATCGAGCTTCAAGATAAAATTCGGAACCTCGGTGTAAGATGTGATCTTTCCCTGAAACCGTATCGGGTCGCCTTGCCGGAGGTACTTGACACCCGGCTGCGAATCTCGCAACACAATGTCATAAATTCCTTGGTGGCCTTTTGCATGCGGGGTGATATCCACACGCACCAGATAGGTATCTGGCGACTTTCCTTTTTCAAGGCTGTCGACATTGCCCACCAGCCTCAGCGGCTGTCCTTTCAGCTGTTGCCAGTTTTGTCGGGCTGTGTTGCCGCCTGCCGTGAGGGCGTCCTCGATTTCATAGAACGCATCGAGGCTCGGGTTGCCCGTGGCGGCATGCCGGTGTGGAAAAGCCGCGGCGAAATCGGCCGGCATGGTTGCCGCAGGCGCTGCCCACGCCCACAAACTGGCGTGCCCCTGAGCGGCAATGACGAACGCGGCGGTCAACAGGATACGAACGAACACTATTCGATCCGAGCAGACAAAGCCCGATAATTTTGAGTTCTTGATTGACTGACTTGCGCCCATGCGAGGAATACCTCTTTGAGCGAAAGATTTAAAGTTATTCTTACCGCGGACAGATTGTAATGTCAACACGTTGATCCCGAACGTGAAATGGGGATTGCCGCCTCGACAGGTAGTTAACCGCGCTCACGCCTAAAACTTTTTCCGCCCGATATTATCCGGCAAGGAGGGGGTGCACTTTCAAGGTCCTATATCTCCTGTCCGCCGGCACGTTGTTGGGGTAGGCCAAATGGAGGGGAAAACTGCTACACCTGCCCTCAGTGTGCGTGTGCATGTGGGGGCATGAGCGCTACTGAGATATAATCGGGAACCGGATCGGGAGTAGAACGCGAGGCAACGGATGCAGATGAAAGAAGAATGCCGAGACAGATGGGGCGTGCGCCTTATCAATGAACTCCTTCAGGACCTTCGCTACGGCCTCCGCCAGCTTCGTCGCAATCCCGGTTTCACCATAGTGGTCGTGCTGACCTTGGCGCTTGGCATTGGATCAAGCACGGTCATATTCAGTTTGTTTCACGAGGTGTTTCTCAGGCCGCTGCGCGCGCGTGACCCTGACCAATTGGTTCGGCTTGTCAGCCATGTGCCAAAAGTCGGGAGCGTCAGCCACCTCCGCTATGATTACATCCGCGCTCTGCATGATCGTGCCAAGAGTTTCCAATTCGTCTTTGGGCAGACTGGCGAGAACTACCATTTTGCTATGAGTGATCCTGCTCCCACGCAAGCGATCGCGCTAAGAGCGGTGACTCCGGACTTTTTCGAGGCGCTAGGTGTCAAGGCCTTATACGGGCGAGTGCTGACGTCCGCCGACGCAACCGAGGAACCCGGCCCACCGCCCGCCGTGTTGAGCTACGCCTTCTGGAAGCGGCGTTTTGGGGCCGACCCAAGAGCAATCAGAGGACGAACAATCATCCTGAACAGCCATCACCTCGCAGTGGTTGGCGTGATGCCACGCGATTTCGGTGGAGTCAGTGTTGATACGGCCCCGGACCTATGGATTCCGATGCGAACGTTCCCAGTCTTGGTGTCCCGCGCTACGGACAAGCTGCAATTTGATACGGCGGCGCGACTGAAACCACGTGTCACGCTTGCAACAGCCCAAGCCGAGTGCCAGGCAATTTGGAAGCCTGTCATGATGGATTACTATACGCGCGTCTACCCAAAGCTGTCGGTGCAGGCGGACGCAGAGATGATCCGGTGGGGTGTCTGGCTTCAGCCGCTTGGGCAGGGAGTTTCAGCCCTTCGCCAGCGGTACGGCGACGTGTTCAAACTGCTGATGGCTTCTGCTGGCCTTCTCTTTCTCGTGGCGTGCGCCAACATAGCCGGGCTTCTACTCGCGCGAAATGAGGCTCGACAGCAGGAAATCGCCGTCCGGCTGGCGGTGGGGGCAACACGCTGGCGGCTGGCGCGCCAAATGCTAACCGAAGGTTTGATCCTCGCGGCAATGGGCACTGCCGGCGGTTTGCTGGTTGCCCGTGCGGCCATGCCTTTCGCAGCCGGGCAGTTACCCACCATCCACGACTTAATGGGATGGCCGGTACCCGTATCAATAGACGCGCATATCAGCGTTGTGGTCTTCCTGTTTTCGCTGCTTCTCACGATATTGGCAACCCTGTTTTTCGGCCTCGCTCCGGCGATGGCGAATGCCAGAACGAACCTCGACGCCGTTCTCCGGAGCTCCCGGTTCGGCGCCCGGCTTCGTGGCCGGCAGTTCTTGAATGTGGTTGAGGTCGCGCTGTGTGTCATGCTCCTTACGGCGGCAGGATTGTTTGTGCGCACATTCCGGAAACTGGCCCGCACCGATCCGGGGTTCAACATGAGCCGCGTGGCAACGTTCACGCAGGCCTTGATGGGCCAGCACGCGCCGCCCGGACTGCTGAAAACAGTGAGGGAGCGTGTGCGTGAGATGCCCGGCGTGGTTTCCGCCGCCACTGCATCACTCGGCGTGATGCGAGGACACGGAGAAAGTATGGGGCTGGCGCCGGCGGGCCAGCGGATGTCCAATGCCGACTGGCTGAATGCCAATGTCAACTACGTTTCGCCAGGATACTTCGACACGATGGGAATACAGGTCATAGAAGGACGTGTATTTACGCCCTTCGACGAGCAAGAAGAAAAGCAGAATGGCCCGGAAAAAGCCGTGGTGAACCAGACTCTCGCAAGAGACTTCTTTCCCAAAACCGATCCCGTCGGCAAGCTTTTCGGCTCGGGAAGGGTTGGCGGCTTGGCGCGCGAAGACTATCAGGTTATCGGCGTCGTCAACGACATCAAGTATCGCTCCCTGCGTGAGCCGATGCGACCGGAACTCTACTTGGTCCAAAAGGACGCCGACTTCTTTGTGCTCTACGTGCACGCTCGCATGTCAGCCGAAGCCATGATTGTGCCGGTTCAAAGAACCCTGGCGTCGATTGATCCTTCACTGCCCGTTGGGTTGGCCGATTCGCTGAGCGATGAGGTTAACAACAGCATCGATGGCGAGCGTGATACGGCGGTGCTGGCTTCGCTGTTTGGCATCGCGGCCGCGCTATTGGTCTGCCTCGGAATTTATGGACTGCTCGCCTATTCTGTCGCCCAGCGGCAGCGGGAAATCGGCATCCGTATGGCGCTGGGGGCAGAAAAGGGCGATGTGTTGAGGATGGTAATCGGGCAAGGACTCAGGCTGACACTGATCGGCGTGGCCATCGGCATTGCGGGCGCACTGGCGCTCACGCGATTTTTGTCGAGCATGCTTTACGGGGTAACGCCGACGGATCCGCTCACGTTCATCGCCGTCTCGCTGATTCTGATGGCCGTGGCGCTGCTGGCGTGTTACATCCCTGCCCGCCGCGCGGCAAAAGTCGATCCCATGGTGGCGCTGAGGTACGAGTAGCGGCGCGTTTACCGCGCCATGTCGGGAACTGGCGCCCGCCGACTTCGTCGGGGTAAACTCCAGCCGCCGCTACATAGGGCCGCCGTCTCATGCCGGTCCTCCCCAGACTGATTTGATAATTAACGCCTCAATCCGGGCCTCAAGGCCGGAAAAAGCTTGACAAAACTACGCTACTGTGCTAGCCTTATTAGTGACGCCGGGCGGGGCGTTAATCCGAGAATTTAGGTAGTCTATGCGGACTTGTAAACGTTCGTATGTTGCTGAAATTATTGAAACCTATCTATTGTGGTGCTGGTGGGACGGGACAAAAAGAATACCTTTTCTTGAAAACGAACCCGAGATGTTGTTGAAAATAAATGGCAATTCCCAAAAAACGAACCCAAGCGAACCCAAAAACAAAGCCGGGAAGTTGTTGAAAACACGTTCCTGTGGAAAAAACGAACCCAAAACGAACCCAAAAACGAACCCGGCCATGTTGTTGAAAATAAATGAAGGCGAAAAACGAACCGAAAACAAACCGGAGCGGAGGCCCACGCCAACCGTTGAAGAGTTCAGCCCAATGTAGCCTGTCGTTTATCGCCCTTTCAGCGGCTGCCCTGCCGGGCAAGTTCTCTCACACCTCCGACGAGCCGGTCAACCTCTTCGCTTGTGGTGTAACACGCACAGCCAGCGCGGACGAGCCCCTCGTTCTTGAAACCAAGCCGTTCCACCACCGTAGCGGCATAAAAATTTCCATGCGAGACAAATACTCCATGCTTTTCCAAATGAGCCGAAACCGCGGCTGCTGCAATGCCCTGGACGATGAACGACACCGTCGGAGTTCTCCGTTCTGCCGGCGTGGGGCCAAACACTTTGACTCCGGGAATTTTTGAGAGGCCCTTCCACATTTGCCTTACCAATTCATGACCTCGTGCATCGAGTCCGGCAAGTGCAGCCTGCAATCGCACGCGCCTCGATGTGCCCTCGGCAAAAGAGGCAAGGAAATCCACGGCGGCCGCAGACCCGGCGATGCCTTCGTGGTTCTGCGTACCGGTCTCGGCCCTTTCAGGGGCTGTGTCAGGAGCGGGGACAAGCTTTGGGAAATCGATCGATTGCAACAATTCCTCGCGGCCATACAGAACACCCATGTGCGGTCCGTAGAATTTGTAAGCCGAGCAGGCAAGGAGGTCGCAGCTCCATGCTTTCACGTCCGTGGAGATGTGCGGAGTGGAGTGCACCCCATCCGCGAAAAGCAGTGCGCCAGCGCTGTGCGCAATTTCAGCAGCTCGACGGACGTCGTTGATGGTACCCAGAGCGTTCGAAGCCACGCCGATGGCCAGAACCTTCGTGTGCTTATTGACCTTGGCCTCCAGGTCCTGCCAGTCCAATTGGCCGGTTTCCGTTACCATCCGGACCGAGTGGACCGTGACACCCCGTTCCTTTGCGAGGGCACGCCAGGGATCGACGTTCGCGTGATGGTCCAGTTCCGTTACCACGATTTCGTCACCCGGACCGAAGCACCGGCCGAGTGCCCGTGAAAGGTGAAATGTCAGCGTACTCATGTTGGGCCCGAACACAATTTCTGCCGGCTTGGCGTTCAGCAGGTCTGCCATGGCCTCCCGCCCGTTGCGGATGGTTGCGTCAGTTTCGTTGCTGGTGGCGTAGCCCCAGCGTGTGTTTGAGTTGTGATGATAAAGGTAGTCGCTGATGGCCTCGACTACGGGGCGGGGAACCTGCGTTCCACCGGGACCGTCGAAATACGCGACGGGGAAGCCGCCCTCGCGCCGCTCAAGCGCAGGGAACTGCGCGCGAATTTTCTCGACTGATGCAATAGTGGTCTGGGTTGTGGAAGTGTTCATGATGGCTCCATAAAACCGACCGTGTGGTCTGCTGTCATCGTGCACCGGCAAGCGAGAGATGGAGGCTGCTGTTTTCAACCATGCCGCGCAGTTGGAGTTTCTGCTCCCGCGTCAGGTTTTCACGCGGCGCCAGGCACGTCCCACAATCGAACCCCTGCCACCCCAGCATGGTCTTGACGGCGGAAAGCATTGGGAAGTGCAGCGTGATTCGGATAAGTTCATTCACCTGGTCCTGCGCACGGCTGGCTTCGTCCCATTTGCCGCTGAGGGCGCCGTCATAAATCTGGAGAAAGAGTTCGGGGACGAGATTGTAAAAGGTTCCGATCCCGCCTCCTGCCCCCATCAGCAGGCCTGCGGCGAACACTTCGTCGTGGCCGTTGAAGATCACTCTTCCGGCCTGGCTGATCTGGTGCAGCTTGTAGAGATCGAAGTCCGTAAACTTCAATCCCGCCACGTTGGGAATCGAGCAGAGATCGAGAAGCTGGTCGAGGGTGATAGTGATGCGGCTGGCTTCCGGATAGTAGTAGATCAGCAGTGGCAGGCTGGTGGCTTCCGCCAGTTTCTGGTAGTAGGCGCGCAGTTCGGCGAAGCTGTAGTTTCCCGCAGGCGGCAAGCTGCTGACCGCACCGGCGCCGATGCTTTCGGCATGACGCGCAAGTTGGATGGCCTCGGCCAGTCGCGCGGCGCCCACATGCAGAACCACCGTCCGGTCTTTGGGAGTGCAGCGGACGGCAGTCTCCGCCACCTGCTGCCGCATGGCGACCGGCTGCAGAACACCTTCGCCCGTTTGCCCGCAGGCATAAATGCCATGGACACCGGTTGCATAAAGCCGCCCCAGGAGGCGCTCGAAGGTTTCAACTGCAAATTCTCCGTTCGAAGCAAATGGAGTGACGACTGCGGGAAAAACTCCGCGGAAGCGATGCGCCCACTCTTTATTGGATGACATGATGGCTGGATCCCTTTACTTTGATGACCGTTCCTTACGCAATCTTTCAGGCGCTTCGGGCAGACCCCTTCGGTCCACATTCCCGCGCGCGAAATCATTATATGAATTTATCGAACATGGAGGAATCCATTGTGACACTAGAAAGCCTGAAAGTGTCGGCTGGAGGCCGCGGCCGCTCTACTTTGCCTTGGAGTGGTCCGAGCCGCGTGTCAGCCATTCCAGGTTGAAACGCGCAAACTCAATTTCTTCGTAGGCGTTTGTTGCACCCCGCTCATAGAGCAGGCCGATGGTTCCGTCCCGCAGCACCGTGAGCGATGAGTAGGCAGAAGGTCCCGCGTGTATCAGCCTGGCTGCGGGCCAGCTCTTACCTCCGTCATAGCTCAGCCGGACTGTCATCCGGTCGCGGTGCGTGGTATCGGCGGGGTTTGAAAACAGCAGCCTGTCTTTCCTGTCTCCGCGCGGAGCCGCACCACGAACCATGCTCGCCTGGCAAACAGGCTCAATCAATGTTGGATCGAGTCGAACTTTGGACCACGTGAGTCCGCCGTCTTGGCTCACGGCAACCGCACGCTGGTGCCGGCCTGCGTAGCTGCGCATGTTCAGCAGCAGGGAACCATCTGCCAGTTGGACCACAGCAGACTCATTGGTTTCAGGCCCGGCGCTGCCGCCCCTCTTCCATGTCCTGCCGTGGTCGTCACTGTAAATCACGTGGGAGTAGAATGCGTGCGTTCCAGCCACTTTGTGATCGCAGGGAATCACCAGGCGGCCATTCGCAAGCTGGATGCCGTTGCCGGGGCCGGTGGCGTACCAGGTCCAGTTTGATTTCCTGGCGGACGCAGTGATTTCTTTTGCCGAGGCCCAGTGTACTCCATCGTCGTTGCTGTAGGTAATCCACACGGTGCGGCCGCCTTTGGGCGAACCTGCGTCAATCTCGTTTTCCGTTAGGCCTGCGGGGTTGGCCGTCATCAGCAACCAGATGACGCCCGTCGCCGTGTCCTCGACCGGCGTAGGATTTCCAACCGTGAAGCCGGGAAAGTGGGCGACCACTTGGGCACGCGTCCAGGTCTTGCCGTCATCGAGGCTTCGCCGCAGGACCAGGTCTGTTGAGGCTGAATCGCTGGCAGAGCCTGCGCGGGCCTCGCAGAAAGCCAAAAGCGTCCCCTTGCCGGTTGCGAGCAGCGCAGGGATGCGATGGACAAAGTAGCCGGCGTCTTTTGCCTGGTAGACCGCGCCCTGCTTGATGAATTGACGCGCAGCCCTGGCTCGGCCCAGCGCGAGAAATCCCGTTGCAAACACGCACGCCGTAACTTTTTGTACAACTGGTTTCCGACAGAACCCCATCCGTGCGATCTCCCGAGCCAAACGCGGTCGGCGTACAAGTCGCTAAGCGGTTCGCGCGAATCGTTTAAATTGCAATTCGCGTCTCGCTAGCGAGAATCGTAACAACCAATTCAAGCGCCGCATTTTATCACTGCTGATGTACAGTGGCCTACGATAGTGGCAGCTCCTGATTTTTACGCCTGCAATTCATGAAAGAGTCGGCTGAGAATTCGTAGCGGATTCGCACTGGTTAGGGATGAGAAATTGAATGGTACGCCTGGAGGGATTCGAACCCCCGACCTGTTGCTCCGGAGTTCTCAAATCGATCACAGCAAGAGGCCTAAGTGAGATGCACAAGGATAAATCAAGCACGGCTTTCACCGCATTTTCAGTGGCGATTCTCGTGTCCTGCGATCTCCTGCATTTTAGGGCTGCACGGAATAGTTACGTCACAAAACACGTCACATTGGACATGTGTGACCCGATTCCATCGACGGAACATTTGGAGAGAACCAGTTTTGTAAGACGCGGCGGCTGGTCGTCTCGGTAACCGACCACCGCTAAATTTCAAATTGAACAAGGAGATAACCATGCAAAATAAAGAAACGACCAAGAATTTCGAAACCTTGGAAGTATTCGCACAACAAATACTCGACAGCCTCAACGCCGGGATACTGAAAGCACAGCAACTCATCGAAGCAGAAGAGGACGTCACCGATTACCCGGAAGATCCCGAAACGGGCGAAGTGATTGGCCCTCTTAGGACCCTTGCCATCTACAAACACTCATTCGAGGAAGCGCTCGCCTCCATCGAATGCCTTCAATCAGAAGTCAGCACAGCTTCGTAGGCTGAATTGACCCCACCGGGGCCAGGCTGCAACCTGAGGGCTTGGCC
This sequence comes from Terriglobia bacterium, assembly GCA_035576145.1. Taxonomy (GTDB): domain Bacteria; phylum Acidobacteriota; class Terriglobia; order UBA7540; family UBA7540; genus SCRD01. Next base: position 15,794 of record DATLWV010000236.1, read on the forward strand.
CCACCCTCCACCATCAATGCAATGCTGAGCCACTGAGCGCACAGAGGCTCTATTCCTACCGACAGTGCGGATCCAAGGCACTGGCTGTCTCTCATCCGCACGCCATTGAAATACGCGCTGGAGAGCGCAGACCGCACCCGAGGCACTGGAAGATACTTGCGATGCTTACAGGTATTCCACATTCCTCTCCTACTCTACCGCCCCAGCACCGGTCAACCCCGACCCCCGGAGGGTCTCTGAACTCAGCCAGATTTCTCTTATTCACGATCACGGGATTTGAACCTTCGCGAGCGTCGCTGCGTACCGCCTGCTGGGCTCAAAGTCGAGGAACATCAACCCCTCGGACGTCCGAGTCGCCTGGAAGTCGGTTAGCTCACCAAGTCTTACCGAGGGAAGAGCCGAGTCGGAGACCAATATTGCCGAAAATAACATGATCGCGCGGCGCTCTTCTGAGGCAAAGTACGCCCTGCAATCCGACTGGTGAACAATGGCCTTCGATACAAAAAGCTCCTGCTTGAAAGGGTAGACGAGACCGAACTGTTCGTGAACTTCGACTGCCAGGCACAGGTCATTGCGGTCGAGCGTAGCCAAGAACCGTTCGATGGCCAAAGTGGGTGCAAGAAGCCGCTCTCTATCGTTAAGCCACCGCTTGGCCCAATAGAGGATGCCGCGTTCATCTTCGAGCATGTAAAAGACAGCGTCAGGGCAAAGCTGGCCAAGCTCTTCACCCCAGGGCACCGGCGCATCTCTCAGGTTAGTCACCGGTACCAACCGCTTTAGGGAAGGGACAGCTGATACCGTTCTTCGATACAAACCCCGTGTTCGATACTTCGTCGCCAAGTCACGCCTCTAATAGCCACATTGTTCGGCATCCGCCGCCCATGGCCGCATACTGCAGCACAGGACGTCTGGGTACTAGCCCGAACAGGTCCTCCCACATTTGGGCGTCGTTGCGCCAGTGGCGGCTGAACTCTTGTCTCCATTTCCACTGCCCACGTTCGGTGAATGAGCCCATGTCTACGAGCACCAGAGATGAGATCGCGAGGGCCCCGCGGAGGGTGTCTCGTGCTGCAGCTCGTGAGCGAACGACGAGATGGTGCACGACATTGAGGGCAAGAACCATATCAAAGCGCCCAATCACCGGTAGATCCAAGTCGGCCACATCGGCGTGAATGAAGTTCAAGGTCGGTGGTTTGTCGGGGATGAGGTCGTAAATGTCCACCGCCGTGACGCAGCAGGCACGATCGGTTGCGAGGAGGTGCCTTGCGATTCGCCCGTCATTGCAGCCAATGTCCAGAACTCTCGAACCGAGAGGCATGATGCTCTCGATGGCCTTAAGTCGCGCATCGTAAGCCGCGTTAGCAAAGGACAGGTTGTAGTACTGCTGCTCGGGAAGATCGTAGTAGGCATGCCCGGCATGGTGCGTGCGTGCTCCAGCTGCAGCAAGCGTCCTCATGGAACCTCCGCAGTCTTCGCATGATTCCAGCTTACTTTTCGTCTGAGACGGACTTCGCCAGCGGAAGTGCCATCCAGCCCATAGTGCGGCTGGGGGCGTTCTCGGTGCTTGTTGCCAGGAGTTCGGTTAGCAGTCCGTCGAATCTTTGGGCGACCGTATCCCATCGGTAGCGCGGCTCAGTCGCTCGGCCGAAGGCGGCCAACGAGCGGCTGAGGAGTAGCGCAGGGTCACGATAGAGGCGCTCCAAGGCCGCCGCTACGGTTTGGGGTGCGATCAGCTGAGAGGTGCTGAGCGCCAGCGGTGTCGTCACCTGCATGGTCGGTACAAGCATCTCGGCAGCGTCCTCCCAGATTTCCCGCGGCCCCGTATGTGCCGGGATTATCTGTGCGGCACCGGCCGCCGCGTGCTCAAACGAAGGCAGCCCCCACCCTTCGCTCTCGGAAGTGTTCAGACCGACGTCACACGTGTTGTACACTAGGTTTAGTTTGTCGAGGCTCAGGTCGGGTTGACTCGCTGCACTGTGAGTCAACATCAGCCTGTCAGCGATGCCATAGCGACGGGCCAGTTCGCGTACGTCCCAACCGCAATCGGTCACACCCATGTGAAGGTAAAGTCTGACGTTGGCAGGTTTATCCGCCGCAAAAAGTGCGAAGCCCGCGATCGTTACATCGATTCGCTTGCGGGGTTGATTCCGGTTAGCGTTGAGAACGATAAATGCATCCTCGATTGTCTCTGCGTGCGGCAGAAGACGGCGCCGAACAGAGCGACGACTTTCAATCAGATTTGCGTCCATCGGGAACAGGGGGCGGAAAACCTCGGAATCCACCCCATGGGGAATGGTGGCAACGGGGGGCAGGACGAAAGATGAGTCGAGCGTCTTGAGTTCCGTTGCCGCGGCGGCGAGCGAGCGAGCCCCAAAGTTCGTATAGGTGACGATGTGGTCGAGCGACTGCAACCGGCGCACATGTTCTGGGAAAAGAGGTTCCGCATCAACCGGCATATAGCCGATGATCATCGGGCGCGGCTGCAGCGGGGATAAGGATTCCAAGTAGAGCCCCACGACCCAAATGTCGTTGACGATAAGCACGATGTCGGGCCGGATTTTCGAGACCAATCCAGCAATGCGCTTGACCCCATGGACATCACCGCCAAGACTTGCCGGATAGATAGGCCACGGCATATCGTGCGGATCGCCGCCGTAGTTTATACCTAGCTGATGAAAGGAGTAGCGACAGCTAAGGCGTGAAATAATACTTTCCGTTACTCGAGCAAATCCCGTCGGTACTAGAGCGTCGCCGACCACCAGAACGACAGGTTTCAAGTATCCTCTCTTGTCCGCTAGGGCTTGGGATCATCGACCACCAAGGTGTCACGTTTCAATCAATCCAACTGCGGGGCTTCATCTGCTGACCCCGGGAACCGCAGCGTCCCAACTGGAGTGGCCGATAGGGCGGAGATTGTTCGCTTATGCTACTAAGCAAAATCATGCTATAGCAGCGAGCAGGAGTTCAGCGGCTTCTTGCAATGCTACAGGCGCATCCAACCCTTCCCCCAGGTTCACGCCCAGATCCTCAAGTGCCTCTGCGCTGAGGATCTCAACATCGTTATAATACAGGGAATCGACTCCTACAGTCATAGCTTCGTAGGCCGTATCGTTGGTCCAGTCATTTTCTGCCAAGTTTATGAAGAATTGATCCATGCCCGCTATCACCTGGTCGCGGTCGCCGGTTCTCATCGCTTGGGCAAATAAAGTGACCGCATTCTCATCGGCGAACTGGAATGTTACAGGGTGATCGGTTACAACCGCATACCAACCCGCGTCCATGCCGTTCGCTTCCTGACCCAGTATTATTAAGGCCAATTTGTCCTCCCAGGTTCGGCGCTAGACTCACAGTCTAGAACGCCTCTTTGCCGCCTGAACACGGCGTGCTATGAGCTTCTGGAGCCCGGCAGGGCTGATGGGTCTCGGTTCAAGCTGCTCAACGAGGAGCGTCCACGTAACTATCGAGGGATTAGTAATCAACCCGCTCGACATTTCGTCGGCCATGGTCTTGACTCTGAGCTCATACGCGACGCCTCCACTGACACTCCACTGGCCGATGAGTCCGGAACCAGGCCACCCGGACGCTACGAGATGCCCGCCCACCGGTCCACTGGGGGTTACGCCGGAGTACGCCATGATGAAGACTTCGGGTACCTGCCCCTCTGCCATCATGCCTTCGCAGTCAAACAGAATCAGCATAGACATCTTCCTTTCGATCAGAAATTACAATCGCCGTATTGAAAAAACATTAGCAAATGCACGGGCATCTCGTCGGTTCGGACTGCCTTGGCTAAACTCCGTGCAAATGTTCAAGTATGGGACTTGATCGTGACCATCAGTTTTAGACTCGTTCCTCCAGCTGTGGGATTGCAATCAATGGACAAGCCAGCGGGGAGAAAATCCTGTTGAGCGTTGAACGTGTACGACATGGCCGGATCCTCCACCGGAATTCGCCAATTAATGTTGCGATCGCCTGGGGGAGACGGTGCAGCCGCGATTTCATAATAAGGTGAATAACCCAAGTGAAACATCTGAAACGGATAAATAATTCTGGTTCCGAACCAATAGGTCCCATTCGGCGGCAAAATGGCCCAGCAGCACCAAATGTCCATCATCGCCGCAACATCTTTTAGCCATTGGTCAGCCTCGAAAGCCGTGCCGCTCTTTGTGTTCAGCTTGGGGCTGGGATACTGAGTCACTCTGCCAAGCACGATATCCACCGCACTGCCTGACCAAGATCGCGCGAAGGACGCCTTTGACATATTCAACCAGTTCATTAGAATTGACACCAGTACCCCCCTACTTCCAGAAGAGTTGCTTCGCCAGAATGTCCCGTAAACCCTCGATTGGCACGGAGCATACCACTTGGCCACCCTGTATGCAAGCACTATCGGTTCGGACAGTTCGGAGCTTGAAGGGATCTCCGAGCCCCCTGCCAGCGGTAAAAAACTGATGGTGGCCAGTTTCCGACAAGCCGGCTTGATCGGCATAGGGGCGGCGGGCGACCGTGGTTCCAAACGTCCTTATCTCCTAGCAATTCTCTACCCGATGCCGTCAGAAGGGGGACGGTTTCAGATGCCCCTATCTCCTATCCCCCATTCGCAACGCGGCCAGCAACCTTTACCGGCGAGACCATCCCGAAACCGGTACCTGGCATTACATCAACACCCCGCCTGCGGATTCACAGATTGATATGGCGCGCGAGTGTCCCGGCGGAAATTGTGTGATCGGAAAGACGGAGCAGTTTCTTGCTGTGCTGAGAGATCCCAAAGCTCCGCCGTGAACCACATCCGCGACGTTCCCATAGCCCGCCTTCACATCAAGCATCAATAGAAGGCGTTACAATGACCAGCTGACTCCGATAGCATATTCTGGACATCCGAAGCAACAGGGGTCAGTCTTGACCGTTTAGAAAATCGCATCCCTCTTCGCACCACTTGCATCTTGCACAAATGTAGAACAGTGATAGATTGTTTAGTACATATTGACTGTGGGGGGGGGG
>DATLWV010000237.1:0-4420 GCA_035576145.1 Terriglobia bacterium
TCTCAACCCTCAAAGGCGGCAAGGGGTTCGCCGACGTGTGGAAGCGCGGATATTTCGGCTGGGAATACAAGGGCAAGCACAAGGACTTGGAGGCTGCTTATCTTCAGCTTAACGACTATCGCGAGGATCTTGAAAATCCGCCTTTGCTGGTAGTTTGCGACCAGGACCGCTTCGAAGTGCACACCAACTTCACGGGGACACGCCCGCGAGTCTACAGTTTCACCTTGGATGACCTACTCGCTCACACACCAACGTCCAATTCCGCCTTGACGCCGCTCGACGTCCTGAGGGCTGTCTTTACTGATCCAGAGGAACTGAGGCCAGAGAGAGCCTCAGCCCGCGTAACGGAAGCAGCGGCAGCGGAGTTTGCCAGACTCGCACTCAACTTGGAGCAGCGAGGTGAGGAGCCGCAGGCAGTCGCCCACTTCCTGATGCGCCTACTCTTCTGTCTGTTTGCCGATAGTATTGGCCTTTTGCCGGACCATCTTTTTCGCCAGATGATCCAACTCGATAAGGGCAAGCCCACCGGCTTTACCCGAAAGCTCCGAAACCTTTTTGCTGCCATGTCCACGCGAGGAAACACCTTTGGTATGCATGACATTGCATGGTTCGACGGCGGCCTCTTTGCCGACGATTCCGTCTTCGACCTGACCACTGCCGATATGGACATACTCCAGGCCGCCTCCGCGCTGGACTGGTCAACCGTCCAGCCTGCCATTTTTGGGACGCTCTTTGAGCGCAGCTTCGACCCTGCCAAGCGCTCCCAGCTTGGCGCGCACTACACCAGCCCGGAAGATATTCTTCTCGTCATCGAGCCTGTGCTCATGGCCCCGCTCGAAGCAAGATGGCGAACAGTGAAGGCAGAGGCTGCCGCGTTGGCTGAGACCGCGAAGAAGCAAAAGGGCTCGGCATATACCAAAAGCCGGTCTAAGATGCAGGAAAAGTTGTACGCCTGGGTCGAAGAACTCTCAGAAGTGCGCATTCTCGACCCCGCCTGCGGAAGCGGCAATTTCCTTTATCTGGCCCTGCGCCGGATGCTCGACCTCTGGCACGAAGTGCGACTCTTTAGTGCGCAACATGGTCTGCCCACCATCCTGCCCCATCAGGTGCACCCTTCGCAACTCTACGGGATAGAGACGAATGTTTACGCGCATGAATTGGCTTCTGTTGTGGTCTGGATAGGCTACCTGCAATGGCTGAATGACAATGGCATCGGATGGCCCACAGAGCCGATTTTGCGCAAGCTCGACAACATCTGGCACCGGGATGCAATTCTTGCGCACAACGCAGGCGGTGAACCGGTAGAGGCAGATTGGCCGAAAGCTGACTTCGTTATAGGGAACCCACCTTTTCTTGGAGGGGCCTTCTTGCGTCGGGAGCTCGGAGACGAATATGTCGATGCCCTATATCGCGTTTACGAAGGACGCATTCCGCCTCAGGCTGATTTGGTGACGTACTGGTTTGAGAAGGCCCGCGCGGTAGTGGAATCTAACGGCGCGTGCAGGATTGGCCTTCTTGCCACACAGGGAATTCGCGGAGGAATCAATCGCCAAGTCCTGGAGCGAATAAAGGCTACGGGAGATATTTTTATGGCGTGGAGTGACGAGAACTGGGTGCTAGACGGTGCAGCTGTTCACGTTTCGATTATTGGGTTCGACGATGGTTCCCAGACGGAGCGAATGCTTGACGGGCGCTCCGTCGTGAAGATAAACCCGGACCTGACGGAGGGCCCTGACACGACGACTGCATTGCCGCTCCGCGAGAACGCGAACCTTTGCTTCCGCGCGGACGAGAAGGGCGGTCCGTTTGAACTCGATGCCGCATCAGCAAGCGCGATGCTCGCAGCACCAATGAATGTGAACGGGCGCCCGAACTCTGACGTTCTTTTCAGGTGGATAAACGCCTCTGACATCACAGGGCGCCCGCGCGGCATGTGGATTATTGACTTCTACGGGATGACAGAAGGGCAGGCTGCTGAATATGAAAAGCCCTTTGAACACCTCAGGAGTCAGATCGAAAGGGAACACGAGCAAGCTGCCGCAAACGGTGAAGTGATGCGACCAAGAGCCCGTTGGTGGCTTCATCGCCGCCCCGGCTCAGAAATGCGCGAGGCCGTGGCTGGGCTGAAGAGATACATAGGAACAATCAAGACTGGAAAACATAGGCCTTTCGTTTGGCTCGACCACAGTGTCTTGCCTGATAACGCGCTATATATCTTCGCCCGTGACGACGACTACTTTTTCGGTGTACTTCACTCCCGAGCGCATGAGGTCTGGGCTCGCACGCTAGGGACGCAACTCCGCGAAGCGGAAAGTGGCTTCCGATACACGCCCACCTCAACCTTCGAAACTTTTCCATTCCCTTGGCCGCCTGGCCGTGAACCTAAAGACGATGCGCTAGTACGCGCGATTGCTGAAGCCGCTCGCGAACTTGTGGAGAGACGGGACGCCTGGCTTAACCCGCCCGACGCCAAGGAGGAGGATCTGAAAGAGCGGACACTAACGAACCTCTACAACGAAAGTCCAACCTGGCTGGCGGAAGCACACCTGAGGCTCGACGCGGCGGTCTTTTCGGCGTATGGATGGCCTGACAAGCTGGCCGACACCGAAGTCTTGGAGCGATCGCTCGCGTTGAACCATGAGCGCGCCGCCATGGAGGGATAGCGCGGTGCTCCGGTGTTGAGGTCAGCGGCTCCTATTATGAATGAATGCAAAAGCGGCTGACTTCAACTACGGCGGTCTGCGCTGCACGCTTTGCGGATTTTAATTTTAAAGAAACAAACCGCAGAATAATCCCGCACGGCGGGACAACTCCGGGCTACCGCTACTCTGGCGGACCATCAGCGCCCTCTGAAAGCACGGGCTGCAATTCAGATTTCCATCTCAGCAACGAACGATGTGCACTCTCGCGCAACGTCTGGTTGGGGGCGGCGAGAATCAGCCGCTCAGCTTCCTCCAATTTCCTTATTGCTCCCTGCACGTCGCCTTTCGCCTCAAGAATTGCCGCCTCAACACGGGTACGAGACCAGGGAATCTCCGTCTTTGCCGGCATGGAGGCAAGCCACTGTTCGGCCAGGTCAACCCGCCCTCGTCTTCTTGCCTGGAAAACGCCGGCATCACTCATCAACGCCTGCTGCATGAACGGGGAACCAAAAGCGGAATACTGCAGGCAGGTTTCGAGGTACTCGGCGGCTTTCGAATCATCATGCCTGGCAAAGGCCGAGGCGTAAGCAAAGGCGTAAGCCGTTACGGTATCTGGCGTGTTGTCTTTCACCACGAGGGCCTTGCGAAGGAATTCCTGCGACAAACGTTCCGGCGGCACGCCCTCCCTTACCTCCAGGCCCAGCTTGATCAATGACAGCCACCGCTCGGCGCGCTCCCGGTTTTGCAACAGCATCAGGATTCTCCAGCCATCTGAAAGCAGAGCCCCGCTGCGAAAAGGTATCAGGTTGATGACGCCCAGCAGCAGAGACGAGGCGCTCAGCCAGAACAGGAAATACCCCTTGGGGAAGGGAAGCAGAAACACAACAAAGGCGGCCAGCAAACTTGCGGCCGGCCCTCCGGCCGTCATAAGAAACGCCTTTTGCGCAAGCCGGTGACTCCCGCCGGGAAACATTCTGGTCCACCCCGCAGCTCCCGTACGCCCGCCCCGGTGGATCGACACGCGAAAAGGCTGCTCAAACTGCAGCGGCCCGATCCTCAGTGAGCTGAAACGGAAACCTGCCAGGAGCCCGGCCAGCAGGTGTCCTGCTTCGTGGATTGCAGTCGAGCCGACAAAACCAAGAAAAAGAGCGAGGAAAAGGGCGGCAGGGCCGCCTGCATCCACCCTCCCCGTAAATAATTGTGGAAATTCCCTCTCCAGAAAGCGGTCCACGGCCGGGAAGTAGGGCAAACGTCCGATAGCTGCGAGGAAGCCGATTACAACCCCCAGGCAAATCGCGGCTGTCGTGATGACCCAGGAACCGGAACTGCGTTGCGCCGGCGGCGGAAGCGGCAACATCCGGTCCAGAATGGGCGTATGAGGTTTGGAAACTTCAGCCATAATCGGGATCCGGCAAGAACGGTCTAGCCCTCGACCGCCTGGCGCAGACGCTCGCATTTTAGTGTCCGCGATGGCGCGAAGCAAGGACATTCCCGGCATCGCGGGGCAGTCGAAGCTACCAAACCGGAGGTCGAGGGCTGGGGAGATTGGTGGTCGCCCAGGGAAACCATTCAATGCAAATGCTGTGATCCCTTCTCCCGCCCTGCGGGATCAGGATGACAGCTGTAGGGCTCAGGGCGACGGAGGAGGCGATTTCACAGGATAGCAACCGGCTGGTGTTGGCGCCCACAGGCGGAATTTTACGAAAAAACCATACAATCAGGGGATTTATGATCATGCCAGTAAAATCAATAATTTGCATCGAAGTTGATTACTTGTT
>DATLWV010000238.1:0-5265 GCA_035576145.1 Terriglobia bacterium
TGCCTGAGGTAAAGGAGGACTTTACACAGGCAGGAAAATGCTTACTGTTCGACACGTCGACGGCCGCGAGTTTCCACCTCCTCCGAGCTACCGAGGCTGTCGTTCGTCGGTACTACAAGGCCCTAACGGGGGTTGAGCCCAAATTGAAGTTTCGCAATTGGGGGGCCTACATTAAGGTGCTGAGAGAAAAGGGAGCGAATCAAAAGATAACTCAACACCTCTGGCATGTTAAGGAAAATTATAGAAATCCGATACTCCATCCGGAGGCCAACGTTTCGCCTGATGAGGCTCAAGTTCTTTTTGGCGTTTGTGTGAGCGCCATATTTTTGATGGCGAATGAGATCAGGACTCTTGGCGGTAAGGCGGGTGGCGCCCCGATTGACCGGGACGATCAGCGAAGCTGACTGGTGCCGGAACGACTTGGTATTCGACTGCTCGGCACTTGTCGACCTCAACGGTCAGAAAGGGCCGGGAGGTATGAAGCTCAAAACGAGTCGCTCGCTTCGCGAGACCGTATATAGTACAAGGAGAGTGTTTGCACCACCCGCTCGATGCTCAGCCACCAACAAGGCTGTATCCGGCAGTATGCTTACGCCGTTTGCACCGATGTGCTCGAACTATTTCCGATGCCATGTAGAAAAGCAACCTCTGCTGCGAGCCCCCAAAGCTGTGATCGAGTAGCGTAGCGCAGTTGTCGAAAAGTTCTCTGCCAACAGCAATCTTACCCACTTGTACGAGAATGTGCTCAAGGTCTAGCGCGTCCATTGGCCGCGAATCTATGTCACCAAACTCGTTTCCGTCCTGCTCTGCGAGGGCTTTCATCTTCCTCGCAACGTCCAGTTCATACCGTATAAGGTCAAAAGAGCGGCTCGGCATCTGCGGCGGCACGCGCGCTTCATATTTTTCCAATCTGCGAATCGACTTCCGTATCCCGTAGCACGAGCCGCAAAGCGGGAGGCGCTTTCCGTATAGTCGCCGATTGTGGTCTTTACACCACGAGCACGCGGGCGTCGAGAAGAGCAGGTTAAGATACCCTTGGACCTCGTCCTCGTCTTCACTGCGGTTGGGCTTTGTGACCATCAGGTCTCCTCCTCGTAGGCAATCGGTCGGGGCAGTCCAACGCGGATTGCGGGCCTTGTGAGAACCGGTTGCTGCTTTCGCCCACTCCGGGGCTCGGGGAGGTTTTAGCGCCAACCGAAGTCGCAACAACCCTCCCCTAATGCTGGGGCGTCCCGTTGTAGAAGTGCCCGCGAAACTGGCAGGTAGGGTTGGTACTGCCCATCGCCTTTCGATAGGCGGCGATTAATTCGCATTCGATTCCCTTCCTGTTGCGCGGGTCGGGGTTTGTCATTTCTACCCAGGACACCTCAACCACAAAGCCGTTACGCTCGTGATCCAACACGCAAGCGCCGGCAACGTGCGGCGGCCCGGGCTCCCTGCCGCTTGCCACGTATCGTGTAGCCTTTCGGAGTTGTCGAAGACGGCTCCGTAGCGAGTCTCCGGTCTCACCGATGTATATGAGCCCCCTTTCTCCCTTGCAGCGAAGCCGGTAGAGGCCCGGCGAGTCAGGTGCCTTTGCCTCCCTTGGCATAATTGCCACGTCCAATGAATACCAGTCCGACCATGCATGGTTCTCCCACGCGAGGCTTTGAGTCTCATCGATGTCAGTGGGGTTATACATTGATGACATCCTATAACAGTGAGTGGCCCCCGCGCCGATTTATTGCCACGGGTTTTTGCAGGCCGGGGCCGGTGGTATAGTCGTTGATTTTTGGTGTCTGCGGTCAGCGAAGCTGGGTGGTGCCAGAATGACTTGCTATTACAACTACCCCGCTATTGTCGACCTCAACGGTCAGAAAGGGCCGGGAGGTATGAAGCTCAAAATAGGGCCCTCGCTTCGTGAGTTCGCAGACACTAAAGGGCCAGTGTCTGCGCCGCCCGCTCAGCAAGTATAAGCCGCAGACTTGAAAAACAACTCTGAGGTTGCGGGCGGCTGGTCACAAGAGGCAGATGTGGCCGTAAGGTAAAATAGTGCCATGGCAGCACAGATCGAGAAGCGAAGGCCGCAACTGCAACGTGGGATTCTTCTGGAATACCTCACGATCGGGTGGAACATCATCGAGGGCTTTGTCGCGGTCGGCAGTGGAGCGGCAAGCGGCAGCATTGCCCTGATAGGGTTTGGTGTCGACTCTTTCATTGAGACATCTTCAGGTGGAATCCTGCTCTGGCGTCTGGGGGCCGAGCGCCGCGGAAACGATGCGGAGAAAGTGGAGCGAATTGCGCTGAAGCTGGTCGGCCTCAGCTTTCTGCTCCTGGCCGCCTACGTAGCCTTTGACTCCATCAAGTCCCTGCTCGAAAGAGAGGCCCCGGAGCGCAGCATGGTAGGAATTGCAATCGCCGCGCTGTCGTTAATCGTAATGCCGTGGCTTGCTTACGCCAAGCGTAGGACCGCAGGGCGCCTGAGCAGCGCCTCGCTGCATGCTGACTCCCGCCAATCGGCACTATGCGCCTGGCTGTCCGCAATCCTGCTCGGCGGCTTGTTGCTGAACGCACTGCTGGGTTGGTGGTGGGCTGACCCAGTGGCCGCCCTGGCCATGGTTCCCATCATTGTGAATGAGGGACGAGAGGCACTTAAAGGGCAGGCCTGCTCCGATTGCCACTGATTCACAGCATCTTTGCACCTTTCTCGTCCGGCTCGGTGCTGGCAGCCGAAACACCGTGCTGGCGCCGTAGACCTTTTGTGCGAGGGAAGGGGAAAACACCGGGAGTAGGAAGTAGGAAACCGGCGAGTAGGAAATAGGGAGTAGTAAGTAGGGAAAGACGAAAGGCAATAGAGAAACCAGGAAATAGGAAATAGCGAATAGGGAGTAGGGGGAAGGCAGAGGCTGCAAGTTGAGAGTTTGCGCCAGCCGCAAGTGACTGGAGGGTGCACCAATGGGGACGAAAAGGTCGCTGGCAGTCTCGGTATGTATGGCAAGTATGGTTTGCAGCCTGGCTGCCGGGCAGGGCAACAGGAGGAAGTGGCTTGAGACCTCCAACCTGACGCTTATGATCCAGCCTGAGAGCGATGACAGCACGAACTTTACCATCTGGAGATGGCCTATCGGTGGGAGCGACATTGAAAGTTTGGTGCCGCCTGATCAAAGGAACCGCTGGTTTAGATTTGACTGGAAAGGGCCATGGTCCATGGTTCTTGATGGTTTCTGCGTCGTGGGACGGGATGGGACGCAGGTGGCGATCGGTGTATTCGATGAGGTTCGAGGAGTACCAGTAGGGGTATTCGCAGTCGCGGCGAAGGGCTATAAGACTAATTGGTCGGATTGCCGGCCTTCGCCTGTGCTAAGCGCAGGCGTCAGCACAACAGCGGGCCTGAAGCTGGGAATGACCGATGGCAAGCTGGTTAAGCTTTTTGGCGAGCCGGAGAGCAGGTCGGGCGATAGCCTTGTCTGGCGCTGGCCGTGGCGCTGCGCTTACGAGCTCGACTACGAGGGCGAGGAGTACCGGGTTAAATCAGGGCGACTCTCGGTGCATTTGGATCGGGATAAGAAGGTAGTGTACTTCGAAGAGAGCGGAGCAGACGATGTCGACCCCGAGTACGTCGGCCCGCAGCAGTATCCGCCTGCAGGATAGGCGGGAAGCAGGCAGCCTCGGTACCACGTTTGCGCCGTGGGGCATTTTGCGCGCGGGAAATTGCCTGAGAAGAGACAGGATTCAGAAGCCAGCAGCAAGAAGTCAGGCCCTGCAATTCATAATTTATGATTCATGATTGATATTAGCCTCTTATAATAGGCTACATACTCTCCTGGGCGCCCCGAATGGGACAAATGGGACGTTTGGCCCTTCAAACTCGCAATTTTGTAAGTGATTGATAATAAGACTGTTACAAATTTTCTCGTGGGTTCAAAATTAACTTTGTCCAAAATTGTGTTTAATTTTGGCACATCGTGTCGAAATTACACTGTCAGTTTGATTTGCTGCTCCTTGCACCTGCCGCCAGGTTCATCATCCATGAAATTGCCAGGAGGATCGCCGTCGCGGGCGATGATCCCGGGCACACGTGCTATCCCCTTACGACACGATACTTCCTACGCTGCTTGAACCTGCGAGGTGCAGTTAGGGCAGCGGGTTGCCTTGAGCGAAATCGTGGAAACGCAGAAAGGGCATTCGCGCGTTGTTGGAGCTGCGGGAGCAGGCGCCGGGCGCCGCAGGCGGTTGATCTGCTTGATCAGCAGGAAAACAGCGAATGCCGCAATTAGAAATTCCAGGAGAGTATTGCAGAATAGTCCGTAACTGATCACGGCTGCGCCTGCCTTTTTGGCGTCAGCCAGCGTTGCATAAGGCGTTCCGGAAAGGTTAATGAAGAAGTTTGAAAAATCAAGGTGTCCCATCAGTTTCCCGATGGGGGGCATGAGAATATCGTTCACCATGGAACTGACAACCTTCCCAAATGCCGCGCCGAGAATGATGCCTACGGCCATGTCAAACATGTTCCCCTTGGTTGCGAATTCTTTGAATTCCTGTAGCATCTTCATTTTCTCTCTCCCATTCTGATTTTTTGGAAAACAAGTCTGTGGATTGGCCAAGTCTGCATGACTTCATGGGCATCGTCAAGGGTGATCTTATCCCCTCGAGGAAAGTGACACGATGACCGGCACGCGCCCCATGGTCGTGCTGAAAGTTCGCAGGTGGAGAGTCAGACTGGGTTAGAGAAACTTGAGCGGGTGCTCTTAAGGGACATCTTGCGGACGAACCAACCGGCAAGGTGGCTTCGCGGTGTTATTGCCGGTCCTTATCCATTGCGGGCACGGGGGATGATACGTTAGTTTCGGCGGCGCCTGCTGCTGATTCGTCGGTCGGCTGGCGGTAAAAGAAGATCCCCAAAAAGGATCCGACGGCGGTAGCGACCAGCAGGAAAAAGATAAAGGAAATGACAACACCCAAAGCTGTGCCGTGGACTGATTGCGCCCCCGCCAGTTTCCCGATACCGAAAGCAACAAATGCTGCCAGGAATAGCATCAGTGCGTAGACGGGAACATTCAGTTTTCCACGCCAGGCGGCCGACGGGATCACAACCACAAGAACCAGGCAGGACAGTGCAAGAGGAACGATGACTCCGAGATTTACCGCCAACAGGGCAGGGAAAGAAGAGACCAGAAGAAACGAAAAACTCAACATGAACCTGTCACCCCATACCAGAGCAAAACCACCATCAATATAATGCTAAGGGCATGGCACGCCGAAGTCAACTCCTGAAACGCGCGCTCA
>DATLWV010000239.1:0-4788 GCA_035576145.1 Terriglobia bacterium
TGCAGTTGAAGGGCGGAAAGAAAGTCACGTTGACGCCGGGCCAGACCTTTTACGAAGGTCCCAATGATGTTCATGTCGTTGGCCGAAACGCAAGTAGCACCAAGGCAGCGAAATTCGTTGTGTTTTTGGTTAAGGACAAAGACGCTCCGTTGCTGATACCAGTAAAGTAAGCCACCATCTGCGAGCAGTGTCCGGTCTGGCGCAGAGGCGGTTTATGTCTCTGCGTTCAGCGAAGCTGAGTGGACAAAGAGAATTATGAATTCTGAATTATGAAGGATGAAAGAGGCAGTTCTGAGCCACCACAATGACAACAATGACCCGGGTGAACTGAAAAATACAAGAGCCTCTCGCTTCGCGACATCGCCTCGATAGATTGGGGCGCCAGGCGCGATATCCCGCAAGATCGGCTCGGAAAATTTGAGTGCTGTGAGCCACTTGTCCGACAAGCCGACTATATGTGAAAGTAGCACAGGGATACCAAGGTGCACTGGTCACATCGTGGCGTGATCACGGTCATACAGCTTTGGCCGGACCGCGCCTATGGTTATTGACAGACGGGACGAATGCAGTTTTCAACGCTACCGAAGCCCGTTTCTCTGGGGACAACTTGTCAAAATAAAGGAGGAACAATGGACCTCTTAAGCATGTTGTTAAACGCTGGCGGCGGTCAGGGCATCCGTCAGATGGCTCAGAACTTTGGCCTGAACGAGGAGCAGACTACATCTGCCGTCAGCAGCCTTCTTCCTGCTCTTGGCCAGGGCCTGGCCCGCAATGCCACAAGCCCCGGAGGGCTCGAGAGCCTGATGGGGGCGCTTGCCTCAGGAGTCCACGGACGGTACATGGACAACCCCGAAACGCTGGGCAGCGAGGATACCATCCAGGATGGCAACGGCATCCTTGGGCACATTCTGGGCAGCAAGGATGTCAGCCGCCAGGTTGCCGGCAATGCCGCCGCACAAACAGGTATTGGAGTAGACGTGCTCAAGAAGATGCTGCCCGTGGTTGCCGCCATGGCCATGGGCGCGTTGAGCAAACAGGCCACAGGAGCCGGCGCCCAGGCTTTCGGAGCTTCGTCGGCGACGGAAGGACTGGGGGGACTGGTTGGCCAGTTTCTTGAACCTGGCCAAGGCGGCTCCAGCGCTGCCGGGATTCTTGGTCTGGTGTCAAAGTTCTTAAAGTAAGCAGCCCTGTGCGAACAACGCGTTCTTACCCGGTGTCGATCTGCATCCGGGATGGGCGGCTATCCATCAGTGACACCTTTGAAAATTCGAAAAGGAGGGATTATGGACCGCTTTGAAGAGCTTAAATCAAAGTACCAGTCTGTCTTGAGGCTGATTGAGCAAAAGGGTCTTCGGGTGCACAACCTCCACGTTCAAGACAACAAACTTTTTGTCAAGGCTTCGGCAGGCACGGAAGCATTGAAGAACGCCATCTGGAACCAGATCAAGCTCGTCGACCCGAGCTTCAGCGACTTGACTTGCGAGATTCTGGTCGATCCAGCTCTGGCGCCTTCCTCCTCTGCCGCGGGGGCAAAGACGTACACCGTAAAGGCAGGGGACACTCTCTCCAAGATTGCAAAACAGTTCTACGGCAATGCCGGCTCCTATATGAAGATTTTTGAGGCTAACAAGGACAAGCTCACTGATCCGAACAAGATCCAGGTCGGCCAGGTCCTCAAGATCCCAGGTGCTTGAGCAGGCTCCGTGAACTCCTTTCCGGCGCCATGCTTTCGTGGCTGGCACAGAGGCGGTTTCTGTCTCTGCGGTCAGCGAAGCTGAGTGGGGCCAAAGCGAATTATGAATTCTGAATTATGAAGGATGAAAAAGGCAGTCCCGAGCCACCAAAATGACAACAATGGACCGGGTGGAGTGAAAAGAACTAGGGCCTCTCGCGACATCGCAGACAGTCGGAAGCGAGTGTTTACACCAGCTGCGATTCGGGATTCAAAGGGGGCTTGGCCCGAGGGTTGGTCAACCCATAGTTACCCCGGCTCCCTGCCACTAGCAAAGTCGCCAGAGGCCCTCGGCCGGCTCACCAGGCTGTTTTATACCTGTTGGGACTCACACTTACTTGGTTGACGAATGCTGATTTTTTGCTTGACTTGTGTTTATCTCGGAGTTATTAGTTGTTCATCTGAGTACACACTGCGTACAGAGGTTGTCACCACATGCTCCCCCTCGTAATTGTCTGATCTGTTTTCCTTGTCCGGGTTACTGGTCATAGTTGAGTTGTTCGTGGTTGAGGCACTCTCATTGGCGTGGACGTCCTCCGCTACGGGATCGCCATGCAGTTGGCGCGTACTCACGCTTTCAAATCTGCGGGCTCGGAACAGGTGCGGAATCTCCCAGATGCCCTGACTTTGCGGTCGCTCTCGTTCTAGATCAGAGTGCTCGCAGGACAACAGGAGGAGCCCCTTGGTAGGAGACACTTCTGCGTTATTTCCTACCCAGATGAGGTAGCCATGGCTCGATTTGAACCCGGGCGGAGCAATTTGCAGTCAATGCGAGCAAAAGAGGAAATCCTGATGAAGGAAGGAGATATCAACAATGCGAAACCTTAGAATCGAGAAAGCGATGGCGTTAAGGATAGGAGAAACCGGACCGAACATTCTCATACCCATTGCATATGGGTCGATAGATCGACACCTTAAGAGAAAAGTAGAGACCGAAATTGACAGAGCTGTCGACGAAGTATGTAAACGAGAAAAGATTGAGGATAAAGAACTCACAAGAATCCTCGCGAAATACCAAAGCCTCCCGCACCAAGTCAAGCGGTACTGGTCTGGGGATGACTATGAGAAATTAATGACCGTACGCACTTTCTCTGAAGCCTCTGACCGTTTCAATAAACTTGAAGAGGAATTCGGGGTTGTAGGTAAATATCGAAAGTACAGAGGCGTTGCCGCGACTCCACGGAAGTCTGCTTTCGCTGGTAGACAGCCGAGCCGCATAGATGGGGTAGTTAAGCCTGAGGTCAAGTGTTGCTGTTGTTGCTGCGTTGGAACTCCTTCGGAACAACCTGGAGTCCCTGAGAGCCCTACCAATCCTCCTCCGGAGAAGCCTCCCGAAAACCGATATTCTTGGGAGTTCGGCCCCCACCTTAAGTGTCTGGATGAGTTCGAAGACCACTGGTACGGAAATCTCGGCGACGACCTCTACGCGGCGTTTGCCTATGGTGACGGCGCGGGCGAGGTTAAGACAGGTATGATCCCGAAGACAGATGGAACGAACGACCTTGATCCCGGAGAAACCGGAACTTGGCCGTTTCCGCAGCGTTTGATTTATCCTCCTAAGGCCCCAAAGGGTTACCTGCATATCGAAATTGACATCTGGGAAAAGGATTACTCGGCTGAGTTCTTTGGCGGGCTTCTTAGCATCTTGGGAGTGGTCGCCGGTCCAATTGGAGCTGCTCTAGGCGCCCCAGCCATCGGCGCAGTCGCAGGGAAGGCTCTGGAGGGCGTACGCAGCCAGATCTCTGACAACGACGATGACAACTATCTTGGCAAACTTGTTTTCGATTATCCCCAGGGAGAGACCGATCTGCATACGTTTATTGGCTCAAGGACAACCGACTGGAGCGGGAATGACTGTCGATATTTGTTCGATTACGTAATTCGTGAATTAGCACCATGACCTGCATCATTATGCAGCCTAGCCCTTTTATTGCCGCACAGGGCCTCTCCGTCCAGTCGAGCGGAGCGACTCTAAGATCTGCCAGCCTTATGAGGTCGTGGCGGCGTGCGAGGGGAAGGGGAATAACTTGCCCCTTCCTCCCCCGCCTTGCATGAAAATCGAAGGTGGGATCGCTCAGCGGACGGCATGCAAGCGTGTCAATCACCAATGCAAGCGACTAGTGGCCCCATGACAGGTTTCCGACTATAATCCCTGTGCAATGAATTGGAAGCGAGTTGGCGAAGATGTTGTCAAGGCTGTCATTGGATATGCGACGGTAGCTCTCATCGGGATAATCGTAGCTGCAATAAAGCGCCACGAATTGGCCTTGCTTGCGAGTTCTGGCGGTCTTTGGCATCTTCTAATTAGCGGTATCCCCTTGTGGGTGTTCGTTCTGGTGGTGACGATTGCAGGCTGGTTGTTCTTGAAACTCAGGAGCTTCGGCTGGCCTAAGAAGCCAGTTTTGCATGTCGTATGGGAGCCTGGACAGAATTGGTGGCATCAGGGAACAGTATCAGGAAGACCAGCAATGCAGGTTGGGGCAAGCGCACTGTTTAGCCTTGCAAACGATCAGTTCTCGCTGATCCTCACAAAGGCTTATTTTAGGGGAACTCAATGCGTGGTGGGCTTCATTGAACCTATAACCGTAAAGCCCCGTGTGGCCCTCCGGATGAATATCCATGTGTTTTTGCAGCCTGTGATCGCTGAGGCCGGTCAGGCCTTCAAGGGTAAATTAATTTTTGTTGATCAGTTTAATCGTAAACATGAGACAGATGAGGCAACCTTTATGCCTCGTTAGGGCGGCCAGCGCATCGATGAATGGGGCGCGACGCCCACGGCCTGATTTCAAATTGCAGATTCAAGATTCCAAAACCGGAAAGGCCGGCGGTGACACACCGCCGCTACAGAAGGGCGCTACCAACCGGCGCTTCGTGCTCGATCTTCTGTTGGGGCCATCTCAAATCTCAAATTTCAGATCAGTACTGTCCCATCATAAGTTGAACAGATCCAATTGGATGCGAGGGTCGGGTTCTAGAATTCGATGGTTGTATTGCGAGAAAGCGCATGAAATGGGGGTTTTCTCGAAGATGGTGACGCTGAGAATTTGCAAGATTTT
>DATLWV010000240.1:0-16216 GCA_035576145.1 Terriglobia bacterium
GGTAATGAGGGGTCAGGCACCAGGGCAACAGGGAAAACATGTTGACGATCAAAATGGATGTCATCCCCCGAACGGAGGTAGCAGTCAATGTCCCAATTTGAATTTCGAGGAACGTCCCGTACGGGGGAAACAGTCACCGGAGTTCGCGCCGCGCCCAGCCGTGCGGCGCTGGATTCCACTTTGCGGCGCGAGTCGATTACTCCTCTCAAGATTGTCGAGAAGGGACGAGAAATTGCCATTCCCAAGTTCAAATGGGGGGAGAAAGTAAAGGCCAAAGAGTTGGCCGTCTTCACGCGCCAGTTTTCCGTGATGATCGACGCCGGCCTCCCGCTGGTGCAATGCATTGAGATTCTTTCCTCGCAGCAGGAGAACAAGGCCTTTGCCCGAATGCTCGCCGGCGTCCGCGGGACGGTGGAGGGCGGTTCCTCGCTGGCCAATGCATTGAGGCAGCACCCCAAAGCCTTTGACGACCTATACACCAATATGGTGGAAGCCGGAGAAAGCGGCGGCATCCTCGACACCATCCTTCAGCGCCTGTCTACCTACATCGAGAAGGCTGTAAAACTCAAGCGATCTGTGCAGTCCGCCATGATTTACCCGGTGGCCGTTGTGGTGATTGCCGCGGGCGTTGTGGTTCTTCTCTTGTGGAAGGTGGTGCCTATCTTCACCACTCTTTTTGCAGGTTTGGGTGTCGCCCTGCCGCTCCCCACCCGGATTGTCATTGCCTTAAGCCACTTCGTGGCGAGCTTTGGACCCATTCTCATTGTTCTGCTTATTCTCATCGGACTGGGAATCCGGTGGTATTACCGCACGCCGCCCGGGCGGATGTTGATCGACGCGCTAATTTTGAAAATCCCTGTGCTCGGGCCGGTGATGCGCAAGATTTCCGTGGCAAGGTTTTCCCGTACCCTCGGCACCCTGATAACCAGCGGCGTGCCCATGCTCGAGGCGATGGACATTACCTCCCGCACTTCGGGAAACGCCGTGGTTGAGAAGGCGATCGGGCAGGTCCGCAAGGCCATTGAAGGAGGCCGGACTATTGTCGATCCGCTTCGCGAAACCGGCGTCTTCCCGAACATGGTGGTTCAGATGATTGGCGTGGGTGAGCAGACCGGCTCGCTCGACTCCATGCTCCAGAAAGTGGCCGATTTCTACGAGGACGAGGTCGACGCGGCAGTCGGCGACCTTCTAACGGCCCTCGAACCGATGATCATTCTCTTTCTGGGAGTCGTCGTCGGGGGCGTAGTGATTTCTATGTATATGCCGTTGTTCTCTCTGATTGGCAAGCTGGCAGGGTGATCGCGTCCAGGCGAGTCTATTTGCCATGAGGAGCGATGGATTGATTTTGCAGGGGACAAGGAACATACGGAGGTTGAGCTTCTGTGCGGCAAGAGCTGTTGTCCAATAAGAACTCAATCTCTATAATGCTGTTTAGTTCCCCTATGAAACTCGCTGGTGAACTTCAAAGCTGGCTGCCCTGGGTCATTAAGATCCGGTTCGCCATCATCACCTTTGTTTTTGCCATCGCGTACGCCATTGAGCAGATATCGCCCAGCCCCACCGGCTTCCAGTCGATTGAGAATCTTGGCGCGTTTGTCATCCTCTGGTATATCCTGAGCCTGTTTTTCCTGATTTATAACCAGATCAGCCTTGATTACTCCCTACAAGCCCATCTGCAGCTGTTTGCGGATATTTTCATCATTACTGCCATTGTTCACATCACCGGTGACCTGGAGAGCAACTACTTTTCTCTCTACCTGGTGGCCATTATTCTGGCTTCTATTCTGCTGCCACGGTCAAGGGTCTTTCTGGTGGCGGGGGTCAGTTTTATTTTGATGGGCGCCCTGCTGGAGCTTCCTCACCTGTCCCAGCTCTATCCGGCCTTTGCTGCCCGCCATCCCTCGATTGCCGCCTTCTTAAATTCTTCGGGCGCACCCGTGGACCTGGGGTCTCTCCAGGTCAAGATACTGGCCAGCTTTTTCGGGTTCTTTGCGGTGGCCTACCTGGCGGGCTTTCTGGCGGAAACCATGCGTAAGACCGGCGCGGAGCTTCGCGACAAGCGAGGGCAGGTAGCCAGTCTTCAGGCTATTAATGAAAATGTATTCCGCAGCATGCGGGATGGCCTGATTACGACGGACCTGGACGGCATTGTGACCGAACTCAATCCTGCGACCGCTGAGATTCTGGGGTGCATGCGGGATTCCGCACTGAGCGAGCCGATTGAAAAAATCCTGGGAAGCCTCGGCCCCCAGTCAGAGGAATTTCGTGACCTGGTTTCCGCTCTAGGGCGGCAGGAGATTGAATTTCGCCATCCCTCCGGCGACCGCCGCACCCTTGGCGTCTCGGTTTCACACCTGGTGGTTCCTGAAAGCGGGACGGCCGGATACATTTACAGCCTTCAGGACCTTACCGTCCAGAAGCGTTTGGAGGCGCAATTCCGCCTGCGTGACCGCATGGCCACTCTCGGCCGGATGGCGGCCGGAATCGCACACGAAATCCGCAATCCGCTGGCCTCGATTTCCGGGTCGGCGAAGGTGCTGGAAACCATGGGCGACATCGATGAGGACGAGCGCAAGCTGATCGCGATTGTCAGCCGCGAATCCGAGCGTTTGAACAAACTGGTTTCGGACTTTCTTGTCTATTCGCGCGAGCAGCGGTTTAAATTCAGCAAAGTGGACTTGGTGGTCCTGATCGAGGAAACCTTGCTGCTGCTCCAGCACCGTCCTGACTTTCCGCAGGGTATAAAGATTGTGCGCAGTCTGCCGCACCATCCGGTCATGATCCGGGCTGACGCCGACAAGCTCCGCCAGGTGTTCTGGAACTTATGCGACAACGCCCTGAAAGCCATGGAACATGGTGGGGCGCTCACGGTTGAAATCCGTGCGGGCGAGCGCAACACAACAGAAATTGTCTTCCGCGACACCGGCATGGGGATTGAGCCGTCGCAGCTTGAGAACCTTTTTGAACCTTTCCAGCCGGCTTTTGCCCACGGAACGGGGCTGGGGCTGGCGATTGTTTACCAGATTGTGCAAGGACATGGCGGCCACATTCAGGTGGAATCATCGCCCGGTAACGGCACAGGATTCACCATTGTCCTGCCGAAATCACAGCCGCTGAAGAAAGTGGAGGACGCGGGGATTCATGCCGGCAGCCGCGTTTAGATTCCGCTGCACCCCCCTGGCTCTTCTTAAACGCAGGAAGGGGTGCTCAGTACTGGTGGAACACGCGGTAAGCTACGTGTATTGAATATGGCGTCTGGCGGACGGAATTAGGCATATGGCGAGATTGCTGGTTGTAGACGATGAAAAATCAATTTGCCAGCTTCTGGAGATCGCTTTCCGGAAGGCCGGGCACTTGGTGGAGGCGGTTGCCAACGGCCAGCTTGCTAAAAAAAAGATAGAGTCACAGGTCTACGATGTGATTATCGCAGACATTCGCATGCCCGACTTGACCGGGATTGACCTGCTCCACCACGCGCGCGCCACATGCAGCCATGCTGCCTTTATTCTCATCACCGCAGTCCCGACCATGCCCAGTGCTGTTGAGGCGCTGAACCTCGGCGCATACCGCTACGTCATCAAGACCGACAAACTGGTGGAAGAGATCACGCTGGTGGTCGAACGGGCGCTCGAAGAGATGGCGCTGCACGAAGAAAACGCCAGGCTCAGACGGGAAATGCTGCGACTCTTCGCGCAGGATAACATCGTAGGCCGCAGTGAAAAGATCGCCGGCATCCTGGAAATGGTCCGCAGCGTTGCACCCACCAACAGCACAGTCCTGATTACGGGTGAAAGCGGCACCGGAAAGGAACTGGTAGCACGGGCCATTCACGAGGCAAGCCAGCGGCGTAATAAAGCTTTTGTTTCCATAAACTGCGGAGCATTTCCTGAGGCTTTACTTGAAAGCGAACTTTTCGGCTACTTCAAGGGCGCTTTCACGGGGGCCGATGCCAACCGGAAAGGAATTATCGAGTCGGCCAACGGGGGAACGCTCTTCCTTGACGAGATTGGGGAAACAAGCCCTGGGATGCAGGTCAAATTGTTGCGGGTTCTTCAGGAGCGAATGGTCCGGCCGCTCGGCGGGACGCAGGATGTCCCCGTTGACGTCCGCCTGATTGCCTCGACAAACCGCGACCTGAAGGCCCTGGTGGCAGAGAACCAGTTTCGCGAGGATTTCTTTTACCGGGTCAGTGTTATTCCCATCCACGTTCCGCCGCTGCGCGAGCGCACGGATGATATCGAACCACTGGCGCGGCATTTCCTTAAGAAATATGCTCTGGAAATGGGGAAGCCGGTAAAGGACTTCGAATCAGGTGCGCTTTCAGCCCTGACGCATCACCTGTGGCCCGGTAACGTTCGCGAGCTGGAAAATGCCATCGAGCATGCCGTGGCCGTGAGCGGCGATCGTGACGGGATGGTGGGCCTTGAGCACCTTCCTGGCGCGATCCACGGAATGGAACCGGCCGGCGAGACGCATGTCGGAATCCCGAAAGAGGGCCTGAACTTTGAATCGCAGATTGCCGGGGTCGAGAAGCGCTACCTGGTGGAGGCTTTGAACCTTGCCGGAGGCGTGCGGCGCCATGCGGCCGACCTGCTGCACATGAGTTACCGGTCGTTTCGCCACTATGCAAAGAAGCACGGCGTTTGAATGCCGCTGATACGTTTGAAATGGCAGGTCCCACATTGAAGGAAAGCTCCGGGAACAATCGAGATTCCATGCTCCCGCCGGGGGCAACGTGGTGGGCAGTGTCGCCCTTGGTCGTGCTCAGCCTGATTTTGCTGGTCACCTTCCTTGTTTATAGCAACACGCTCTGGTTTGAGTTTGTTTATGATGACCGCGGCCAGATCCTGGCCAATGTGCAGGTCCATGCCTGGCGCTACGTTCCGCAATATTTCTTTGAAAGAGTGTGGAGCTTTGCTTACCCCGGAATTCAGGGCAATTACTACAGGCCCATCTTTCTGCTGTTCCTGCTTCTGAATTACAAAGTCTTCGGTCCCTTCGCTGCGGGGTGGCACCTGGTGAGTGTGGCCGCGCACGTGGGCGTTACGTATCTGGTGTACGTGCTGGCGCGAAGGCTGGCCGGCGATGACCGCACGGCGCTGATTGCCGCGCTGATCTTTGGAGTCAATCCGGTGCACATCGAATCCGTGGCATGGATTTCGGGCGTCACCGATCCACTGCTCGCTCTGTTCCTGCTGCCTTCGTTTCTCTGCTATCTCAACGCGAGAGAGGGAAAAGTGCATCGCCGGGCGTGGATTGCGGGGTCGGTGGTTCTCTACGGGCTTGCCATGCTGTCAAAGGAAACGTCCCTGATCCTCCCGATTATCGTTTTTGCGTATGAATGGCTCTGGCACAAGCCGGTGGGGTCCAATCGGTACCGATCAGCTTTCGAGCGCGCACGGGCTGCCACGTTGCAAATTGTGCCGTTCGTGTTGCTCACCTTCGTTTATCTGGCCGTGCGCTGGCACGTGCTCCAGGGGTTGGGGCACACGATGGTTCCGCTGAGCGTCTCGACCATCATCTTCACCTGGCCGCACTTGATGTTGTTCTACCTGCGCCACCTTGTCTGGCCTTTTGGACTTAGCGTTTTTTACAACGTGCCCTACGTCAGGACGCCGGCTTTGGTCCCTTTTTTTCTGCCTCTAGCAGGTCTTGCAGCGGTGGGATTCCTGGCCTGGCTTGCGGTGCGCAGGCTGGGGAGAACTTCAATGCCAGAGGGCCGCCTGGCGGTTTTTTGCTGCGCCTGGATTCTGATTCCGTTTATCCCTCTGCTCGACCTTTCGGTTTTGCCCGTTGGAGAAATCGCACACGACCGTTACCTCTATCTGCCGTCAATCGGTTTTTCGATTCTGCTGGCCATGGCTCTGAGGCGCATTCGCTTTGGGAAGCTGAAGTTCCTGGGCATGCCGGCGTTGCAGGCGGCTGCCGTGCTGTTGCTGGCGGCGGTGCTTGGGGTGGCGACAACAATCGAGGACCGTTACTGGGCGAATGACATGAAGCTTTACGCGCGCGGAGTCGAGCGCACGCCGCACAACAAGCTTGCGAGGACCAATCTGGGCAACGCCATGGGTGAGCAGGGGCGCTACACTGAGGCTCTTGCCCTCTACCGGGAAGTTCTGGCGAGCGATCCGCAGTTCTGGCTGGCAATTTACAACACCGGCTACACCTATTACCGGATGGGCCGGCTGCGGGAAGCCGAAGAATACCTGAAGCGCGCGATCGCGGTGAACGGAGTTGATAGTGACGAATATTTCTACCTGGGGCTTACCTGGCTGAAGCTCGGCGACGTTGAAGACGCGGAAAAAGCAGTGCGGCACGCGCTCAAGCTCCAGCCGGGAGGGCTGGCCTACCATTTTGCGATGGGGATGATTCTAAAACTGAAAGGCGACATCCCCGGCGCGCTGGCCGAATTCAGGGAGGAGTTGAGGAATTTTCCTGAAGAAAGCGGCGCAGAGCAGCAGATTGAGGCCATCAGAAGCATTCAGAGGCAAACCAATGAAAAGTAGAGCCGCTCAGCCAGGGTCGGAAGGACAATCTACTACAGGGCAGCAGAGGGGCTCAGATCGCTCCACCGGATGTTATACTCCCATCGCCCGCCAACCCCCGGCGCAAGTGACTGTTTTTGTCGTAGAGGTTCGACAAAAACCGGCATGCGCTTGTCGTCTACCGAGTTGGTATCAGAGCACACCACTCGGTGGTATGATAACTCCTTGAATTTTCATAGTGCGGGAGGTTTATAAAGAATTCTTTCGGTTTAACCGATTTGGAACCTAAGATGCACGAGTATGAGCGGCTTTGTTAGATTTGACGATTCAGGAAGGTTTAAAGGAGGAATGAATGCGAAGAGATTCAAAAGGGTTCTCGCTGATTGAACTGCTGATCGTCGTTGCGATCATCCTGATTATCGCTGCGATCGCGATCCCGAACCTGCTGCGCTCGAGGATTGCTGCCAACCAGGCGTCGGCGGTTGGGACGTTGAGGACCTACAATACGGCCGAAGTTACCTATTCTTCGACTTACAACAGCGGCTACAGTGCAACCCTTGGTTACATGGGCCCACCGGCCGCGGGCGCCATGCCCACATCCACGGCTGCCGGCCTGGTTGACAACGTCCTCTCAGGCGGTACGGCTACGGCAATGGGAGCGGTGAAGAGTGGTTACAGCTTCACGTACTCTCCCGGGCCCGTCGTTGGCGGCCGGATCGACACCTATGAGTTTTGGGCTGACCCCGTAACACGCGGGACCACCGGTACAAATTCCTACTACACGGACCAGTCCGGCGTCATCCGCCAGAACTCGAACAATACGCAGGCCAGCTCGGCGGATTCACCTCTCGCGGGCTGATTCTGCGGCGTCTCGATTGGGTCTAAGTCCGGCAACTCCGCGGGGGAACCTTATGGTTCCCCCCATTTTCTTGCAAACGTCCAGCCTGTGTTGACGCCTCGAGCAGGCAGTTTCTCAGAAAAGGAACCACGAGACCGATCGGCACTGTGGCGACGGTGTATTGCGATTGTATCCAGCCGGAGGGCGGATGAGCTCGTTTCGCAGAGCGGACAATCCTGAATCTCCAGCGACGACAGGGCACGCCGGCAGCAGGCAGGCAGTCCGGCATCGTGACACGCTTCTGATCACAGCGCTCATCCTGTGCGCGGCGCTTCCTTACCTCAATACGCTTCTCAACGGTTTTGTCTATGACGACAACCGCCAGGTGCTCGACAATCCCTACCTGAAGAGTTTCCATTTTCTGCCGCAGGTATTTGGCACCACGGTCTGGTCATTTGTGGGGATGCAGGGCGTCTCCAACTATTACCGTCCCATGATGACCTTTGGATACGCGGTGTGCTACCACCTGTTTGGGCCGCTGGCCTATGGATTCCATCTTGTGAATGTCTGCCTGCACGTGGGGGTCGCTCTACTGGTGTTCGTGGTGGCGCGCAGGCTGTTTAAGGACCGGGCGGTCGCGTTTGTGGCGGCCTGCCTGTTTGCGTTGCACCCCATCCATACGGAAGCAGTTGCCTGGGTGGCGGCCGTCACCAGCCTTGAGGTTACCTTTTTCTACCTGCTCACTTTCTGGCTTTTTCTCAGCATGGCCCGGCCCCGCGGCGGAATTTCGCCCTGGGTCAAGCTGGCAGCGCTGGTGAGTTTTGCTCTGACGATTTTTTCCAAGGAACAGGCCCTGACCTTTCCTCTGCTGGCTTTAATCTATGAGCATTTCTTCAGGGATGACCGCGCCGGAACCACCTTCTGGCAGAAGACGCGCCGCTATGGCGAGTTCTGGCTGATGGATCTGGCGTATGTGCTGTTCAGGGTTGAGCACCTGGGGGCATTTGCGCCACAAATCCAGTTGTCGCGGCTCGGGTGGTACCCGAGTATCCTGTCGGCGCTGGCGCTGGCAGGGCAGTATCTTGAAAAACTCTTCTGGCCGGTCGAACTCTGCGCCTACTATGTGTTCCACAAGGGGACCTCGATATTCGAGCCGCGGGTGCTGCTGGGAATTGCCGCACTCGCTGGCTGCCTGATGATTTTTGCGGTCCTTGCCCGGAGGAACAGGACGGCATCGTTCGGATTCATCTGGTTCTTTATGACTCTGGCGCCGGTACTCGATGTCCGGTACCTTGCGGGGAACGTCTTTGCAGAACGCTACCTTTACCTGCCGTCAGTGGGTTTCTGCTGGTTGGTGGGATGGGCCGGTGTAAAGCTGTGGAGAGCACTCCAAGGGCGCCGCAGCGCCTGGAGGTACGGTCTGCCGGCCACGGCTTGCGCGCTGGCTCTGCTTATGACAGTTCGGGTGGTGGCGCGAAACCGCGACTGGCGCAGTGACGAGGCGCTTTACAGCCAGACGCTGAAGGTCTCGCCCGGAGCTACCAATATCCGCGAGAATCTTGGCGTGGTTGCGTGGAACCACGGCAGGATTGACCAGGCGGAAAAGGAATGGAGCATCGCTCTTAGTCTGAATCCCAACTCTCCCATCACCCTCACCAATCTCGGGCTGGTTTATGCCAAAAGAAAGCAGTACGGTCAGGCTGAGAAATACTTCCGCGAAGCCATGCTGCGCAAACCGGACTACACCGACCCACACCTTAATCTCGGCAGCTTGATGTTGGACCTGGGCCGGTTTGAGGAGGCGGAATGGCAGTTGCGCGCCGCCGTGGCATTATCGCCTCTGATTCCAAGCTGCCACAACAAGCTCGGAAAGTTGTATCTTAAGGAGGGGCGTCTTCTCGAAGCGGCGGAACAATTTTCGCAGTCGGTCCGGGCGGCGCGAAACTTTGAAGGATATGACGGTCTTGGCGATGTTTACCTGCTGCAGAAGGATCTGACGCGGGCGGAACAGGCTTACGCGGCGGCGGCGGAAATCAATCCCTACGACAGCCGCGCGCACTTCGGACTGGCCCGCGCGGCGGCCCTGGGCGGCCGGCGGAAGACGGCTCTGGCCGAATACGCGCGCGGGTTTGAGACCGACCCGAACAACCAGAAAGCAAGAAGCGCCGTCCAAGTGTTAAGGGCAAGTGGAAATCATGAAAGAGAAGATTCAGAACAATAACCGGCCGGGTAGAATTCAATTCCTGGCAGGTGTGTGCGCGGTGTGGAGCGCGCTGCTGTTGCCGCCAGCCCTCCCGGCTGCACCACCCGCTGCTGCAAGCCTGCCGTTGGATGAATTCATCACCAGAGTGCAGAGCAGCTACCACGACGTTCAGGCAATTCGTGCAGACTTCACGCAGACCTACGACGCTGGAGGCGCCAACCGGGTGGAATCGGGAACGGTTGTTTTTGCCCGCGGCGGCCGCATGCGATGGGACTATCGCGAGCCGGAGAAGAAGATTTTTCTCTCGAACAAGAAGGAGGTCCTGCTCTATCTGCCCGAGCAGGGCCAGCTTAACCGCTCATCGGTGAAGCAGAGCGAGGACTATCGTGTTCCGTTTCGCCTGCTGCTTTCCCGGCTTGACTTGCGGAAGGTTTTCTCCAGGTTTGAAGACGCTAACAACCAGTTCCAGCACCCGCCGGAGGATCGTGTGATTATCGCTTATCCGAAAAATGCGGATAAGCTGGGTTACAGGCACGTTGTCATGGAATTTGATCCGCAGATGGACATCCGGCGGCTGGTAATCGTCTATACCAACAACACGGTGATGAAGTTCAATTTCAGCCACATTGACCGCAACCCCAGCCTGGCGTCCGCACTGTTCGAACTGACTCCGCCCCCCGGAACCCAGGTTATCAATCACTAAGAAACAGCCGCACCGCCACTTGTGGGCGTGCTCAGTATCTCAGACTCACGGCTATTCACTGAGTAGCTGGAATCCGCAATCAGAAAGCAGACGCACAGCTACGTCTCGTGCTGTCCGTTCAGGACGAGATCCTGGATTGCGGCAGCAACTCCGTCTTCGTCGTTGGACTTTGTGATATGCCATCCATCTTCGGCCAGGCCCGGCGTTGAGTTGCCCATCGCCACCGGACAGCCGGCCAGGCGAAGCATCTCAAGGTCGTTGTAGTTGTCGCCGATGGCCATCACTTCGCTGGCATCGCAGTCCATCTGCTGGAGCAGCCACTTCAGTCCGCTGGCCTTGGAACACCCGAGGTTCATGACGTCCAGCAGTGAAACGTCGCGTTCAAAATACTTGGTCCAGGTGAGGTGAACGTGCCGGCCTGCGTCTGATGCGCGCAGCACATGTTCCAGCGGTTCCAGAAACGCCGGCGCGCCGCCAAACATGATCTGGATGGGATCATCAGTCAGCGCTGCGGGAAGGTCCATCACCTGCAGCAGGTATTCCCGCGCCGTTTTCAGGTACCAGCGAAGCGGTCCGTCGGGCGACGCGTTCTGCTGCATCATCACCTGCCCTCGGCTGGCCCTGTCGAAGATTGCCACGGCGTAAGGGCGGTAGTCGATGGCGGCTTCCAGCACCTGGACGGCGATCTTGCGGGGCAGAAAGTTGTGGTGGAGAAGGTCGCCGGCGAGTGTTCGAACCACGGCGCCGTTGGAGGTAACCAGGGTGACAGGGCAGGGAAGCGAATCGAGCAGCGGACTGGCCGAATGATACCTGCGTCCCGTGGTGATCACAATCCTGATGCCACGCTCGGAGGCCGCCCCAAGTGCCTGGCGATTGGCCGGCGAAATTTCAGAATTGTTGTTCAGCAGGGTTCCATCAAGGTCAACTGCAATCACGCGAATGGGCATCCTGATTGAATTGTAGCATGGGGGAACTCTTGTCGGCATGCACTGCGGGGCCTTTGCGCGGTTGAAACTAGCGGAAAAGTGCAGAAATTGTCAGGCTGGAATGCGGCGTGTTATATTAGCGAGGTTACAGCCAAAATGGGCGCGTAGCTCAGTTGGGAGAGCGCGGCGTTCGCAACGCTGAGGTCGAGGGTTCGAATCCCTTCGCGTCCACCATTCTTCGAATCCGCTGATTGCTTCAAACCTGTCAAAAAGACCCGGCCGGGTCTCCAGTCCGGGATTTCCTTCGCCGATAGAGATAATGTCCGCTGAGGTGGAGCACGTCATGCATTGCACCAAATGTGGCCAGGAAAACCCGGACTCGAACCAATTCTGTTCACGTTGCCACAATCCAACCAGCTTTACATGTCCGGCCTGCAAGCATGTGCAGGACCATGGCGGGCAATGCGATCATTGCGGACTCGATTTTGTAAAGTTCGCAATGATGCTTGTCTCTCAGGGCCAAACGGTTGCCCAACAGGCGCGGCAACGGAAGAAAGGGCGGGGCGAGATTTTACGGCAGATTATCCTCCTGCCGATTACGGGTGGGTGGTCGCTCCTCAAGTATTTGAGGCAATCGAAAGAGGCGGGCTGATGACAAGCCAGCCCGAGCAGGTTTCTTCCTTATCCTGAAAGATTGGCAGGGGCTTTGGCCGCCGGGGGGAGGATCAAAAACCGGCGTGACGACTTACTTGTTCTCCGTAGCGGCCATGTATTTCTGGGCGTTTTCCAGAAGTTGCTGCGCCTTCGGCAGGTGCGCAACGGCGTCCTCCACCAGCGGATCGTTCTCCACGCGGATTCGGTGGGCCACGTTTGAGCCGTAGATGTCTTCAATCAGCCGCTCCCGAATGCGCAGCTTGACAAAATCCATGTTCGCCTGCAAATCGGCGTCCGTCACGGGGATCTTCTGCGCCGTCAGGAACTTCTTGAATTCCGCTATGTCGTCGTCCGACACCTGGAAGTCTTCCGGGATCGTCTTGTGAACTCCCAGGTACTTTTGAGCAAAGCTGAAGAACGCTCCGTTCTGGACCAGCGTACTCTCCACATCGTTCAGCTTTTCAGGGTCCAATTTGACGTCCGGGCTGATTCCGCCTCCGCCGTAGACTTTCCGGCCGCCGTCGGTCAGCCGGACTTCCGAATGGGGCGTTGGAACACTTTTTGGATGGTAGTAATAATCGTATAGCGAAACTGCGTCATAATCGCGCTGGATGAGGCGGCCGCTGGGCGTGTAATAGCGGGCGGTGGTTAGCGCCAGACCCGTTTCGTCACTCAGCGGATAAACCGTCTGCACGAGACCCTTGCCGAAGCTGGTCTCGCCCATCACCAGGGCCCGATCGTGGTCCTGCAAGGCGCCGGTCACAATTTCAGCCGCGCTTGCCGTCATTCGATTGATCAAAATAACGATGGGGTAGCGGTTGCCGCGGTCGCCGTGCGTTGCGTAATAGCGTTTCTCAGGCGAAGAGCGCCCGTAATGGTAGACAATCAGCTGACCCTTTTTCAGGAAATGGTCGGAGACTTCCACGGCCTCCTGGAGCAGCCCGCCAGGATTTCCGCGCAGGTCAAGAATCAGGCCTTCCATGTGTTCGCCGTCCAGCTTTTTCAAGGCCTGGGAAAGTTCGGTGTTGGTGGTTTCATTAAAGCGCGTAATGTGAATATAACCCACATGGGGTTTCACCATGAAGATGTCATCCACGCTGGGCTGAGTAATTTCTCCGCGCGTAATCGTGAAACTGAGGGGCTTGATGGCTCCTTCGCGCTGGATGGTGACGTGCACGATGGTGCCGCGCGGGCCCTTCAGCATCTTGGCCACCTTGTCAGTTTGTTCCGCCAGGGACGAATCAAGCCCCACGGCAACCTTTCCGTTAACTTCCTCGATAACGTCGCCGGGGCGGAGCCCGACCTTGAAGGCCGGCGAGCCAGGGATAGGCGAAACCACAAAAGTCACCAGCTTGCCCATCTTCCCGGGACGGGACTGGATTTGCATTCCAACCCCGAAATATCGCCCTTCCTGGTCTTCCCGCAGCATGGCAAAGGCGCGAGGATCAAAGAAGTTGGAGTGCGGGTCCAGTGTCCGCAGCATCCCTGGGATCGCTCCCAGGAAGTTGCTGTTCGTCGGGCCATAGATGGCGTTGTTGGGATCAACGGGGGTGGCGTAGTTTTCCTGGATCTTGTCGTAGACGCTGGTGAACTCGCGCAGACTGGTCTGAAAGGAGGAATCGTTGTCGTTGGCGGTGGTGGCTTCAACCTGCGGGCCGTAAAACCCGCCGAGCATGGCGCATACAATCAGCGTGGCGAAGATAAACCATCCCGCGCGTCGGCTTTGCTTCATTCTATTGCAGCTCCTTTGCCCTGCTCCCGGAATTATAGCACGCCCTGCCGGTGGCTCGAAATTTCCACAAGGGCCGTTTGGGGCCCCTGACAGGCGGCTGCCCCCTCTTCTCCCAAGTATAAAAGACCAGCGGGCTGAGGGCAAGAACTGTCTGCTGGGTGTAGATGATCGGCGCACGGACGCTCAGCCGCGGTTTACGAACCCCCAAACAGCCTCCCAGGGGATGCCACAGTTGCGTTGACATACAGGGTTGGGTGAGTGCAAAATGAAAGTCTCAAAGGCGAAAGCAGGTTTTTCCTTTCGTGCCTGTTCGCGCCCGTAGCTCAGCTGGATAGAGCACTTGCCTACGAAGCAAGGGGTCGGGAGTTCGAATCTCTCCGGGCGTACCATTTCTTTTCAATAGCTTAAATCTTGGCAGGTTGCAGCCCTTCCTCTGGAATCAACGTTCGAAACCAGGTTTTCTCCAAACAATTAATCGTTATACTGTCAGCGCAAGAAGAACGTTTGAGTTGTCCGGGGAACATCGGTTAATCGACTTCCTCTTTGCGGGCAGGAAAACAATGCTGCTTCAGAAAAAAGTGCGCGCGTGCCGGGCGAGTGCCCGATTATCTACAAAGGGAAGGCTCAGTTCGGGCATGGTCGTCACGGCACTGCTATTGGCCAGCTGGGGAGCTGCGGTCCTTGCGGGCAGCCGCACTTATAATGAGCCGCTCCGGCCTCAGTTTCACTTCACTCCGCTGAAGAACTGGATGAACGACCCCAACGGGCTGGTTTATTACATGGGCGAGTATCACCTGTTCTTCCAGTACAACCCTTTCGGAAACGAGTGGGGCCACATGAGCTGGGGGCATGCCGTAAGCACTGACATGGTCCACTGGAAGCAACTCCCGGTTGCCATCCCGGAAGGGAACGGCGTGATGATCTTTTCCGGAAGCGTCGTGGTGGACTGGCACAACTCGAGCGGTTTCTGCAAGAGTTCCGGGGCGGGCGATGGCTCATGCCTGGTGGCCATCTACGCCGGCCATACAGGCAAGGACCAGAACCAGAACGTCGCTTACAGCAACGACCGCGGGCGCACCTGGACAAAATATTCCGGCAATCCGGTGATTGATCTCCACCTGGCCAATTTTCGCGACCCCAAGGTTTTCTGGTACGAACCGGGGCACAAGTGGGTGATGGTGGCCGTGCTGGCGACAGAGCACAAAGTGCGATTGTTTGGTTCGACGGACCTGAAACACTGGACCACCCTCAGCGACTTTGGCCCGGCGGGAGCAGTGGACGGCGCATGGGAATGTCCTGACCTGTTTGAACTCCCCGTTGAGAACGAACCCGGCCAGCGCCGTTGGGTGATGAGCATCAATCTGAATCCGGGCGGCGTCGCGGGAGGATCGGGCAATCAATACTTCGTAGGCCGGTTCGATGGAATGAAGTTTACCAATGAGAACCCTGCAGGCCGGGAACTTTGGGCTGACTACGGGAAAGATTTTTACGCCTCAACCTCGTTCTCCGACATATCGCCCTCCGACGGCCGCAGGATCTGGATGGGTTGGCTCGGCAACTGGGAATACGCCGGTAACGTCCCCACGACTCGCTGGCGCGGCATCCAGTCAATCCCGCGGGTGCTCAAGCTGACGAAGTTTCCGCAGGGCATTCGCCTGGTGCAGCAGCCCATTGCAGAACTCAGGAGTTTGCGCGGGCGGCACGTTGCAGTGAGCGATCAGAGCTTTGAGGCCGCCAATCGCATTCTGCGCCGTGACGAAATGAAAGGCGACACGCTTGAAATCGAGGCCAAGATTGACCCTGGGAAAGCTGCGTCATTCGGCTTCGAAGTTCGCAAAGGCGGCGATCAAAGAACTACCATCGGATTTTATCGCCTGAAGTCGGAGTTGTTTGTCGATCGTACCCGCTCGGGCGATACCAGCTTCGATCCCAGGTTTTCAGGACGCCAGGCCGCCCCGCTGAAAATCGCTGAAGGGCAGCCGGTCGAACTGCACATTTTTGTCGATCGCTGCTCCGTCGAAGTCTTTGCTAACCATGGTGAGAGGGTGATGTCGGAACTCATCTTCCCCTCGCTTTCCAGCCGCGATATTCGATTGTATTCGAGCGGCGGTGGTGCAAAGATTGTGAAGCTTGACCTCTGGAACTTGAAGTCTGCGTGGCAAGAGTAGAGCATACCGAAGAATAGGATTGCCAGTCAGGTTCAGCCTCCCAGGAAAAGTTTCAATGAAAATTGTCAGCATCGGCGAAGTCTTGTGGGACGTGATCGGTGACAAGGAACACCTGGGCGGCGCGCCGTTTAACTTTGCAGCTCACGCAAGTAAGCTTGGGCATGAGGTCTATTTTGTCAGCGCCGTCGGCTGTGACGACCGTGGCGACCGCGTGCTCGACTGCATGGCCCAAATGAAATTGTCTACCCGCTTTGTCCGCCGTACGGAGGGCTATCCAACGGGCATCGCATCGGTCACTCTGGATGCGACGGGCCAGCCCAGCTTCCGCATTGAACGCCCGGCCGCATACGATTTTCCGGAACTCAAACCAACAGACCTCGATGAACTTCTTTCGCCTGCGCCGGACTGGATTTATTTTGGGACGCTTCTCCAGATGAGCTCGCAGGCGCGTGAAGTTACCGGAAAGTTGCTTGTCTCAAAGGGTGGAGCGCGGCGCTTCTATGACAT
>DATLWV010000241.1:0-4136 GCA_035576145.1 Terriglobia bacterium
CCAACAAGGGTGTGAACTACTTCTACCTTTCCACTGACGAGCCCTACTACGTGGGAATGGCTGATAACGAGCAATGCAACGAAGGGCAACTTGCGAAGAAACTGGGAAGTGTAGGCAAGGTGGAGGCCCAATTTTTGGATAAGGCCGCCGGGTATCTGCACGAGCGGGGCAGGACCGTCATCTTCTGGGGAGAATATCCCCTGGTGGTGGATGATATCCCCTCGTTGCCTTCTTATCTGGTGAATGGTGAAGTCTACGGGCCGGAATTCGACCGTGCATTCAAGGAGCATGGTATCCGGCAAATGATTTACACCTCGACTCAAGGCGTGGAGCCCTATTTCCCCAACTATTATGAGTTGCCTCATTCGCAGCTTTTTAATCCCGTGCGGATCGGTGACCGGCTCGCGGAAATGCATCGCCATATTTCGTTCGACTCCTCTCGACAGAATGCTGATCTGATCGGAACCTTTGTTGCGGGGTGGGGTGATGAAGGGTTGCATCCGGAGACGTTCTGGCTGGGATATGCGACCGGGCCTGCCTGGGCCTGGCACCCGGGATCGCCGAGGCCCGACGAAGCACGAGACAATTTTTATCACCTCTTCTACGGCCAGGGAACCCAGGACATGGGCCGGGTCTATCAACTGATGAGCACGCAGGCGGAATTCTGGGACAGCAGTTGGGACCGTGAACCCTCGTCAGCCCGCAAGCCCATCTTCGGAAACTCAGACCAGATCTTTAATCCTCGGCGACCGGAGCACGATCAAACACTCCCGCTGCCGCCGGTGCCGCAGGGTGAGTATCTGCGGCTGGGCCATGATTGGGGCAAGGCGAATGCCCGGCGGGTAAGAATGGCTCAGGATTCCATGCCGGCCAATGATGAGCTGCTGGACCTGCTGCACAAGAACCTGAGGTCGGTGCGGTTCCAGAAGTACAACCTGCGAGTCTATTTGTCGATTGCGGGTTTATACCGGCAGAACCTGGAAATGATCCAGGAAATGAACGCGGTAGACAGGGCGCTGAAGCAGGCAGAGGGCGCGGCCTCGAGGGTCCAGTTTGGGGAGGCGCTGGCAGCGCTGGACCGGGCACTGGAGATTGTGGAGGGGATGCGCGACCAGCGGAACGTGGCGTATCACCACGCGGTGGAGACCTGGTATGAAAGCTGGTTTCCGAGGGTGGCGGAGGCGAACGGGCGGAAGTATCTGGATGAAGTGGACGACGTGAAAGACCACCTGCCGATGCGGACAGTGGACATGAGCTACCTGGTCTACCGGGAGCTGATTCTTCCGCTGGGCGAATGGTATAAGCAGGTAGAGACTGTTCGGGACCGGTACGCGAAGACTCACGGCCTGCCACTTAGGAACAGCAAATTTGACTGGAAAGACTATGAAACACGGATGCATTGAGGGCGGTAGAATCGTTCCCTTCGTGTGGGGCGAAGGAACGTGTGCGAGTAAGCCTTTTGACAGGTAGCAGGCTGGCACGCTGCAACCGTTTGACCATCATTCCCAATCGTACAATCGAAAAATTGATGAAGAGGTTTCACTAAAAGTGACGGAACAAGCTGCAACATCTTCGTTGGAAGCTCTGGGTTATAAACCCCAGTTTAAGCGCGTACTCAGGCTCCGTGACCTTGTTATATACGGCCTGGTCATTCTGACTCCCACCGCGCCATATCCGGTCTACGGGATCATTCAACAAGCCTCGTTCGGGCACGCTGCGCTGGCTTATATGGTGGCGATGGTGGCTATGCTCTTCACAGCGGCAAGCTATGGCAAGATGTCCGCCGCTTTCCCCGCAGCGGGCTCAACCTACACCTACGCCCAGCGAT
This sequence comes from Terriglobia bacterium, assembly GCA_035576145.1. Taxonomy (GTDB): domain Bacteria; phylum Acidobacteriota; class Terriglobia; order UBA7540; family UBA7540; genus SCRD01. The sequence continues at coordinate 1,829 of DATLWV010000241.1, forward strand.
CCCTGAGCGAGCATATCGGTTTTCTTGCGGGATGGTCGATGATGCTGGACTATTTTCTCATTCCGCTGCTCAGTGTTATTTATGCGGCGCTGATTGCCGCCAGGTACGTCCCGCAAGTCCCCTACATCATCTGGGCTATATTTTTCACGATCGCGATAACGCTTATCAACATCCGAGGCATCAGCATGACGGCGCGGGCCAGCAACGTAATGATGGTGATTCTGAGCTTCTCCGCGATTCTCTTTGTTGTGCTGGCGGTGCACCTGATTGTGGGAGCTCATGGCTGGGGTGGCTTGGTTGTGCCGCAGGCCGTCTACAATCCGGCGACCTTCAAGCTGAGCCCCATGATGCTGGGCGCAGGCATTGCAACGCTTTCCTACATTGGCTTCGATGCCGTTTCCACGCTTGCCGAAGACGTGGAAAATCCGGAAAAGAACATTGCCATTGCGACAGTCTCAGTCTGTGTCATCCAGGCGCTGTTCTGTGTTGCGCAGGTTTACCTGGCTGAGATAGTCTGGCCGGATTATCACACTTTTCCGAAGATTGATACTGCGATCCTGGACATCGGGAAGCTCCTGGGCGGGCCTGTGATGATGGGCTGGATCACTTTTGTGTTGCTGGTAGCGGGACTGGCAAGCGCTTTAACGGGGCAGGCGGGCGCCTCACGGCTGTTGTTTGGGATGGGCCGCGACGGGGTGATTTCACGGAAGATTTTTGCTTACGTCGATGAGAAATATTCGACGCCGACGCGCAGCATTTACGTCATGGGTGGAATTACACTCCTCGGCGCCATTCTGATCCGCTTTCAGCTCGCCGTGGAGCTTCTGAACTTTGGCGCGTTTGTCGGTTTTATTCTGGTGAATCTCAGCGTGATCCGCCATTACTATCTGCGCCAACGGCAGCGGGGCGGTTTGGGCTTTTTGACAAACCTCATTTTCCCCGGACTTGGGGCGCTGGTATGCAGTTACGTCTGGATGAGCCTGTCGACTCCGGCAAAAGTTGTGGGATTCATGTGGCTTGGGCTGGGAGTTGTGTACCTGGGTTATCTGACGAAAGGCTTCAGCCAGAGCCCGATCAAACTTGAAATCTGAGAGGTACTGAAAAAAGCCACCCGCTGTGGCATTCTAAGAAATTGCGGGTGGCCGTGAGGCTTGTTCAGGATTGGCTCGCGCAATTCCTTTCGCCTTGTTTTGGCGGAAATGTGACCCTTACCTGAGATTAGTCGGACACAATTCAATGAAAGGGATAACTTGATGCATCTTGAAGCCACACTCAGAAACAGGCTCTCTTCATTCGTGGAGAGCCGTCGCGACAGGCTCGTCAAGATCATTCGCGACTTGGTTCGAATCCCATCGGAAAACACGCCTCCTGTGGGGAACGAAGAGGCCTGCCAGCAGCACGTGGCGGAATATCTGAAAGGGCAGGGGCTGGAAACGGAATTATATTATTTCCGCGACGTCAAAGGCCTCCGGGAACATCCGCTTTACTTCCCGGGCCGTGAGTATGGCAATCGCCCGAACGTGGCTGCGCGGCGTAAGGGCCGGGGCGGGGGCAGGTCGCTGGTTCTGTCGGGGCACATTGACACTGTTCCAAAGGGGACGCAGCCATGGATTCGGGATCCCTTCGGTGGGGAGGTGGAGGGAAATCTGCTCTATGGCCGCGGCTCCAACGACATGAAGGGGGGCGTCGGCACGAATCTTTTTATGGCGGAAGCCCTTCGTGAATTGGGCATCGAATTAAAGGGCGACCTGATTATCGAATCGGTTTCAGACGAAGAGTTTGGCGGCGTGAACGGAACTCTTGCCGGACGGCTGAAGGGTTATAACGGTGACGCCGCCATCATCACAGAGCCTTCGTTTCTTCGAATCTGTCCCGCTCAACGTGGCGGCCGCACGGTCCATATAACGCTTAGTTCCACCGGAGGCGTCCTGCCTGAAGGGAAGTTTCCAACCGGAGTCATTGACCCCATCCGATATTTCCTGCTCAAGATGCAAGACTTTGCGGAGCAGCGCAAAAAGAAAGCTCCTGTCCACGAATTTTATGCTGATTCGCAGGACCCTGTGCCGGTGTCGATTACCAAGCTGACCACGGGCCCCTGGGGCACGAAGGAACCCATCACCATCCCCGAGACCTGCCAGATTGAGATGTACTGGCAAATGATGCCGGGAGAAAAGCAGGAGGATATCGAAAGGGACTTCCACGAATGGTTCGAGGGAATCGTGAAAGCCGCTCCGGAGCTTTTCCCAATGAAGCCGAAAATTGAATTCCCGATTCGCTGGCTGCCGGGGTCTGCCATCGCGCGGAGCGA
>DATLWV010000242.1:0-4806 GCA_035576145.1 Terriglobia bacterium
AGGATTCCCCGCAAGGGGATTTCGAGGTTCTTGTGGATGTCGTTTCCGAGGGCCTTTAGCGGTGAGACGTAAAGGACTGCAACATGGTCTGGAAGCGCGCCGTCGATCGCCTGGCGCACCAGGCGGTCAATGCACCCAAGAAAAGCCGCAAGCGTTTTGCCGGAGCCCGTCGGAGCGGAGATCAAGACGTCTCTTCCCTCGACGATGTGCGGCCAACCCTGTTCCTGGGGCTCGGTGGGAGCACCAAACTGCTCCACAAACCAGTCGCGTACCAGAGGGTGTGCCCAGGCAAGCGTCTCTTTCATGGCAGTCATACCGAGATTTTAACCCGCCTTATCTAATAAACTTCGGAGCCGCAGCAAAACGAGGTTTCAATCTCAACAGAAAGTGACCTGGTGACAACATTCGCAGATATTTCCGCCGCGCCGAGGGTTGCGCCCACCAGGCCAGCGCGTCGCTGCAACATCCAGCAGCTGGCAGTTCACAAGATCGTTTGGTGGACCTGAGGGGATTCGAACCCCTGACCCCCTGGTTGCAAACCAGGTGCTCTCCCAACTGAGCTACAGGCCCAATGATTTGAGGTCTTCATTGATACTGCCCGGTATTTCAGCGACCGTCAAGGGGAGCCGGAAATTGCGGCACAAGTTTGCAATCTGCCCACTCACGGAAGAAAGCCGCAGTAAAGGTTCTCCCTATTTTGTCGGATTCAGCACCAGCTTCTGCACGCGCCAGTTGAGCAGTTCGCCCACGAATAGAACGTTTTCCGACGGGCAGGCGATCTGGTGCACCCACCCAAACTGGCCAGTCTGCTTGCCAGCCGTGCCAAATTCTCCCAGGATTTTGCCGTTCAAATCCAGCTTGTAGATGTGGCCTGGCCTGGAATCCGAGCTGTAAATCACCTGGTGGGGACCAGGCGTGATGCACAACGCCCAGGGTGCGCCGACGTTGGTCCACTGTGTGATGAAATCACCGTCGGCATCGAAAACCTGGATGCGGTTGTTCTCGCGGTCACCCACGTAAACGCGGTCATTCGCGTCAACGGCAATCGTGTGCGGAGTGTGGAACTGCCCCGGCGCCGTGCCGCGCGTTCCCCAATCCTTCAGCCGGTTGCCGAACTTGTCGTACTTCACCACCCGCGAATTTACATAACCGTCAGTCACGAAAAGGTCGCCACTGGAGTCAAACGCCACATCCGTGGGCCGGTTGAACAGCCAGTCGGATGCCGGCGGCTCGGGCTGGCCGGGTTGTTGGTGGCTCGACGGCTCCGGGCGCCGGCCTAGCACCATCTTCACATGCCTGCCCGTGGGATCGAATTCAATCACCGTGCTCGAGCCCTCATCCACGCACCAGATGTTGTCATCCTTGTCGATCTTTACGCTGTGCGCGAATACAAACCCGTAGAGGCCGTCGCCGATGGTGCGCAGGTAATTGCCGTTGGGATCAAACTCCAGCAGTCGGGTCTTCTCACCGCGGTTGTAAACAAAGATGTCGCCCTTCGAGTTCAACGCCACTCCCGCCGCTTCGCCCAGATACGTCCCCTGCGGCAGCTTGAGAAAATTCGGGTCACTTTGATAAGGAATTTCCGGTGCAGGCTGCTGAGCCAATAGCGGCACGCTCAGAAAGAGAAGAAGACCTAAAACAAGTCCGGTTTTCACGATACCCTCCAGGAAAGGTGAGACCTCCGCGACGGATACGCGGGAGTTTCTGAATTGGGCGTATGGCCCACCTACAGCGTGCTTGCCAGCAACTCCGTCAGTTTTCCAAAGGCGCGCTCGGCCTGCGTCTGGTTATAAACAGCGCTGTCCGGTACTGTCCAACTGTGATAAGCGCCTTCATAGACTTCGCTTTCATACCTGCCGCCCCACTCCTCCAACGCGCGATCCAACTTTTCAATGGCTTCGGGCGGCATACCGCGGTCCTCAATGGCATGACCGAAATAGAGCCGTGCCTTCACGCGGGGCAGCGCCAGGTGCGGGCTTGCCGGAGTGTCAGTATAGAGACGGCCGCCGTGGAACGACGCCGCACCGGCAATTTTATCCGGTCGAACCGCAGCGGTGCGCACGGCCATGGCTCCGGTAAGGCAGTAGCCCACCACGCCCACCGGTCCATCGTTCACCGCCCCCTGTCCCGAGAGAAAATCCACGTAGTCTCCTGCGTCGCGTTCCATGGCTTCAGGCGTCAACGGTTCCATCAGTTCAGCGAATCGTTTGTTCTTCCGTTCCTGATCTGCGCGCAGGTTAAAATCAATCAGAGGTGGCCGCCCCGTCCGGTAAAAGACGTTTGGCATCAACACGGTGTAACCTTCTTCGGCCAAACGCCTCGCCATTTGGCGATGCGAAGCACGAATACCAATGATGTCGGTCAAATGGATCACGCCCGGACGGCAGCCGTCCCGATGACGGTAGAGGACGGCGTCTGCCTTTCCATCGTGTGTGCGGATTTCAATCTCTTCTTCAATCATTCGTGACCCCGGTGGGCGCCGGCTCCCGGACGGGCATGCGGCAGCGGCGAAGGCACAGCACGGTGATGCAAATTTCCCCAGTCTTGGTGCGGTGCATTATGCCACGCACATTACCTGTCTGCAAACCCGCAAGTCTGAGTTGTCAGGCACTGAGGCGTTTTGCCCTATGAAAGACTGGCGACTGTCTGATGGGAATGATATTGGGCTGCGTTTTGTCGTCTGGCCGCGGTGTAGCCCCAGCTGGGGTCCTTTCCAGACCAGATTCCAGGTTGGTGGGTCTTCTTCGGTTCGTTTTTTTGCTATCCTTTATTTTCAACAATATGGCCGGCTTCGTTTTGGGTTCGTTTCGGGTTCGTTTTTTCCACAGGGACGTATTTTCAACAACTTCTCCGCTTCGTTTTTGGGTTCGTTTGGGTTTGTTTTTTGTTCATTTTCCTTAGTTTTCAACAACATCTCGGGTTCGTTTTCTAAAATAACATCTTTTTTGTCCCACCCGGGCTGCACCACAATATATGGGTTTCAATAATTTCAGTAACTTATGGACATTATTCAGTCCATCCAGACTGCCTGATTTTCTCTTCGACGCCCCGCCCAAGCGTTATCCAGAAGACTAGCATAGTAGCGTAGTCTTTGTCAAGTTTTTTCTGCGCGGGAAGGCAAATGATGAAGTCTGAAGTGTGAAGTCAACCTGGCACGCAGCCAGCCTCATGCACTCTTCCTTTCATCCTTCATCCTTCAAACTTCATCCTTTCAATCGCTCAATCACAAATAGCCAATGGCGCGGTAAACGCGCCGCTACTCATATCTCAGCGCCACCATCGGGTCCACGCGTGTCGCGCGCCTCGCGGGGATGTAGCACGCCAGGATTGACACCGCGACCAGTGCAAGCGAAACCAGGACAAAGGTGGCAGGATCTCGAGGAGCGACGCCGAAGAGGAAGCTGGCGAGAAAGCGCGTGAGCGCCAGCGCCCCGGCAATGCCGATACCCACGCCAATCAACGCCAGCCTTAGACCCTGGCCAATCACCATCTTCAGCACATCACTCTTCTTCCCGCCCAGGGCCATGCGAATGCCGATCTCGTGGGTACGCTGCGATACCGAGAATGCCATTACACCGTAAATCCCAACCGTTGCCAGTGCGAGCGCGATGCCGGCGAAAATTCCCAGCAGAAGCAGGTTAAATCGCCGCGGAGCCAGCGACTCCGACAGGACCTGTTGGAGCGTGGCCACGTGATAGAGCGGCTGCTCGGGGTCGACATCCCTCACTTGCGCGCGCACGGCGGAGACGATGCTGTCCGGGTCAGTGGCGGTGCGAACTGCGAGTTGCATGGAGTTGCCCGGCAGTTGAAGATAGGGCACGTAAAACTCGGCCTCGGTGTCCTGGCTCAACCCTTCGTGGCGGGTGTTGCCCACTACGCCGACCACGGTCAGACTGCCGCGCATTTGCGGAAGCTGCTTGCCGATGGGATCCTCTGCGGGCCAAAGGCGGCTCGCCAAGGCCTCATTCACCACCATAACTTTCAGCGCCTGTTCGTTGTCGTGGTCCGTGAAGGTGCGGCCTTTGAGCACCGGAATGCCAAGCGTGTAGAAATAGCCCGGGCTTACCCTGATGAGCCGCGACATCACCATGGTCGAGCTGGAGAGCGCCGCCCCGGGCTGGAGCCGGTTGGGGGACATCATCAGAAAGCCCTGATAAGGACTGAGCGGAAGAGAATCAGCGAGGGCCGCAGAGCGAACACCCGGCAGCGACTCGACGCGGCGCAGGACTTGCGAGAAGAATTCCGACTTCTGCTGGCGCCCCGGGTATCGCGCGTCCGTCAGGCTGAGGTCCATGGTCAGCACGCGCTCCGGCGCGAAGCCCGGGTTAACCTGGAGGAGGCGATAGAAGCTTTTGATCAGCAGGCCGGCGCCAATCAGCAGGACCAGCGCCAGAGAGAGCTCGGAGACGGCCAGTGTTCCTCGAAGCCACTTGCGGCGGCCACCGGAGCTCGCCGCCTGAGCGCTTTCCTTGAGCCCTTCGGCAAGATCAGGACGCGTGATGGCTGCAGCGGGAGCAAGGCCGAACAGGATCCCGGTAAAGATGGACGCCGCCAGCGCAAAGAGCAGAACGTTGCCATCCACTTTCGGCGCCGCCACGGCCAGGATGCCGCCTCCGGCCCCTGCCGGGATGAGGCGCGCGATGACATTGACGCCCCAGGCCGCAAGCAGCAACCCCGCCGTTCCACCGGCCACCGCCAGTGTCACACTCTCCGCCAGAAGCTGCCGAACCAGGCGCCAGCGCCCCGCGCCGAGAGCGGCCCGCATGGCCATTTCCCGCGTCCGGGCTGAGGCGCGCGTCAGCATCA
>DATLWV010000243.1:0-2783 GCA_035576145.1 Terriglobia bacterium
TAGGCGCGATAGATCGTCCCCGCTTGCGCGCCCACAAACATCGTAACAAGCGCGCGCTTAGTATTTCGTAAGACGGCTTGCGAATCACAGTCCAATTCACCCCTGATCGGGCATAGGCAACGGTGGGTTTGAAACAATCAGAATTTCATTGGGTGTCTCCAACGAAACTGTGGGCACAACTATCCCGTAAATTTTTCTTCCCTGCAAACGGTAATGATAAACAACCTGGAGCTTCCTCCCGTTTGGCTGGCAAGTAAATGCCCAGCTTAAGAGATTCCTTCGAGCGTACTTGGCGAGGATCGGCGCCCTATCCACCACGTTTACGGCTTCCACGTGCCCGTCGCTTGTGATACTTGCCATGAGGTGCACGTCACCCGAGATTTGGGCCAGTCTGGCTACATTCGGGTAATCCGGCATCGTGAGCTTTCGAACTCCAATCGCACAATGCGAGCCACTACCGGAGAATGTAGAACTCAAGGATACAAATAGAATTGTTAGAGTCATCAGTTTGTTCATTCTTCACCCCTAAGCCTGATGGTTCCCTTCGATGCTCCCGAACCAATCTGTCATCGCGTTCTCCGCCCCAAAGCGTGTTGAAATCGTACTCTAGGAGACTCACGGTTCGAGCCACGATTATAGACATTTACCGGTCCGGGTAGTACACTTGCTGTCTTTATTTGCGCTGATTTGCCGATAAGAAGGAGCATGCAGATGACGGCCAAGCAAGGCATGAGGTCCGGATTCATATCACTTCTGATTTTCTTTTTATTCCTCGCGGGTGGAATCCCAGCGGCGCGGGGACAGGAACTGGCCGCAACTCCGCCCATGGGCTGGAACAGTTGGAACCATTATGCCTGCAAAGTGAGCGACGCGATAGTGCGCGAGCAGGCCCAGGCCATGGCCACCAACGGCATGAAGGCCGCCGGCTATGAGTACGTGAACATCGATGACTGCTGGCAGGGGAGGCGTGACGCCAAAGGATACATCCACCCGAACGACCGCTTTCCGGACATGAAGGCGCTGGGTGATTACATCCACAGCCTGGGCCTGAAGTTCGGCATCTATTCCTCACCCGGCCCCCTGACCTGCGCCAAGTACGCGGGCAGTTACCGGCATGAAAAGCAGGATGCGGAAACTTACGCCTCCTGGGGCGTGGATTATCTGAAATACGACTGGTGCAGCGCGCGCCAGGTTTACAAGCCATCCGAAATGCCCGCTGCCTACAAGAAGATGCACGAGGCGCTGGTTGCCACCGGGCGCCCGATTGTCTACAGCCTGTGCCAGTACGGAATGGACCGCGTGTGGCAATGGGCTCCGTCGGTGGGCGGGAACCTTTGGCGCACCACGGACGACATCGAGGACAATTACACCCGCATGGCCTTTATCGGGTTCGGGCAGCAAGGACTTGCCAGATTCGCCGGCCCGGGCCATTGGAACGATCCCGACATGCTCGAAGTGGGCAACGGGCACATGAGCGATGAGGAATACAGAACCCACATGAGCCTGTGGTGCATTCTTGCGGCGCCGTTGCTTTCCGGTAACGACCTGACCAGTATGTCGCAGGAAACCCTCGCCATACTCACCAATCCGGAAGTGGTTGCCGTAGACCAGGACCCGGCTGGCACGCAAGGCTATCGTGTTTCCGAAGAGGGGCCGCTGCAGGTGTGGGTGAAGCCGCTGGCTGACGGCGGCAAGGCCGTGGGGCTTTTTAACGCCGGGGAATCGCCCATGCCCGTCACCATCCGCTTTAAGGACATCGGGCTCAACGGCGAAGTTTCCGTCCGCGACCTGTGGGAGAAGAAAGACCTGGGTAGCTTCAGCGGAAGCTACACGGCGCAGGTGCCACGCCACGGCGTGGTAATGATCAAGATAACATAAGTGTTTCAGGACAAGGCGGGGTTCGTTGGTCCCGATATCCCAGAAGGCCACGGCGCGCCGGAGAAAAAGGTTGGACTATGGATATCGAGGATTCGCCCAATATTGTGAAACCGCTGGCGGGAAGCTGCGAGCACCAGTGGTTGGACCAGGAAAGCCCTTATCTTGTCTCGCAACTGTGTAAACATTGCCGGCTCTACCGCTACAAGGTAGCTCCCATCTCCGACTGGGAGTACCGCGCTCCGATTCCGCGGAGCACCTTCGGCATGGATAATACCTGACTTCTCATCACGATCTCTGAACTCCAGCCAACCGCGGTTGTGTTTTGGAATTGCGTGAACTATCTTTAGGTTTGGGCCCCGGAATTCAGACCGGCCGTTGCGGCCACGTGATAAAAATCAAAAACGCCAATGTCCCAAATGCTGCCAACCCGAGCGCTGCTGGTCGATCTTTACGAACTCACCATGGCGGCCGGGTATTTCGAGCACGGCATGGATTTCCGTGCCACGTTTGAGCTGTTTGTCCGATCTCTGCCCCCCGAGCGGTCCTTCCTGGTAGTTGCCGGCGTCGATGATGCGCTCGATTATCTCGAAAATTTGCGGTTCTCAGACGATGACATCGCCTACCTTCGCGGCCTCCCGGCCTTCAGAACGGTGCCGGACGATTTCTTCGACTACTTAAAGAAATTCCGTTTTACCGGAGACGTAGCAGGAGTTCCGGAAGGCGCCATCGTCTTCGCCGAGGAACCCATCCTGCAGGTGACAGCGCCGGTGGCCGAAGCCCAGATTGTCGAGACCTACCTGCTTTCGGTGATCAACTTTGAAACCCTTGTCGCCTCCAAAGCCGCGCGCGTGGTCCGAGCCGCGGCGGGACGCAGCGTACTGGAATTCGGCACGCGCCGCGCGCAG
>DATLWV010000244.1:0-13175 GCA_035576145.1 Terriglobia bacterium
AATTTGTTCTCTTTCGGTATAGGTTTTGAGTTGCAGCTGGGATGAGAAACGAATAACCTTCCCACATATGACGTTTGCACCGGCTGGCACTGGCGGCGAGCGGGCGGCAGGCACTGAATCTGACAAAAAGCCGCAGAGTTAAGGAACAACTTTGCGCTACCTGGAGAGGAGGAGGTGCATCTTATGCGCCCAACTATTTCACGCAGAAGATTGATGCAGGCCATAGGCGCGGCGGCGTTTGCGCCTTCAGGAATTGCGGCGGGAATGTTGCCGGGCACTGAGAGCGATAGCCCATCTGCGGCGGGCTGGTGTCCTGAGGGCCCGGACACGCCTAAGCTGAGCCTGGGGATCGACCCGCGAGCCGACTCAACTCTGATGCGCCGCTACAAGGAAATCGGTATCGATCACGTCCTGATGGGCGGGCCGCGGATTCCCTGGGAGGAGAGCCAGATTAGCTCCATCCTGGCGCGGTTCAAGTCGGGAGGGCTGGCGGTCGGCAACATGATGATCGGGGGTTTCCCCAAAACCATCTACGGAAGGCCGGGGCGGGACGAGGAAATCGAGAAAGTGCGGAACTCCATCCGTGCTGCCGGCCGGGCGGGCCTGCCCGTCATCGAGTACAACTTTTACGCGCATCGCCTGGTGGAAGGGTATTACGAGAAACCCGGGAGAGGCGGCGCAGGGATGACGGCGTTTGATTATGACCGGGTAAAGGACCTGCCTCCGCTGCCGGAGGAAGGCGCCCACACCAACGAAGAAATGTGGAAGAACATTAGCTATTTCCTGAAGGCCGTTATCCCGGTGGCTGAGGAATCCAACGTGCGGCTGGCGCTGCATCCGAACGACCCGCCGGCGCCGCTGAGCCGGGGCTCTCAACAGATCATGGGAACCCTTGATGGATGGAAGCATCTGATCGAGATCGTCCCCAGCAAGGCGAACGGGATTACTTTCGATTGCGGAGTTACCCGGGAATTGGGGCAGGATCCGGTGGAAGTCTGCCGCTACTTCGGAACCAGAGACCGCATCAACCACGTGCACTTCCGGAATGTTCGCGTCGAGGTGCCGCACGAGAAATATTCCGAGGTGTTCCCGGACAACGGACAGAACAACATGTTCGCGGTGATGAAGGAACTGGTGCGGCAAAAATACCCGCGGCAGATTTTTCCCGAGCATCCCCGGCGGTTGGACGCCGATCGCGAACTGGCGGCACGGGCTCCCTACTACCCCGGCGGAGGAGGGTACATCGGCTATGTGTACAACGTGGCTTACGCCCGGGCGATGATGCAGGCCGCGATCGTATCCTCCTGAGCGCGCAAGGGCCGGCATCGCAGAGTCGTGGCCTGGATGTACGGTATTTCTATTCAACAATACAAGCCTTAGTGTGATCCCGCAGGGCGGAACAACTCTGCACAAGCATTCCAGGCGCTGCATGCCCGGCACTACAAACTGCTAATTGTGGCACGGCCATTCTGGCCGTGTTCTAACACGGGCGGGACGCCCGTGCCACATCTGCCGCGAATTGCCGCCCTACTGCACGGTGACCGTCACGGACGCGGTGGTGCGTCCGTACTGGTTTGTGGAATAGAGCGTATAGGTTGTTGTGCCGCCGGGTGTGATGATGATGCTGGTTCCTCGTACGGGCCCCACCTGCGGTGAAATGATGTTGTAAAGCTGCCCACTTGTAGACCAGCTCAGAGTGACCATCTGGCCGGGCGCCACATTCGGGGGATTAGCCGTGATGCTCGAGATCGTCGGCGACGGCCCGGTTGGAACATTCGCGGGCGTGTAGATGGTTCCCGTGTCGACAACTTCAAAGCTTGACGCCGTAATGGTCTTGAGCAGGTTCAGGTCAGTGTTGTTCCAGCGATCGTCCGGCACTCCGCTGATGAAGATCGCGCTGCCGTTGTCCGCAAGAATCATTCCGTATTTTTTCAGCGCTGTGAGGATCACCTGGTCGTCTGCGGGGAAGGTTGAAACATCGAAAGAGGCTTTCAGCCGCAGCCGCAGACCCATCGGCGGCGCGTTGGGATCAGTGTTGGATGAGGCCCAGTGCGTTGCCGGAAGCACAAAGGCTCTTTGCGAATTCGGGATGGTGAATCGCAGCGCGTGATTGATGGCTCCGGCGGCGACCTCATCGTAGCGTGCCAGGCCCACGAAGACGGGAAGCCCCGCGGCGTCGGCGGAAGTCCACGTATAAGGCCGCTGCTGGTTGATGGTCATGTCCCAGACGGTGGAAGAGTCGGCCTGCCAGTTGCCGCTCCTTTTCTGCAGGGAGGCTTTATAAAGTTCATAAAGCCAGCAGCCGTCCTTCTCGAGCACCAGCACATGGCGGTCACCGTTGCCCGGCTTGGGATACCCTTCAATCAGCGCGTTGGAGGGGATGGGCATCGGCCCGGGATCGCTTTCGTCCGGATAGAGGCCGTACAAAATTGGCACTTTGGCCTGCGTTCCGGCGACGATCTGATAGGGAATGCCGAGGGTCTGGTTGTGGTAAGTTCCTGCGCCGAAATCGGGATGCAAAGTTACCGACGCGCCGATGAAGTTGATGTAGTTGCTTGAATTGGGATCGACTGGAGCGGTTGAAATGTCCGTGTTCCAAAGGTTCGAACCCGGGAAGGGAACAAACCCGTTGAGGCTCGCCCCCTGTCCCAGGCTCATCCCGCTGCACGTGCCGCCTTGCCCAAATACCGGTGAGGAGATTGCGATCGAGAAGAGAATGACCGAGAAGATTTTCAGTACGGCTCCCATGTTCAATTTCCTTTCTTTGCCTGGAGGCAATTCGGTCTTGGGTCGAACTTGACTTGGGGTACAACGAGGTTCATTTGTTCTCCGCTTTGCACCTTCGCCCCGAATGGTCTGCCTGGGAAATAAAGCTTTCAAAAATCATCAGAGAGAGTGGACCGAAAGTCAATACCCTTCTGGTTATAATATTCTTGCGAGGACAACCTGAGTAGAACCGTGGAACTCAATACCGGAGGTTGGCGGTTCCACTCGTGTTTTGCGAGGTCGTTAGACGCTATAATGTGAACCTTTGCTCCAACTGCCAATTGAGGAGTCTATGGATACGACTTTAACAACAAGCTCAAAATGTCCTAAAGCGATGCTGTTCGCCGTTGTGGTTATCAGCGCTCTACTGATGACCGTGACCGCGGCGGCGCAGGATGTTCTGACCTGGCACAACGACAATGCACGCACCGGGCAGAATCTCGACGAAAGAATTCTGACGTTACAAAACGTCAACCCCAAAACATTCGGCAAGTTGTTTGTGATTCACGTGGACGGAAAAGTGGATGCCGAGCCGCTCTACGTTAAAGGGATGCAAATCCCTCAGCACGGGATGCGCAATGTGCTCTACGTCGCCACAGAGAATGACAGCCTTTACGCATTCAATGCCGATACCGGAAGCCTGTTCTGGCATGTCCGCTTGCTCAAACCTGGAGAAACGCCGTCTGATAATCGCGGTTGTGGACAGGTGATTCCGACAATCGGCGTCACCTCCACGCCGGTGATTGACCGCCAGCGCGGCCCGCACGGAACCATCTATGCGATCGCGATGAGCAAGGACCAGCAAGGCCATTACTTCCAAAGGCTCCATGCACTGGACCTGCAGGATGGAAGGGAAGAATTCGCCGGCCCGGTGGATATCCATGCAACGTATCCGGGAAACGGCGACGTCAGCCATAACGGCACGGACGTTTTCGATCCGAAACAATATGAGGAACGGGCGGCCCTTCTGCTGGTGAATGGAGTGGTCTATACGAGTTGGGCCTCGCACTGCGATATCGATCCTTACAACGGGTGGGTGATAGGCTACAACGCCGAAACACTGAAGCAGGCTGGCGCGCTCGATTTTACGCCGAACGGTGAAAAGGGGTCGGTGTGGCAGAGCGGCGCGGGGCCTGCGGCTGACCCGCAGGGCTACATCTACCTGCTTGCGGCGAATGGGAGTTTTGACACAACCTTGAACGCCGGGGGATTCCCGTCGCACGGTAACTTTGGCAATTCCTTTCTGAAGATTTCGACGGAAGGCGGCAGGCTTACTGTAGCGGACTATTTCACGATGTATAGCGTCGAGGCTGAAAACGATCGGGATGATGACCTCGGTTCGGGCGGGCCGCTGGTTCTTCCTCGAATGAAGGATGCTTCCGGCAAGACCTGGCACCTGGTGGTGGGAGCCGGAAAAGACCTGAGTATCTATATTGCGAATCGGTATGACATGGGGAAGTTTAATCCCAAAGGGAACCAGAACATCTATCAGGAAGTGCCTCACGCGATGAGGCACGCCTTTTCGCGTCCCATTCCGGCGTATTTCGATGGCCGGCTATACTACGCTTCCACCGATGACACGCTTCGAGAATACCGTTTTCAGAACGCCCGGCTGATTGCCAAGCCCGTCTCGGAAACTACTTTGAACTTTATTTACCCAGGAGCGACCCCCAGTGTCTCGGCAGATGGAGCGCGGAACGGCATCGTGTGGGCTACTGAAAATAAAGACCCGGCGGTGCTGCACGCGTACGGTGCAAACAATCTGGTAAATGAGTTGTACAACAGCAACCAGGCCCCACGGGGAAGGGACCATTTCGGCACTGGAAACAAATTCATAACTCCCATGATTGCCAATGGAAAAGTCTATGTGGGAACTACTGATGGCGTGGGCGTGTTTGGCTTGTTGAATGGGCCTCACCCGCAGGACCGGAAGGCGCCGGGCAAGCTGCAAAGGCATTGATTTTAAGTCCCTGCAGTCAACGAAGTTGACAGAGTTTGGAGTGGCATAGGCCCGTATCTGCCCGCGAGCATCCCTGGCCAAAGGTCCCGCTTGATATCCAACCTGATAATAGCAATGCTGAGGATTTAAGACCTATTATTGCCGGGGCAAACCGGGCCAAAAAAGGTCTGGCTTTGCTAGCCTCGAAGTGTTATAATCGCCCTGTCTTAGTCTGCATCCAGGAACAAGTCGAACGTGAAGAGCCCACGCTCAGACAGTTATCGACCGGGGCTACACGGTCCGGACATCTGTGGGGCAGCCTCTGAGATTCAAGCCGGGGAGGGTGGAGATATGTCACCGGGTATAGCTGTCGCGGTTGTTCCAGAAGAGTATTACCGCAAGCCCAGGGGAGTCCAGTTCAAGAAGTCCTACCGGATGCGGGAAAACGCCATTCAGTTCGCCGAACAGCACAGTTGCAGGGTGGTCATAGCGTGTGAAGATCAGGACCGTTATGACGTACTGTTCGATCCTGCCGGGGTTCCACGGCAAGGAGTCAGCTTTGAACTCGTGGTTGACAGGGGCGAATTCATAGCTGTGCCAAAGCTGCGGCCGCCTTCGCGGGTATTGCCTCAGCCGTTTACGGCGCCAGCACCGGAACCAAAGCGGACTTCCCGAAAGACGGTTTGGAATTTCCTGCAGGGTTTGCTTGCAGCCTGACTGTCGCCCTTGGCGAATTGCTGAAAGAACTCCCGGCCTTAACATCCTGGGAGCACCCCGGCAGACCCCAAAGCACAAGGATCCCACCACAAACCTTGCTTCGGGAGATAGTTGACGCCGCCGTACGAGTATCCGCCCGGGCGTGCCACCTTTCTGCGGCGGTGCCTAAAGCATTCTTATGTTGTGCTCCCCGCAAGGTTCAAACAGAGAAAGGATGTTGGCCACTCCGAACAGTTTCCGTATTTGCGGCGCCAGATTAAGCAGTTGCAATTCGCACCGCGATGCCTTGGCGGAGACGTAAAGCTGCACGATGGCGCCCAGGCCGGTGCTGTCCATGTGGTCCACTTCGCACAAGTCAACCACAACCCTGCCTGAATTCACCAGCAGATCTTTGACGCCGTCCTTCAGTATGTCTGTCTGGCCATACACCAGCCGTCCCTTACATTTCACCAAAACCGTGCCGTTCTCGGAACGGACCTCAATCGTGCACTTTCCGCCGGGGTTCGAATTCGATGAGCCTGTCATACGGGTTCCTTCCCGGATTGAAGGATATTGCGTGCGCGGGTGATTGTAACGCATTGCTGCCCTGATGTCTCCCCTGTTAGAACTCGAGCGTAAGCCATCCCGCCCTCCCTGGACTGTGTTCGGCAACCAGTATGCTTGCGGACGCGAATATAATAGGGACCACGGACCCAACGAATCGCATTGGCAGCTCATGGCTGTATACGGCTCGAAGCATCGATGAGGAGGGAATATGTGCGACGTCAGCAGGCGGCAGTTTCTGGCAGGTGGAACCGCGTTTTTGAGTCTTGCGGCAGAGAAGGAGCTTTTGGCCGGGCCGATGCCCGCCGGAATGGCGGAAGCAAGCAAGGCCGACCAGGTAGCTCCTGATGTCTATTTTCACCAGGGGGTGGTTTCGGACACGGCGGACGCGGTCTGCAACAACGGCTGGATCATCTTTGAAGATTATGTGCTGGTGATTGATGCGAATTTCCCCGCCGGGGCAAAGCTGATCATCAGCAGGATTCGTTCCTTGACGGACAAACCCATAAGGTTTGCCTTTGACACTCATCATCACGGAGACCATGCCTACGGCAACCAGGTCTTTGTGGAAAATGGCGCGGTACCCGTCGCGCATACGGGCGTGATCGAAGAGATGAAGCGGTACGAAACCGGCTACTACGGCTCCAAACCGGGAGCATGGGAAGATGCCGCCAAAGGCCGTGCCGACCTCAGAACCTCCAGGCTCAAGCCGCCTTCAGTTCTCTTTTCGAAGGACTTGTTCTTCGACGACGGCAAACACCGGGTTGAGCTGCTGCATCTGGGAGTGGGGCATACGCACGGCGATGCGCTGGCCTGGCTGCCGAAGGAGCGAATCCTTTTCACAGGCGACGTCTGCGTGAACGGGCCCTACAACTACGTTGGTGATGGGGACGTGGGGAAGTGGTCCGCAACGCTGGGCGAGGCCAGGAAACTCGGCGCGAAGGTCGTTTGCACCGGTCACGGACCACGCTCCGTTGCGACAGTCCTTGAAGATCAACAGGCATTCTTCAAGCAACTGCAGGAACAGGTGGAAACCCGCATGGCGAAAAGTCCGCCGGAAGGGGCAAAGGGAGAGATCGAGTCCATCCGCGCGGCGCTCAAAGGTGACCCTCAGATAGCCCGGTACGTCGGGGACTCCTTACCCGCGCAGGTGGCAAAGGTATATGAGGAATTGACGGGGAAAAAGCTTGCGGCGCTGATGCAGGAGCCGAACGTCGCACGCCATGCTCACGCCCGATCGCACGGGCTCGTGTCTGCCTGACATTGTGGTGAGCGGAGAGTAGCGGATAAACGCGATCTGAAATTTGAGACAGTGGCCTTCGCCCCTCTGGTGGGGGCGTGGGAACATTGGTGGTGACTGTTCCAGCCGGATCAGACCGCAGAGGCGGCGAGCCAGTCGGCGAGGCAGCGTTCGACAAAGCCTTCAGCCCAGAATTCCAGGCGGGCACGTTTCAGGCACAGATACATGCTGCGGCCGTTTTCGGTGTAAAGATATGTGACCCATGGGCCTGTGGAAGCCCCGCTAAGAATACTGCTGCACAGCCATTCCCTTTCGTCATCATCCAGATTGATCATGGCAAGGAGTCGGAGCCCAACTGCGGACGCTTGCTCAGCCTCTTCCTGGACAACAACGGGACGATCGTTGCTCACGAACATACAGGATGATACCGCGCCAGTGAGCGAGTGAATCTCAGCCAGCCGGGAGAAATTGAGCGGGTCTCTTGCGTGCCCATTCGGAAGCTCGCTCTCCACGTTGTTGACACGCCGGGGAGACGGCCAGACCTCCGTGATGTCGGAGTCCAGGGCCTCGATGATCTTTCGCAGGACATCTACGCTGATATGGCGGATTCCGGCCTCTAGGTCCTCCAGCGAATCGGCGTCTATACCTGCTGCTTCCTCCAGGTCTTGTTTAGTCCACCCCTTTGAAAGACGAATCCTCCGGATTTGCTTCCTGACGTGTGTGTTGGTCACGCCATCAGGCATCCCAAAGGGCATTTCGGTCTGAAACGGCATGTGAGAAATTGCCACTGTGTATCCCCCTTAAGCTCCCCCTCCAAGGGGCTTTTGCGCTCGTGTGACAAGTGTGATCGCATCTTGGCTTGAGGTCAATCGGTGAAGAATCCCCAAACAAGGTCGGTAAAACCCCGAAATTTCTGGCGGAAAAACCTGCATCGTTGTGTCCCCGTGAAAAGCCGGGAGGCAGCGTTAGAAATTTTCTGATTGAGATCCGTAAAACACCTGAGTCATGGTCTCAGGAGTATTCCCCAGGAGCGTTTGAGCGGGTACGGTGAGCTCCGCCAATAAGGGAACCGTGGACCTCAAGACCGGAGGTTCAACGGCTGGTGCACAAATCGCGGTTTTGCGATGAATGGGAGGGGAATGAGGGGCGCTAGACGCCAAATTGTGCCGCGGGAAGAATCCTCAGTTATGATAGGTGCCAAAGGAAACGCTGGAAATTCCATTCGGGTGTGAAGGAGGAGCGTGATGCCAAAACAGAGAATGACGCGCCGCAGTTTCCTGGGTGCAGCCGGGGCAGTGGGATGCGGAGGACTGGCATTACCGGCCAGCGCGGGCATGGGAGCGGACGTGGGATGTACGACACGCTCTGACCAATGGGAAAGCACTTCGGACCGGCCGCCTCGGAAGGTGATTGTCGGGACTGTGATGCAGCCATTCTGGGTAAAGTATCCCGGCCTGGAGCAACGACTGCGTGAGTTGACTGAGCTGGTGGACCGCATGGAAGCACAGTCGCAGAAGCGGTATGGCCGCGGACTCGATCTCGCCATCCTGCCGGAGATGGCTGTGACCGGTGAAGTGCAGCCCGGCCGGGACGCATTGGGCTCATCATTCCCCCTGGAAGGGCCTGTGCAGGAGGCATTTTCGCGCAAAGCAAGCCAGCACCAGTGCTACATTGTGGCGCCGCTCTACCTTCTGGAGGATAAGGCGGCCGGGATCTGCTCGAACGCGGCGGTACTGTTCGGACGCAAGGGCGAGGTCGTGGGCATATACCGCAAGGTGCATCTGGTTGTAGACCAACGCACCGGCTCGACGGAAAATGGAGCGACCCCGGGCAAGGAACATCCTGTGTTCGCGTGCGACTTTGGGAAGTTGGGAATCCAGATCTGCTACGACATGAATTTCAATTCCGGCTGGAGAGAACTTGCGCGCCAGGGCGCCGAGATTGTGGCGTGGCCCTCGCAATCACCACAGAGGTCGCGGCCCGTTGCCCGCGCCATTGAAGGCCATTACTACATAGTTTCCAGCACCTGGCGGAACAACGTCTCTCTTTTCGAGCCCACGGGTAAGATTGCTGCGCAGATTGTCGAGCAGGCTGGCATGCGCGGGAGCACCTGGAGACTTCTGGAGGACAACGTTCTCGCGGAGGAAATCGATCTCAGTTACGCCATTGTTCCCTGGAGCGGGCCGCTCGAGAATGGGAAATTGGTTTCCAAAACATATGGGGATCAAGCGGGCTTCCATTATTACGAAGATGATGACCATGGAATCTTCTGGTCCAATGATCCGAAAATGACCATTCGCCAGATGCTGCGAAAACTGGGCCTGCGGGAAGAGCAGGAAGAATTACAGGCAGCGCGCGAACGCTACCGCCACGCAGGCGTCCCCGGTTACTAAGAACGCGCGGGGCGATTTCGAAACATCGTGAGTTCCCTAGAGGTTTTCTACTGGGACCTGACAGAACGGCTCGCTTTGCAAGGTTGCATTCGGTACAATGCCAGCACTGGTGACACTGGCCTGACAATCGACGGGCGCGTCAAGGAGGTGCAAATCGATGAAAAATCCCAAGCCACGCATTGTTCTGGGAACGCTGATCCTGGTGGGCGGCATCTGCGTCGCCGCCATGGCCGCCGGCAAAATCTTCGCCCAACATCTGGTGGAGGACGCCATGGCCAGGCACCCGCAGGTTGCAGGAGTTGAAATATCAAGCTCTCCGCCAGGCAAGACCTGCATGACAATTGCCTCGACCGAAGCCGGGGGTCGCGGGGAAAAATGCGACGATGATGAATTCACCGCGATGAAAACGAACAAGCCGTTTGTAGAGAAAGAGAAAGAGGGAGGCAAGGAAGTGTATGACATTACCATGCCGCTTCACGACGCGAGCGGCAAGCTGATCGGAACGGTCGGGTTGGACTTCAAGCCCGACCTGAGCTTGCAGGAATCAGAAGTCGTGCAACTTGCCGGACTGGTTGTGCATGAAATGGAAGTGCAGGTCCCGACTAAAGCCAGGTTGTTTGACCCTGCCAATTAATGGCAGCTTTCGTTCGCGAGTTGCGAATATGTTCCGGTGTCTGCGATGTGCCTGGGCGGCATGGGGGATTTGAATCTATCGCGACATCTGGCGCTCAGTCTCTTTTGCCCATTCAGGAGCATCGGCACGCAGGGATTCTGTAGCCGGGTCGCCAAAGGCCTCGGAAACCACGCGGCCTGTTTCGGCGTCATAAAGCTGATAGTCACCAACAGAAGGCCCATGAGTTGTCCCCCACACGGCGGCGATGTGCTTGCCACCGTCGCGGAACGCCCAGTACCAAAGCATCTGCCCTTGTTGTATGTGGAGGATTGTGCCCCCGGAGCGATAGATTGCTAAAACGAGGGGTATGGAGTAAGACGTGCAGCAATTGTCAAAGGTTTCTTCCCAGGCAATCGTTCTCCGGTCCGGCGCCACTTTGACTTCCGTAACGCCTTCCTGGTTGTAAACGGTTCCGTTTTCCGTGCTCTTCTCCTTGGGACGCAGTTTTTCGATGATCTCCGTCTTGTCGCTGTAAATAATGTGGAGACTCCCGGTTTCGTACCCGGAACCAGGAGAGCGTTTGTCGACATAGTGCTTGACGATGTACGCGTTACCAGCCGGAGCGCTACTCTCTATTCTGGTGGACTTGACCGTCGGCTGATCAGCGGCTTCTACCCGGGCACTGCATGAAGCAAGGAGGAAACCGAAACAAACACATCGAATAAGAGTTTCAATTTTCATCATTGCACTTTGCGCTTATCATTCATCAGCGTGATTATAATTCCAACTGCCAGGGTTTCCCAGAGTGTCCTTAAGCCTCCGCTTTTGCGGCATTACACATCTCTTACGACTCACCAGGGGGCGCCAACCACGGATGTAGCCGGCGCAAGCCCTGTTGACGGGACCTTTTGCAGGACATACGGAGGCGCCAGAAGACAACCATTTGCGGCATTCCTGCTTCCCCATTGCGAATTCTCGCCTGACAAGGTACTGTAATCAAGGGCAGGGGGACACAGCGAATGGAGGACATAGACGGCCGCAAGGCTTCCGGGAACCTTCTTGGAGCCTACATCAGGCAAAGTCCCCGGGCAGCCGGGGCGCTTTTCTTCGGGACCCTGGCGTTAGTCGTGCAGCATTTTGTATGGTATCCGGATGCCAGAATGAGCGGCCTGGCGCCCATTCTCACCATTACAGTGGCGCTTTGCCATGCCATCGCCGGGGCCATGATCGGCCCTCGCCTGGTGGACGGCACACGGACATCAACGGCGTCCCGAGCCGCGCTGCTTGGTGCGGTGACCTCACTGCTTGCCCTCGTGCTTTTTGCTTTCCTCTTCTCAGCCTATCTGTTCGCGACCAATATCCGTCCGGTGGGGCCCCTTTCCTACGTTACCCTTCCGTTTTGGACGGCGTTGTTTGCCTTCCTGGCCGATGGCTGGGCGCTTTGCCTGGTTTCCATGGGTGTTGGCTGGGCCCTCAATCGTCTGGCAGTCCGCCAGGGGATGGCGGGCGGTCACGGAGTCTAACATTCCGGGCTCTTTTGTTTCCTGAAGGAGCCGCTCGCCGTTCAACCTGGTCTCACCGTGTTGCGTGCTCCGCGAAAACGCGGGCGACGTACGCCGGGCAGCTGTGCCAAACCCCTTTAATTGTATAATCCCTTCGAGTTGGAGACGGAACGATGAAACGCAACCAGCCTCTCGACATCCTGCGGGGAATAGCCATCCTCCTGGTTCTCGGATACCACTCCAGTGGGATTACGGTGTTGAAAAATTTTGGCTGGACGGGCGTGGACCTGTTTTTCGTGCTGAGCGGGTTTCTGATATCAGGGCTTCTCTTTAGTGAATTCAAGAAACATGGCCGAATTAATGTCGTCAGGTTCTGGATCCGCAGGGGATTCAAGATTTACCCGGCGTTCTATCTCTTGATGATATTGACGGGAGTAGTCTGCCTGGTGGGCCGCGGCGGCGAGCCGCGCGAACTCCTATATGAGTGTTTGTTCATACAGAACTATATGCCTCGCATTTGGCCCCACACGTGGTCCCTTGCTGTTGAGGAGCACTTCTACCTGGCGCTTCCCATCCTGCTGATAGTGATGTGCAGGCTATCTTCTGCAAAGAAGAACCCATTTGGCAAACTGCCGTGGGTATTCGCTGGAGTTGCGGTGACATGCCTGGTGATGAGGATTGCGGAGTTCCGGATGGGAACGCTGGCGTTTACAATACGCGCGGAGACCCATCTCAGGATTGATTCGTTGTTTATTGGAGTCTTGCTGGGATATTTCAAACATTTTTATTCTGCCAGATTTGCAAACCTCTCCCGTAAGCCGCTCTGGTTGTTGGGAATATTCCTGCTGTTCCCCTCGTTGCTGTCGTCCGAATTTGGCGAATACGCGAATACCATCGGTATGACTACGGTCTATCTGGGGTACAGCTGCTTTCTGGTGTGGGCAGTGGAGAAGTCGGGCTCGCCGTTCTTATTGTCCCGTGGAGTGTCCGCCATCGGCAGATACTCCTACTCCATCTACCTGTGGCAAGGACTGGTTTTTGGAGTACTCTTTAAAGGCCATTACGATACGCGGTTCTTGTTGCTTGGAGCCCCGCTGGCCGTTGCGTTTGGAATATTAATGTCCCATTGGATTGAGCTTCCCAGCCTGAAGGTGCGTGACAGATTTTTCCCCTCCCGGTCCGTCCAACGAAAAGAACCGAAGGCCAAATTAGGAAGCATTGGACCGGCAGTCGAAAACCAGCTTACTTAGCTTGGCAAACTCGGGTGGCGCGAGCCGCGCATATCCAGCGAGGCCAGTGCCACCAGCGATTACGCCAGGAACTTCTCGGCGTGGTCGTGGGCCCAGTCGAGGAATGACCGCGGCGGCGCTCCCGTGATTTCTGCAACCGCGGACGTAACGTAGGCAGGCTGGCCCATTGCGGCTGCCCAGGCGTTGAGCAGCATATCGATGATGGAGGCGGG
>DATLWV010000245.1:0-3579 GCA_035576145.1 Terriglobia bacterium
GCGGGCTTTGCACCCGCCCCCGCCAGCGAGAAAAGAAGTTTGACTTGTTCGGCTGGAGGTATCCAGGGAAGCCATTCCGCCGGGCTTCCGAAATGGAAAATGAGTCGGAAACAATTGAGATCCACGACAGGGCGACCGATCGGGAACTTGTGCGGGTTTGTATTGATCGCCGGAATCAAATCCGGTGCGGCGATGGGGAACGCCCGATGACAGTTCGGGCAAGGTCTGCCAGACTATACAGAAGGTCTCTCAAGGTGTGCCGCTGACGGATGTATTTCTCGACGAGTCCAAAGGTTTTCTGATCACTAACCTCGGCGTTGATTACGAGCACTCTTCCCACCATGTTCGGCCAGACCTCTCCGATGCCGTAACCCCTGCCGGCAGGCTGCCGCGGTGCGCACCTCAGGTCAAGGATGGCCGTGTCAAACGACCTGCGGCTGATTGTCGACAAATCAGGCCTTGCGCCTGCTGTTACCACCCGCCGGTTCTCCAATCTTCTCACCAGCGCCAACAGATTTTTGATGGAGGGTTCATCTGCAACGATCAGAACTTTCCGGTTGGCTGAGTTATTGGCCACAAACACTCGGTAGGAAGCGCCCTCAGCTATTGAATTCAGCACTGACTTAAGCCTTTTTTTGTAAAGCACGCCTAGCCTCCCCCTTCCAGGTCCGTACGGTCTGCACGGATGTTCAGAAGTCCTGAAAGGACCTCGCTTGCCTGCAGCCTGGAGGGGCGGCGGATGGCCGGGCAGGTGAGCGGAAGACTGTAACCAACCGCCACACTTTCACCTGCCATAACCATTTCCGTTCAACCAACTGATAATACAGGAAATAAATCGAGCTCAAAACCGCCAGATTCTGCAAAAGCAACATCATTTGACGCACCTTTTTCAGCCTGCTCGACGGCGCAATACACGGCTATGCTAGCCAATGTTTACTTGAAAATAAATGTTACTTTAGTTCTACTCCCTTTGTCTGAATGGGCCCCTCCCATTCCCACTTTCCCCAAAGCCAATTTACAGTCTCAGGCCTCCGGGCGAAGTCGCCCCAATGCCTCCGAGAAATACCGGCCTTCTTACTGTTTGTGAAGGCCGTAGTATACTGGGCGCGGCAATTTTTCCAGTGAAATAGAGCGGCCGGCAAGGCGGCGAGAATCAGGTACGCCCAAAGGGGGTTGTAATGGAGCGCGAATATGCGTTTGAGATGGTGACATCCGGCATCCGGTTTGGGGCCGGAGTGACGCGTGAAGTTGGCGCAGAGTTGGTTGACATCGGCAAGCGGCACGTTCTCGTCTTTACCGACCCGAACCTTAGCAAGCTGCCCCCGGTGACAACGGCGCTCGAATCGCTCAACGCCCACAAGATCCGCTTTTCACTTTTTGACCGCGTGCGCACGGAACCCACCGATGAATCTTTCAAGGAAGCGATTGCCGCTGCGCAGGCCGACGACTTTGACGCCCTGGTGGCAGTGGGCGGCGGCTCGACCATGGACACGGCCAAGGCCGCCAACCTCTACTCGTGCTATCCGGCTGACTTTCTGGAATACGTCAACCCGCCGATTGGACGGGGCCAGCCCGTCCCCGGGCCTCTCAAGCCGCTGATTGCGATCCCCACCACTGCGGGTACAGGCAGCGAGACCACGGGAGTTGCCATCTGCGACCTGAGCGGGCTCCATGCGAAAACGGGCATCGCTCACCGCCGGCTGAAACCAACCATCGGCCTTGTCGATCCGGAGAACACGCGCACGGTGCCTCCGGCGGTGGCGGCGTCCACGGGACTGGATGTTCTTTCCCATGCCGTTGAATCTTTCACTGCACTGCCTTTCCTCGATCGCCCGCGGCCCGAACGGCCGATTATGCGTCCGGCGTACCAGGGCTCAAACCCTATCAGCGATATCTGGAGCCTGGAATCACTGAGGCTTGTTGCAACTTACCTGAAGCGTGCCGTGGCCGATCCGGGCGACGACCAGGCGCGTTCGTTTATGCTGCTGGCCTCTTCCTATGCCGGCATCGGGTTCGGAAACGCCGGCGTGCATCTGCCGCATGGCATGTCGTATCCGGTGGCGGGGCTGGTGCGGGACTTCCGGCCTCGCGGATACGTTGTGGATCATCCCATGGTGCCCCACGGAATTTCGGTGATTTTGAACGCGCCGGCCGTCTACCGCTTTACGGCACAGGCCTGCCCGGAACGCCACCTGAAAGCGGCGGAAATACTCGGCGCCAAAGTCACCGGAGGGAAGCTGGAAGACGCGGGTAAAATCCTTGCCGACCGCGTGGTCGAGTTCATGCACGACCTTAAGATTCCCAACGGGCTGCGCGAGCTTGGCTACGAATCCGGCGACATCCCGGCGCTTGTGGAAGGCACGCTGCCCCAGCACCGCGTCACCAAACTTTCACCCCGGCCCGCCGAAGCCGACGACCTGGCCGGGCTCTTCTCCGACTCCATGACCGCGTGGTAGAAGGCGAGTGGCGCCCGTGCCCCACCCTTCACTCATGTTTCACCAGAGTGAGGCCAATGTACGTGGGTTGAATGACTGTCAGCTTTGACTACTCTTAAACACCCCGATGGCAAACACGGCCCCCTCTTGAAAATCGACTGTTACGGTGTTCAATACTGAGTAAGGTTGAGTGTGTATGGATTCTTCGTGTTCGTGATAGTAAAGCAGGGTTGTCTGATACCTCGCGGTGGGTTTACCGAGAACCTTGCGCACCAGCGCTTCGGACTGGCCGAGCCGAAGTGCTATAGGTAGTTTAACACCTCCCCCGGATTCGGGTATCATCTGGCATCCCTTTTCCGGTTTCGCTTTTCCGGCCAACCTCTGCAAAGTGAAGCCATCGATCCAGCGGAGGCCGCCAATTTCTCCACTACTGATCCAGAGCTCCCATCGCCTGTTTGCTTTACCACCGAAATAACAGAGCCATGCATCTGCCGTACTTGCATCACCGCTTCGGCGTATCGTCCCGCCGAGCCTCTCTTTCACGTCTTTCAATTCGGTTTGTTCGAGAATGATCGGCATTCCGGCTACCCGAAGCGCTGAAATCATCATCTTGGGAACGGTCGGGTTCGGCAGCGCTTCGGGAAGGTGGAAATTGGGTAGTTGCTGTGCCAGCAAAACTCTTTCGGCGGGCGAATCGATTGGAGACTGAGTGCAAAAGACGCACGCGACAGCTGTGATGATGCCTGTGCAGATTCTTCTGACCATTTGAACCGATTCTAGCATGGTTGGCCTGGACCAAAAGGGGTAACTGATGGCGCGTTCCGCGGCCAGTCGAAACGCTGATTGCCTGCGGTGCCTGCTGTCGTCTACACTCAGGATTCATCACTTCGTCTGCATCACTTCATCCGGGGGGAAGCAATGAAACGTGCACTCGTAATCTGCACTCTGTTTTATGCAATCGCCATGGTAGGAAAGTGCAGGCGGTTATTCAGCGAATTCCCTGAATTGAGGGAAAAGAAATGAAGAACAATCCCACGACACGGAGGAAATTTCTCGAGCAGGCAGGAGCCGGATCGTTGGCCGCGTTGGGGATGAGCGCCCTTCCGCTATCGGCGATGCAAGCTCAGGGCCGCACCGAATCGAT
>DATLWV010000246.1:0-14128 GCA_035576145.1 Terriglobia bacterium
GCTGCCACGGCCGCTGGGAACAAAACCACCAGGACCAAATTCCAGGCAGACCACCTCATAAATTTCAGCATCAGCCCGTCCCTCCCCTTGCCTTCGCGCCAATAGCTGCAACTATGTAAGTCTCTTTCCGGGTAGCATCGCCCAAGTCACTGCCAAACGCAAGTGCTACTGAAGTAAACACCTTCCGCATCAGGCAAACACGCGGCTCTAGTCACACAATTCTCAACGGTGAAAACACCCGGAGTTCCAGCCTTCCGGGAATACCCACATTGTCAGCCTGTCGGCAAGCGACTCAGGTACTGATATTCTCGAGGTCTATCAAGGGGTTCAAGCTATGAGGTAAGCCAGAGGTTTGCTGCTGAGGAAGCTGCTATGGCAGCCACGCAAATGTATCAGTTTGGGTATGTTGAGGGGTTGCCACAATTGCGGATGCCCGGAAGGGTCGTTTCATCCTGTCGAACCGGGCACCCGTCCTCCATTTTGAACAGGCTTTCAGTCTCACTGGTTGCGCCAATTCCCGTGGGTGGAACCTGTCTTCTTGGGCGGGTCGATCGTGCTTGCTGAATTGCCGCCGATGCTCACCGCAACCGTCACTGACTGATCTACCAGGCTGGTCAGATCAATTTGTTTGCCAATGGCAGAAATCTGGAATTGATTCTGGCCGAGTGGTGTAATTTGAACCTTGAGCGTGATGCTGTTGATGACACCCTGAAAAAGGTAAATTGAGGAGTGGGTTCCGTTTTGAAACACTTTGAAAGAACCCGCCGGCAAGTTAAGGACGAAAGTTCCAATCTGAATGGCCACCGGCTGGGTCAAGGGGTCGACAACCAGACCGCTGTCGAGAACAAGTGTAGCTTCCAGGTCAAAGCCCGGCGGCGGTCCCGCAAGAATCTGCAGGTTTGCAACCAGGCCAGCCGGATCGGTGCCAGAAGTAGAGCACGCCTTCGCAGGGTAAGCGGCAAGTGAATGCAATGGTGACGCCGTGGCAGTCAGCGAGCCAAAGATGAGAGGTGATGACCCTCCTAAAACAAACGTTGAAACCGCGCTGTATGTATCAGCGGCGAAAAGGAAGGTGCCATCCTTGCTTACCGCCAGTCCGGTGGGAAGAGTATCTGTACCGGCTGTTCCGGCAGCATTGACGGAAGTTCCTGGGACCGTCAGGCCACCGCCCGATACCACCTCGAATGCCGTTACGCTATTGTCACCCTGGTTGCTTGAAAACAGTGTCTTATCGTCTGTGCTGAGTGCCACCACTTGGTTGCTTGACGCTCCCGAAGCAAAGGGTGAACCCGTCACGGCTGTAAGCTGCCCGTTGGAAGCGAAATTGAAGCCGTAAATATTCCCCGTTGGCCCGCCGGCATAAAGCAGGTTGCTGCCACAATTAATATCTACGCCCGTGGCGGCGCCCGCGGTAAGAGTGAACGGAGAACCGGTAACCGCCTGCAACGTCCCGTCAGACTGAATGGCGAAGACTGCTATTTGTCCGGTTTGATAGAGCGCTACCACCAAGAATTTGCCGTCCGGGCTGACCTTCATGCTGGACATAGCGCTGCCTACTGCAGCCGAGCCCACTGTCGCGAGCGCACCCGAGGCGCCAATACTGTAGATGGTGATGGGGCCGAAGTTGAAATTCAAGTCATAGCCCGTGCTGCCTGCATAAAGATACTTTCCGTCCGGAGTCGCAGCCAGTGAAATCCCAGACCTACTGGCATCGTTGAAGGCGCCAGTCGAAAACGGCGACCCGCTCACAAGCGTAAGGTAGCCGGAGCCAGGGTCAATCGAAAAGGCGCTGACCGTGTTGCTCGCGGAGTTGGAGGCATAGAGAAAATCATTCACCACGATAATGCGGTTGGCAGAATAAAGGCCCCCTCCGGTACCAGCGCCGCTGGTCAGAAACGGCGAGCCGGCAATGGGACTCAGAGTGCCATTTGCAGCCACGGAAAAGGCGGAAACAGAGTTAGCGCCTGCAAGGTCGTTATTTGTGTAAACAAAATCTTGAGCATTGAGAACAGTCGAAAAGACAACCAACAGTGCGAAACTCCAGATAGACCATCTCATGTTTTTCAACATGGCGTCTTCTCCCCCCGATCCTTAAACATCGACTTACTGTCGTCTGGATCCCTGTCCCGGTTGGATACCCTGAAACTCCTGAAGAGGACCTGAAGAAAAAATAGGCAATTGGAAGCAATTAGCGCGTCAACCTACCCAAGTCTTTTAAAACAAGTTGGTTGAGCATGTCCCAGGATGGTTGAGATTGCCGACCCGCAATCATATCCCGGAATGCGTGTTTACTACAAAACTACTAAAGGTCAGTCGCTCCTTCTCGTATCTCATTTAGGCAATTGGACTTGACTGATTCCAACCGCCGCAGATGAATAGATTCTAGGTTTAATTACAATAACTGTCAAGAACGGTAGAGTTACTGACCGCATAGTAAATAAATTCGGGATTCGACAATCACTTTGCAGGACGGCCGGTCGTGCTTCGCGTTATCCCTTTGATGCTACGGGCTCTTCGGAGGGCCGTACTGAGTCAGCAACCCATTGCAAATAATTCGGCGAACCGTCAATGATTGGCAGGCAGATGATCTCTGGAGTGTGGTAAGAGTGGATCAAGGCGATCTCTGCTCTGATCTGCCGAAACAGGTCACGTGTGGTCTTGATGAACATCAGGAATTCCTTGCCTTGATCTATTTTCCCTTCCCAGCGGTAAATAGACTGGATGGGCTGTGTGATATTGACACAGGCTGCGAGCTTCTCTTCGATCAACCGCCGGGCAATCTTGCGGCATTCCCGCCGGCTGGACGCCGTTACCATGATGACGACTTTGTCGGTCATATGACCTCCTCGCGGACGGAGAGGGCGCTGGGAAACAATTGGTGCGGGTGTGGAGCGTCCAGCCAAACTGGCAGGATTCCCTGGCAATTCCGGGATTGTCCGCTCTTTCCTTCTTTTTTACAGACCTCATTCCCAAGATACACCAGACCGTCTGCCACCGCCAACCCAATCGAACCCGGGGTGCTCGAAACACAGCTTGGATAACGGATTACTTGAGAAGTTGCCTTAGAATGCAATACTTTGCTTGCATACTTCAGCGTAAATGGTGATATTCTGGCATCTGCGCCGGTTTCCGGATGGAGGGAGGCTCATGCCACACCAATCGGAACATGATGAGCTGAGATCGTTCTTTAAGGTTTATGACTCTTTTCAACTGGGACCGCAAAACGCTCAGGCGTAATGCCATCTTTGTGATGGCCTTGCTCAGCCTGGTTATGCTGATGCATGAAATTTTTGGCCGGAACGGGTACATGACCCTCCGGCGCGAGAAGAAGGAATACAACACTCTCCAGAAGCAGATTCAAACAGTTTCAGAAGAGAACCAGCAGCTCGAGCAGAAAATCCACGCTTTGAAGAACAATCCCGAGGCCGTCGAAAAACAGGCCCGTGACCAGTTGAGACTGGCCAAGCCCGGCGAAATCATTTACATGCTGCCTGACAAAGGAATGGCACAGTCATCGGCCGGTCCAAAGCAGGATCCACCCGCACAAAATTCGAGGCGCCGCTAAGTCCTCCGCCTTGGAAAGGTTATGTCGATTCGGATGGGGGCAGACGTCCTTCCTCCACCGAAGCAGCCTTGGCCCGCACTCCATCATCCTCAGCGAACCACGCCTTCCAATGGGCTGGACGCGGTTGCATAGAGTTTCCTGGGTATGCGGCCAGCCAGGTAAGCCTTTCGCCCCGCCGTGATGGCGTGCTTCATCGCCTCGGCCATCAGGACCGGGTCTTGCGCGCCGGCGATTCCGGTATTCATCAGCACCCCGTCCGCGCCCAATTCCATCGCAAGCGAGGCATCGGATGCAGTCCCGACACCGGCATCGACAATGAGAGGAACCTCCGTGATCATCTCGCGCAGGATCCGCAGATTGGCAACATTCTGAACGCCCATCCCGGATCCAATCGGAGCGCCCAGTGGCATTACGGCGGCCGCTCCGGCATCGATCAGTCGCCGGGCGGCGACCAGGTCGTCGTTGGTATAAGGAAGTACCACAAAGCCTTCATGCGCCAGCGTCTCAGTTGCTTTTACCAGTTCGAAATTGTCCGGGAACAATGTCTTCTGGTCGCCGATCACCTCCAGCTTGATCCAGTTTGACAATCCAACTTCACGCGCCAGGCGTGCTGCCCGCACTGCTTCATCCGCGCTGTAACAGCCGGCGGTGTTGGGGAGAATGAAGAACTTTTTCCGGTCGATATAATCGAGCATCGATTCCTTTCTCTTGTCTGTGAGGTTCACGCGCCGCACAGCCACGGTAACAACCTCCGCGCCCGAAGCTTCGTGCGCGCGCACCATTTCCTGAAAACTCTTGTACTTACCTGTACCAACAAATAATCGCGAGCGGAATTCCTTATCCGCAATCCTCAAAACTTCGTTGTCCATGGGTCCAAAATCTCCTTTTAACCATTCTAATACAAAGGCATGCGGGCGAGTGGGGCGAAAGGGCACATGTGGCCAACACCACGGCAATCCATCTTTATTCCGGGTCCCTGCCATGACGGCTCGATCGGCTCAGTAGTGAAAGCCAAGAAGGTTCCAGTACACAAAAAACCACACAAAGACCAGTCCCGCGGCTGCGATCACGCTGTAGTGGACGCGGCTCCATACGGACCACGATTGGCGTTTCCACTCGCGCGCTGCAAAATAGAGCACAATGGCAGCCAGCACGGTGGTGAGAATCGGAATCCACAGCAGCGCCTTGATCGCGGGTGGAACGCCGTAAACAAAGTCCCAGTCATCCATGCGTGTCAGCACGTGCAGCATTTCGACAATGAAGAACACATTCAAAATCCCCATTGCTGCAGCGCACCATCTTGCCCGGCGCAGGCCGACTGTTTGTCCCGAAGGCCCCTTGCGCAATCGCCGAACCAATGCCCGGAGCGGCCACCACACACATCCGGAAATGAGAATCAGCATCAGCGCCTTCACCAGTGCCACCTGAAACGCCGCCGTTCCGTACCACGGCACCTTTTCGTAACTGTCGCGGTCTGTAAACACGTGAGCGACGGTTCCGTTTGGAGCGTTGTCAAAGACAGCATGGCCCTGGCCGTCGCTGCACAAGAAATAGTTCGCCGCAAGCGGCGTCCAGCGCGCGGAAGGTTTGAAGTTGTGAGGATAATGGAACTCCAGCGATCCATCCGGGTTGGCCGTGATGCGAAACTGCCAATAGAGCGTGATCAGCTTTTCAAACGTAAGGCGGGAATAAGGATTGCTCCGGTAGCTCCCGGTAAACTTGCTGAGGCCGGACGCTGAAAGGCGCAAGGGCAGGGGCGGCGCATCGCCATTGTCTGGCGGGTAAAAGCGATTGAAAAAACTGTTTATCAAGGCGTCTTCAAACCTGGACTCGTCGCGATTAAAGGCCAGGAAAAATCCAACGTGCTCCTTCGGCACCAGAATCAGGAGGCTGGCAAAACCGCGGATATTTCCCCCGTGGCCAATCGCGCGATGGCCATTCACAAAACGTTCGTAAAAACCGAATGTACGCCCCGCCAGACGGGGGTCTTCGGTGAATTGCCTGCGGTGCATCTCTCCCGCTGACCACTCGCTCAGAATCCGTGAGTCACCGTATTGCCCATCCTCCATTTGCGCGATCAGAAAATGTGCCATGTCGGCGGCCGTCGAATAAAGCTCCACGGCAGGTTGAATGTTGAAATAATCGATGGGCTGAGAAATATAGCGTCCGCGACGGTATTCATAACCCGTGGCATGATGCGCAGCCAGTTCCGGCGTCAGATTAAAGCTGCTGTCACGCATCTCGAGCGGCTGCAGAATGTGTTTTTCGATGTAGTCATCGAACTGTTCGCCGGAAACCTTCTGCACCACGTAGCCCTCCAGCGCGACTCCAAAACTCGAATAGCTGTAAATCTTTCCCGGCGGCATCATGACCGGAGGCATTTTTTGCGCCAGGAAATCTTCGATCGGGATAACCTGCAAAGGGCTGCGGGCGGCTATCCCAATTACGCTGGCATCGAAACCCGCGGAATGCGTCAGTAGTTCGGCCAGAGTCACCGGCTGCGGGTAAGAATTTTTCACTTTGAATCCCGCCAGGTAGTGATTGACGTTCGCGTGGAGGTCGAGCTTACCGCCCTCGACAAGCTGCATTACCGCCGTAGCCGTAAAAACCTTTGAAACAGATCCCACCCGAAACACAGTTTGCTCTGGAACCACGGGCGTTCGGCTGCCCAAATCCGCGTAACCGTAGCCTTTGCTGAAAATCACTTTCCCGTCCTTCACCAGTACAAAGGCAGCGCCGGGAATGTGCCACCTGGCCATTTCCCGCGTGAAAAAACTGTCAAAGAAAGGCTCCACTTCCCTGGGGTTTGACAATGCCTCGCCTCCTGGGCGGGGGGCCAGATTGCTGGTTGTGATTGGGGATGCAGTCAGAATTGTCCCACCTCCTATAAGCAATAGAAACAGAAGCAAAATATTAGCGGCCCAATTTGTCTGGGTCTGTTTCCTTTTCATGCCTTCAGTTTATCGATGAAGCCACCGGTCATGCATGAAAAGAAGAAGCCTAGCGGCCCCTCGAGTCCGGAGGTTGGCCAAGGAAAGGAGGTTACCTGAACCCGGACATGGCTTATCTTACGAACTGAGTTCCGGAAAGGGGTGGAGAGAAGTTCCGTCTGGTTGAAATTTAAGGAATGACGGCTACCGATGAATTCTGATAGGGCAGACGCCAGCAGAGACAACCCCCTGGAAAGGAACCCAGGAGCCTTAACCACCCGGCTCAGCGGCGTTTCAGAATGTCCACTGCACGAGGCAATGCCTCCTCCAACCGTTGGTGGATGTACGATTCATAGAACTTGATTTTCTTCCGTTGCTGGCGGAAATGAACCCCACCGGCGACAATGCCACAGAGGAGGCCGACCAGAAATATCGTAATGGCATCCACCATTTCCCACCTGCACAGGCAGAAGCTTACTTAATTCGCGCAGGCTGACAGTGAAGGTTTGGAAGCCAAAGTCAATGCGGCATTCGCGCAGCAAATCCAATTACGATACGCTAGCTGCTTTAGCTAAGAAATCGGGTCTTAACCCTGCCTTCGGACCAACTGCCGCCAGAACCGGCGGTATCCCTCAAGTGGAGTCACAAAGCATCCCCGGTCCCGCAAACCTTCCTGTTGCTTAGCCGCCTGAAAAGACACTACAACCCTGCGCTTTGTTCCCCCATACACCCGCAAGGGAGGTTCCAATCCCATTCGGAGGCGGGAACAGGAACAAGCTATTGATATCATTTGACATTCTCAAAAACGCCCAAGGCTAAAATGGAAAAATTTTGCATATACCAGGTAAGTTCTTCATAATGTATCAAAGAAGTTAACGTACCAAGATAGCCTCGGCGTGTCCGGATACGGTCAAATGCCAACGCTGGCGCACGGGCCAGGCCAACCAGGAACCATTCAGGCCCTGTGGAAAAACCGGTACATGAAGAATAGCTATTGACGAACGTAAGAGTCAGGCGCATTCTTAGACTCTGCCTCGGGGGGAGGAATCATGAGGCTTTCGATCACTCGGGAATGAGCAAAGGCGTTTTCTACAGGGTTTTATTGATTGTAGTGGGGTCCTTAATCGCGGGTGTCATGCCCTCACCCCCTCTAAAAGGTGCAGTAAAGGCTTCCGGCCATCAAGTCCTCATCTTTGACTACCACAGGTTTAACTCATCCCGCTCTGACAGCATGACGGTGAGACTTTCAGTCTTCAAGTTCCAGCTTCAATACATGGCAGAGCACGGTTATCACTTTATTCCTCTAGCCCGATATGTAGCGTACAGGGAGGGCAAGGCGCCCCCACCGCCTCCCCGTTCTGTGGTTATTACCATGGACGACGGCCACGAATCTGTTTACACGGAGGCCCTTCCACTCGTGGAGAAGTACCGGATTCCTGTGACCCTGTTTATTTACCCTTCAGCTATTTCGAGGGCGTCATATGCCATGACATGGCAGCAGTTGCGTGCGCTGAAAGCTACAGGACTTTTTGACATTCAATCCCACACTTACTGGCATCCCAATTTCAAAAGTGAAAAGAGGCGCATGACGCGAACCCAGTACAACAAGTTTGTAGATGTCCAGCTTCGCCGTTCCAGGGAGGTTCTCGACCAGAAGCTGGGAATCCGTGTGTCAATGCTGGCTTGGCCGTTTGGAATTTATGATCAAAAACTCACGCAGAAAGCATCCGAAGCAGGATACACCGCTGCATTTGCACTCGACGGAAGACGCGCAGGCGATTCCGACAATGTCATGGAAATATCTCGCTATATGGTCACAGACCGGGATAGCGGACGCTTCTTTGAGAATATTCTCAATGGCACGCCTGCTCGGCACTAAAGCCTTCGCGGCAGTTGCATTGCTGTGCTTGGCACTCGCGCTGACACCTGTGCTGACCTTTGCGGGCGGGTGTCGCGGTCGAGTGTTGGACGCGAAATCCGGCCTTCCCATAGCGGGCGCTCTGGCTACTATCGGGAACACTGTCGTCAGAACCGACAGCGACGGTGTCTTCCAGGCCTCAGGATCGGGCGATACGGCAGGTATCAGGGCAGCCGGGTATCTGCGGACAGAACTACCCTTAAGTTCCTGCACCGCCGGTGAGGCCGTGGTCAAGCTGGTGCCGTTCCGGCCGAAGGCCCTCTACCTCTCGTTCTACGCAATTGGAAATTCTTCAATTCGTGGCAGTGCAGTTCAGCTGATCGAGAAGACGGAACTGAATGCCCTGGTTATCGACGTCAAAGGCGACCGGGGCATGATTTCCTATCCCAGCTCGATCCCTCTTGCCAAAGAAGACGGTGCGCAAAGCATTATCACGGTGCGGAACTTGAAAGCCCGGCTCGACGAACTGCACCAGCAGCACCTCTACCTGATCGCCCGCATCGTCACCTTCAAAGATGACATGCTGGCCTCAGCAAAGCCCAACCTGGCGGTGAAGACGAAAGAAGGGAAAGTCTGGCGTGACAGTGAAAATATGGCCTGGACGGATCCCTTTAAGAAAGACGTCCGCAACTACAACATCGAGATTGCCGTCGAGGCTGCCCAGGCGGGTTTTGACGAGATCCAGTTTGATTATGTCCGGTTTCCGGACAACAAGAATGTAGTGCTGTCGGAGCCCAATAACGAAGATGCACGAGTCGATACTATCGCCGGGTTCCTTACTGAAGCGCGGAAGAGGCTCGCGCCGTATAACGTGTTCCTCTCCGCGGACATCTTTGGTTACGTTTGCTGGAACCAGAATGATACCGGGATCGGCCAGAAACTTGAGCGGATTGGGAAGATAGTCGATTACATCTCGCCCATGCTCTATCCTTCGACGTTCCAATATGGCATCCCGGGGGATAGAAACCCTGTTGAAAATCCCCTGGATATCATCCGCCTCACGCTTGCCCGCGCCCACGAGCGGACAGGGCTCAACCCTGTTCACTTCAGGCCATGGTTGCAGGCTTTTCGGGACTATGCGTTTGACCGCAGGAAATTCGGCGCCGACCAGATCAGGGACCAGATTCAAGCCGCCGAAACCTTTGGCAGCGACGGTTGGATGTTGTGGAACCCCCGCAACGTCTACACGACGGCAGGACTGACAATACGCCAGCCAGAGGACAAACCCGACAACCAGGAGTGAGTGGCTACAGCAACGGCTCATTCACTGCCGGGCAGGAGGAAATTCAACCTTGGGCGGCTGCTGCGCCGCCGGAGTAGCGGCGAAATAAGCGTCGTTTCGCTGAAAGCCCGCCCAGCTTGCGAAAACGTTATTGGGAAACTGTCCAATATAGGCGTTGTAGTCCTGGATGGCGTTATTGTACCGGCGCCGCTCCACCGCAATGCGGTTTTCCGTGCCTGCCAACTCATCCTGTAGCCTCAGAAAGCTTTCATTCGACCGAAGCTGGGGATAGTTTTCTGTCAGGGCCAGAAACTTCACAAGCGCTCCGTCCAATTCCTGGTTTGCCGCGATTTTGTCTTTGGGAGTTTGGGCGTTTATCAAATTCGCGCGGGCATTAGCCACAGCCGTAAAAACCGTGACTTCCTGCGCCGCCACGCCCTTCACCGTTGCCACCAGATTGGGGATCAAATCGGCGCGGCGCTCGAGCACCACTGACACCTGTGCCCAGTCCGACTTAATCGCCTCGTTCTTCCGCACCATGGTGTTTCGCGCGCTGACATACATACCGCCAAAAATCAGGACAACCAGTACTACCACAATCAGCACTAGCCAGCCTTTTTTCATCACGTCCCTCCCAATACAACGATTCCGCCCGCATATTCGACCCTGCCTACGTCCCGCCCGCCAACCTAAGGTCCACTTCATCCGTCACCCGTTCGACCAGATCCAGATATTCCCGCAAGACCTCTCGTGCCTTAACATCGCGGGCCTGGCGCTTTCCTTCGCGCACGTCGAGAATCGAGAGAAACGCCTCCGGGCGTGCGCCCGCCAGCTTTGCAATATCAGTCACAACCTGACGCCCTCCAGCCGGCGGATTCTCTCCCAGCGCGATCAAAACATGCCGGAAAAGCGTGACAAAGGTGGACGAGGACGCGTCCATCAAACGCATCAACACCGGGTCCTTATGTGGCGCCAGCAGGATTCCCTGCCGTAGTTTCACCCAGTTGGTACGAAGCTCGCGCTCAACCTGTAGCCGGTGCAACTGCATGGGCACTGCCAGTTCGGCAAAGAAATCCTCGCCATAAATCATCTTGTGATGCGTCTTCATGTCAAGCAGTTCGATCGCAAAAATATCCGCCGAGGCGCGCAATTCGGCCAGAGTGAATATCTGAGGCGCGGGGAATTTCTTCCGTTCCCACCACGTAGCGGTCTCGTGCAGCGCTCCGATGTCTTCTGCAGTGGCACACCCGAGCACGCAGAGCACATTCAGGTCAGAGTGCTTCTCGTGATACTCACCGCGTACGGCCGAACCAAAAAGCACGATGGCCCTCAGATTGGGACCTGCTGCGGCCTGCAACTTGTCTTTCAACTGCGCGAGCAACTTTTCCACGAATTTCCCTCCCTCTTACCAACCCCCGCTTGCCCCGCCACCGCCGAACGACCCACCGCCGAACCCGCCAAATCCTCCACCGCCACCGAATCCACCGCCGCCCCACGACCCGCCTCGATAGCCGCCGCCCATGCCACCCCCGTACCATGGGCCGCCCCACCACCAGACGCCGTGCGCTCGGCCGTAACGGCTCCGGCCTCGGAGCAGTGGCACGATAAAACCGATCAACGAAAAAAACGCAAAGAATACTAAGATGGCGATTGTCAGAAACCCCTCAAGATTTGGGCGACCCGTCTGTGATCCGCCGCTCTCCGGTTCCGAAGCGGTTGTCTTCCCCGCGAGGGCTTCCAGGGATACGCCGCGATCTTTCGCGATGACAGCGGCTACTCGCTGGGTCATCTGCAGCAACGCCGCACTGTAATTTCCGGCGCGCAGCAGCGGCCTGGCCTGGCGGCCAAAATCACCTACAAGACCATCTGGCAGGATCGGCTCCAGGCCGTAACCCACCTCAATCCGATATCGGCGGTCGTTCGGCGCAAGAAGGATCAGAACGCCACGGTCTTTCTTTTTGGGCCCGATGCCCCAGCGGCTCGCCAGGTCGATGGAGAAGTTTTCAATCGGCTCACCTTCAAGCGACTTCACCGTCACGACGGCGATTTGTGCCTGTGCTTTCTGGTTCACCTCAGAGCAGAGGGTGATCAACCGCCGTTGCGTTTCCGGGTTGATCACTCCGGCAAAGTCATTGACATAGCCCTGCGGCTGCAAGTCCTGGGGCCTCTCTGCTCTTGCATTTGAAGCAAGTAACAATGCCGCGCAGAGTGCTCCGAGAGTCGCTCGCAGCCGTCTGACCCAGCGGGTGGCCCTGCGATTCTTATGCCTTATGCCGGATTCGAATATTTCTGAAGGGATTTGCGTTCTCCAACAGAAAGGTATTCTTTTGCCTTGATTTGATCGCCACTTCCGGTCCACCGAAGGATTCCCGCGCGAAACCGGCAAGAAGTGCATCCGAAATCCCATTATGACCCTGCGGACAATCGGTCGGATAGTCCTATCGAAGCTCTTCCTCTCATCTTAAACGTTCAACATGGATCTCTTATCTACGCCCGGGATTGAGCCAGATATCTACTCCGGGGGCACCGGCCATATAAGGTTTCCCAAGGATGTCCATTTTCCCATCGCCGCTGAAGTCTGCCAGTTGGGCTTCATGTGTGCCGTGCCCGCCCTCGGCAATAATCACCTTCTCGAAGTTGCCGCGTCCATCCCCGTAAAATGCCCAGAGGTGGGCGCGGGGATAGTCCACTGTCCGGGTCCAGCCGCACCACTTGGCCATTTCGGCACAGAAGATGTCGAGGTTGCCGTCCCCGTCGATGTCGGCCATGCGAAGCGTGTGCCCGTGGACTACATCTTTGCCCAGCAGATTGTGTGCTACCCAGGCGCCGTCCTGCCGTTGTTCATACCAGTTCAATTCACCGCAGCCATCCCCACTGTCAAAAGCTACCTGGGCGCCCTTTGACTCCTTGATGAGTTTCCCCGCTGCCGCCCGAGAAAATTTCTGCCGGTCGTCAATGACATGAGCGGTGAACTGCAACCCACCTTCGTGCTTGAACCAACGGCCGCCACCAACCACTTCCGGAACACCGTCACCGTCGATATCCGCTATGGCCATCCCTTCCATGGGAGCGTCGGCTTGATAGATGACGCGCAAATCCCATGGTGTACTTGTTTCCCGTGGCCTTGCGGGCATGCGGGCCAGGAAGAGCGCCCTCGCTCCCTGGTTCCAGAAGACGAGTTGTGGACGCCCTTCATTAAGGACATCCGCCACCAGGATGTCGTGGTGCTGGTTCTTGCCTGACCGCTTGATGACTCGGCGCTTCCAGGGGCGGCCAAAGTCAGGATACGGGTTCTGCCACCACCAGACTTCATTGCTGGTGCTGTCTCCCCCGGCAATCACATCAAGATGGCCATCGCCATCAATATCGAACAAAGTGCCGCCCGCTTCAATGTTCAGCGGGCCCGGGTCAATAACGTGCTGCCGCCAACCGTGTCGCTTGTTCTGCATCCAGATGGCGGCATTTCCCTTAACGCGGTTTGTGAATACAAAATCCATTCGCCCATCACCATCGATATCGCCAACCATTGAGCCGGTCTGCTGGTCAGAGGTTTCCGGAACCGGAAGATCTCCCTGCGAGCTCGAAAGATACTTCCAGGGAGGATTCGCTACCGTCTCGCTGCAATCAGGCGCCGAACCTCCGGATTCTCCCAAGCCACGGCCCGCAGCGTACCCAGCCGCGTCTCCTGCGCTTAACGCAGCTCCCAACGCAATGAAATCCCGTCTTGATATCATGAACCTATCACCTCCAGGTGGTCTGGCAGATTCGGGAAAGCAAGCAGCCGATTTCAGCGGAAACCAGCCCCTTTTTGCCGCGCCCTGAATACTATGAAATCGTTCGCATTCGATGATAATCCATCCCGCTTTTCAAACACACAGCGATTTCGCCTTCGGATGGTTAGCCAGGCGCGTAGAGCCAGGCGAAAGGCCATTACCCGGTAGTTACAAATAATTAAGAGGGTGAATTCAAGCAAGAAGGCTGGCTGGGAGGCAGGGATTCGAACCCCGATACGCAGATCCAGAGTCTGCAGTCCTACCGTTAGACGACCTCCCACTGCATCTATCTTTTCTACCAGTTCTGGCGGGTTTCTTGCAACTCAAAACGGCGCTGGCACTGCTAGCCCGCAACCCCGCACCATTGACAAACGAACTGTAGCTGGGCTTTGGCGGCGGCAACAACCGAATCAATTTCCAGGTATTCATCAGCAGCATGAGTATTGCCGCCGCGCGCACCCCACAATACCGCCGGGGTGTTGAAAGCCTGGTGGAACACGTACATATCGCACGGGGCCTCGATACCCTGGATTAGCGGCTCCTTGCCCATCACGTTGCCGGCGCATTCCGCAAGCTCGGCAATCAATGGCTCGCTCCGCGCAATGGCAGACCCCGGCAGCCAGCGAATTGGGAACTGAATTTTTGGCTTCACCGGGAAAAGTTCCGGAGCAGCTTTCACGATTCCCTCGAACCATTTGTGGAAGTCCCTTTCGATATCCT
>DATLWV010000247.1:0-9467 GCA_035576145.1 Terriglobia bacterium
AGCGAAATCACCAAGTAGGCACGAAGGCCGGCAGCCGCGGTCTGCGATTTTTCTGAATGTGGGTTCCTGCCGGGTCGAGAATGCTCATGGACGGGAAGGCACAGTCCATGGCTAACAATTGCGGCTTTCCGCCAATGTCAAAATCAGGAACAGCAGAGCAAGTGACCGGCGGTGGGGACACTGCCGCTGCAGAAAATCCGCGGACTTGAGTGCCGGAGGTTCGCGATAGGCCTTCCGAAAGCCAGGATGTGTGGGCCCCGACAGCTTCGAATGCAGCGAAGCTCTCGCGGCCCCGGTTTGTGGTTTGCGAGTCTGGCGTGCAGCAGCTAATCCCAATGCTCAGCGGGAGGTTTGATGCGACTTGACGCGCAAGTCCGCACCCGTTACACGCTTTATTTCGGTGATCGAGTCATAGGGCAAGTTGATCGCCGCATGCGCCTTGCGGATTGATTCTTCATCCGGACCGGACATGAGGCAGAACGCCTTGCCTTCTTGCAGATTCACGTGCGCGGCATGGCCGACCACATGAAACTGCTCGGCAGCTCTATCGAGGGCGTCGAATTGATCGAAAAATTCCTGCTCGCTTAGCGCCTGCGCCGGGAATGTGCCTTTGGTCTTGTCGTGCGTGTCCATAAAATACTTCATTTGCTTTTCCTCCTTGTTAGTTTGACAACTTCGTCGTGTTTAGGGCCCAAAATCAGGGTGCCGCCTCTATATGCAGCAGGCTTTCACTTGCTTGGCGCGTCCGGGGGGTTTCCAATGCCTTCATGGGAAACCCCTTCGATACGTGCGTAATCGATGTAGCCGTGCTCAACATGCTGGCCATGTTTTCCTGCACCCGCTAAAGTCGTGTTTCGTTATGGACCGATTGGTCCAGAATATGGCAAAAAAATTTACCTAAGAACACCCAGTGTTGTCTCAGCGATCCCCAGCAGGTTCTTCCTGTCGAACCCGGCACGCGAAAGCACCACAATGCCATTAAGGCTGCTGACCAGAAACCTGGCAAGCTCGCGTGCATCCTGCTCTCGCCCGATTTCGCCGTTCTCCTGGCCACGCAGAACGGCGCGGTAATAACCTTCCTCAAGGCGTTTCAAACCTTCGCGGACTTTCGCGCGGGCTTCGGGATCGTGTTGGGCCAATTCAATCGTGCAATTCTGCATGAAGCATCCGTTCGCCGGCATGCCACGAGTCGGGATCATGCAATCAAACGTCCGGAAAATGGCATCACGAGCCGATCCTTCCCGCATATCTTTGGCCAGCTGGCCAAGCACGACGTCGATGTAGCGCGTCAGAGCGGCTACCATAAAATCGTGCTTGCTGCCAAACGTCTCATAGAAGCTGCTCTTGCTAAGATCCATGGCTTCGAGCAGGTCTTCGAGGGAAGTCGCCTCATAACCTCGGGCCCAAAGGACACGCATCCCCCGGTCGAGTGCATCCTCTGGTTCGAACTCTCTCGGGCGCATTTTCGGTCTTCCACTCCTTCGTCACCCAGTTATGGACTGGACAGTCCATAATGTATCAAAGCCGCGCGATGTTGTCAATGGACGAGTGATCTTAGAATTGGAGCCGGCCCGAGATGTCAGTTTTTCGAAGTCCAGGCAATCTGGCGACCAGACATCTCTCGGATGGGGGCCACGGGCGGCAATGTTTCTGAATGTGAGCCCTTGCCGGGTTACAAAAACCACGGACATGAAGGCACTGTCCGTAGCTATCAGTTGTGGCTTTTCGCTGGTTTCAATATCAGGAACCACAGAGAAAAATCCGGCGGAGGGGACGCGCGCGATTCAGAATTACAGAATCAAGATTCCAGATTGCAGAAGAAAATCTACCGAGCCCGAACCGGAATAAAGCCGCGGCTAGAAGAACGCTGGCGTGGCCCCGCGACGCTGTGAGGCAATCGTCCGCGCCAGACTCGCTTTGTCGGGTGGCACTCGATGAGTGCGCGCATCGCAAACACCGCGATGCAGGTGGCGGCAGCGGCGCCAGGCTGCAGACTCCCGGATAAACCGCGCCGCGCGCTCCTCGGCTTCCGCATCGGTCATGCTTTCCATTTCATCGAGCAGGGCAATCAGTTCCGCTGTCCGCTCAAACCCGACCGTGCTTGCCACATCTTCCAATTCGGTGTCGTCCAGCCCCGAGTCTGCAATTTCGAGGAGCCTCTGCGCAAGGTATTGCTGCCAGGAATCAAACTCCTGTACGATCTCCGCCGGTTCCTCAATCGACTTCGTCACAAACCGGCGCCGCTGAGTGTCGAAGAGGCAAACTT
The DNA here is from genome assembly GCA_035576145.1 of Terriglobia bacterium. Taxonomy (GTDB): domain Bacteria; phylum Acidobacteriota; class Terriglobia; order UBA7540; family UBA7540; genus SCRD01. Next base: position 2,267 of record DATLWV010000247.1, read on the forward strand.
CCTGGAGATTTCCGTCATCCACGATGGGGACCAGCCCGCCTGAGGTGAGAGACTGCCAGTCGTCCAGGCTGGTGTTCCGAAACTCAGCCGGATACCGCATGTAGGTCTCCAGGCCGTCTGGAACGTCCCTGCCGAAATACAAGTCTTCAAACACAGGCGCCAGGCCCAGGGACCGAATGACGTTCAGAGATTCAATCATTGCCTGCCTCTCCCGGTGGCGCGTCCTTAGCAGACCGTGAAATTCGCGTCCCGCCGAAACTTGCATCAAGCCTAAACCGCCCAATGATAACAGGGAATCTGACGAACCGGGTAGATCGAGCGCGTAACGGGTAGCGCGGGTCAGTGATTTCTCTTACCGTCAGCTCTCGCCATGTCTTTAGCCTCAAGGAGAGGAGATCGCTGCCTGTGGCCTCCGACTTCGGAGCCGGCAATTCTCTCGGCCAACGAATTTGTTTCGAGGAAGAACTAGCGGAATGCAAGACGCGCTAGTGGTTTGGTCTTGTCACCAGCTTGCGGCTCGGTTGCGGAGAGGCTTTGCGGCGGCTCGATCTCGACCCATCCGTCACGATAATCAATGGTCAAAACGTAGTTGCTCAGTGCCGGAAACCCGAGGACCCCCATGACTTCCACCCCGTAGTGACGGCTCACCTTTGAAAGGTCAAGTGCCAGAACCTCTTGCGGAATGAGGTCCTGCTCTGCAATCGCGAAGTGGACCACAGAGGAGACGCGCTGGCCGGTTGCGGCGCCCGTCCCAGTCGCAAGCGGGACATCTGAAATCATGGGGAAACCGTTCAAAGTGCGTGCGACTTTGCTTGAGACGGCGCTGCAATAAGCGCCGGTATCCAACAACACATATCCGTTGTGGGTTCCATTCAAGACCGTGGCCACCAGCAGCAGATAGTCCCTGTTATCGCCACGCGTGGGGAGGACCGGGGGAGCCGGCTCACCCGGATAGGGAATGAGTTCCAGCGATTTCTTATGCAGGTCAAGGCGCAGACGGAACTTGGAGAACAGGCTCAAGGGAATCACACCATCCGCCCCTTCAACTACTTGGCCTTCCACAACCCCCACACGGCAGTTTCTGAAAGAGACGGGACCAATATCAACGGTCCTCGCCATTCCCACGCTGACCGGCCTGCTTCCAACACCCACCAAATCCTTCGCTGATTCGCCGGAAATGCCCACGGACCGCGCGGCCTTGCTTCCCAGCACGATTAAGTCTGAGCCGCTGTCGAGAAGCATATCGAAAGACCGGCCCCCATTGATGCGGACCCGCAAAATGACACCGGACACCAGGTTTGGAACCGGACAGAACTGCTTTAGTTTCAAAGAGTAATGGCAGTATGGAGCTACCAGATCACGCTGCGCAACCGGAGCGGGGGTTGAACCGACGTCACTCGCCCGAAGGCCAGTGAGAGTCGATCCGATTACCAGTAACGCCGCTGCTACACGCTGCCACATCGGATGGGCTCCATGTTACAGCAATGTTACAATTGTATTACAGATTGGTTACAAAACGAAGAAAATTGTCCTTTTTTCCACAGAAATCATGTTCCACTCCTCCTGCCGAGGGCAGTCGCCCTTGGCATACTTGATTAGTTTGGAAGTTGATTTCCAGCAGGACCGTGGAACTCACGGCTCCGCAGGGCAGAGTTGTAACCTGCTTGTAATGTGAGGCCTTCACCCGATGTGAATAACAACAACAGCAGGGGAATGAGAGCGGTGGTCCAGCCCGAGCCGGGCTGCCCGTACAGAAGATCCAGGCACCTCGAAACCGGAGGTTAGCGCTAATACTGCTTGATCCTTAACCGTTGCAGTTCATCGCCTTTTCCCTGGCTTGCAATTGGGATAATGCGGGTGTATACAGGCGCCAGCTCTTGCTGGCAATTTCCGGTTACCGCATGCCCGATTGAAATCGCGAGGCCTGTCCCGCTCTTTTCCTGGGAGGTATCCAATGGAGAGTAATCATAAGGTGATACAAAAGGCGGTGGGCAACGCCTTGTCAGGCGAGGGCGCACATGCTGCCACGGGGAATCTGTTTGAGGGACTCGACTGGAAACTGGCCGGGATGCGGCCCGAGGGCGCTCCCCACACAATATTCGATCTGATTGCCCACATGACCTTCTGGCAGGATTGGGCCGTGAAGTGGCTGGACGGTGAAAAGCCTCCGGTTCCGAGACACGCTGCTGGGAGCTGGCCGAAGAGCCCCGCCCCAGCCAGCACGGAAGACTGGATGAAGGCGGCCAAGGCATTCCGCAGCAGCCTGGCTGGCCTGGAACAGCGGGCGCGCAAAATAGACCTGCTGGCGAAACGTGGAAAGAATACCGGCCTGAGATTGCTCCACGTCATCGCCTCGCACAACAGCTACCACGGCGGACAGGTAGTTTTCTTGCGGAAGATGCTGGGTGCCTGGCCACCGCCCTCCGGTGGGCTTAACTGGTAATCAGCGGGGTAAGGGGTAGAAGGAATAGCCGGGCTGAAGTGCATCGCTGCGAAGCGCCTCACCCCATCGCTTCGCCCACGCTGTGCCTCGAGTGAGAGCTGAACTCCCAGAAACATGCGTCTGCTGCCAATCCCTACCGTAAGAACGTGGCTACCTGGTAGGGAAGTATTTTTGCCAGTGAATTCGCCTCTTTGATTTCAATGCTGCTGCCTGCAGTCTCAACCGACAGACACTTGAGCGGAAGCCGCGGGTCCAAGAATCGGTCTTGCACAGCAATCAGCGGATCAAACGTATCGCGGGTGCTGTCGGAAAAGAGGGTTGCGCCTGCGGGGTTCTTCAGGGCGAACGAGTATTGGACAAAGAAACGATTGCTCGTCGCGCGGCCTGCCTCATCGAAAGTCGCACGGGTCATCGGATTGGAGCTTAAGACAAGTGAGAAATTCTTTCCGCCTGCAGTCCTGATCACCATGACATTCGGAGACGGCGGAATTCCTTCGGCCTTATCCGTCCGTGGAATCTCCGTGCCTGGCGCAGGTAATGGCGTCTTCGATTCGAACCGGATATAAAGGAAAGATTCATCTGCCGTCGCCTGCAGCTTCCAATCGATCTGATTCTCTTTAAACCATTTTGTGTTTATCCCTGCATAGGGGACTTTTTTCCAGGGTGAGCCGGAGTGTGAAAAAGCGCCGCCGACAGGCGGAATCGCCGCTTCCAGGGCCGAGGCGTCGATGGGTCGCTGGTCAAGCAGGTCCTCGGCAATTTTCCAGGCTCCCTTTTCCAATACCAGTTTCCCTAAGTAGTACTGTGGAGCGGAGCTCGTCGAACGGGTGATTTTCCCCAATACGGCGGCGTGGTCATTCCTGATCCGGACACCAATCAACGTGTAGCGAACCGATGGATCAGGGGGAAATCCTTTACTCAACTGCTGGATGAATTTCTCCCCTGCTTCACCCATTTTTCTCCTGGACTGAACACTCAGATACAACTTCCCGTCCCCTGTTTGTTCGGCCTTTTCCAACGACCTGAACACGGCAACGACGGCATCCCGGGAAGAATTTCCTCGAGTGGCAGGAGGTGGATGCGGTGCGGTTCTGCCCTTCGAATCCCTGGGGTAAGCGGGCACGCCAACCATGACGATCAAAACGAAAGTAAAGACGTACCTCGGATGCTTCAAGATTCCCTGTGATCCCGGGCTCTGCTTATAATCGAACATCGAGTCACTCAAGATTGCTCACCCCCTGGCAGTTAACACAGACTGACAGCCTGCCGGTCCTCCGCAGCCATTCACTGATTTCAAAATCAAGAAGCGGTCTCCTTCGCGGCGCGAAGGGGCATGATGAGTTGGGCGGTTTGGATGTCCGGCGCGCCCTGTACCTGATAGGTGGAAGGAATCGTGCGTCGAAGCTCAGACTCCTGGAATTGCTTCATGGCCGCCTCTGATTCCCACAGATAGACCGCTCCGTATTCGTTCGTTCCCCCAAATTTGAGGTAATACTTCTGCGCAAGACCCTTCAGCGCCCGGTATTGAGGAGCACGCTCTTCGCACTTCTTCACAACCTCTTCATAGGGCAATCCCGACTTGAAGCGCACTACCTGCACAATCATTCTTCCATTCCTCCTTTAGGCGTTGGCGGGGGCCTCGTTTCGCGTTACGGAGAAGAATGTTCTCTCCGATGGTCTGTCCCTCTGAGCGCAGCGAAGGGTCTCTGCATTTCTTTGCCGCGAAATACGGGGATGCTTCTCCCGCCCCGCGGGATCAGCATGACGGCGGCGCCTTATGTAGTTTACCGATTTGCATAGTACGACACTAGTCGAAGAAGTCGCGGTCCTCGTCCCTGAGGTGCGCCTTGGCTGCCTTCACATTAAACGTGACGCCGAGGCCCGGTTTGTCCCAAACGTCGATGAAACCGCGTTTCATGACGGGGTCGGGCAGGCCCTCGACAATGTCATACCACCATGCCGGGTCGCCGATGGGGTACTCGAAGGCAATGTAGTTCTGCGGCAGGGTGGCCGCCATGTGGACGTGCGCGGCCAGCCCGAAGAGCCCGTCGAAAATGCCATGTGGAGCGACAAGGATTCCGTGCAGATCGGCGTATTCCGCAATCCATTTCAGTTCGGCGATGCCACCCACGTCTTCCGGATCGGGGCCGATCACATTCACCGCCTGCGTTTCAATGAGGTCCTTGAAGTTCTCGCGCAGATAGATCTGCTCTCCGGTGTGGATGGGGGTTGAGGTGCTGTCGGTGACCTGCTTGAAAACCTGTGCATTGGGGTAAGGCGTGTAGTCGCCGGTGATGATGTCTTCAAGCCAGGTGATGTGGAGCGGTTCGAGCGCCCGCGCAAACCGGATGGCATCTTTGACGGTCCAGCCGGGGCCGCAATCAAGCGCGAGCCCGACTTCATCGCCCAGAACTTTTTTCATGGCTTCCACGCAGGCGATGACGTGTTCGAGCCCGCGCTCTGTGAGCAGACCGCGGTTGGCGTGCGGCGGCCCGGACCGCGGCGGATAGTCGTACCAGCCATCGGGCACAGCGGCCATCATTGCCGGATTGTGAAAACCCACGGCCTGTTTGATGAGCGTAAAGCCTTCCTTGGCTTCCTTCATCTTTGCCATGTTCTCGGCGTAGTCGGCGGGCGTCTGGCCGTTCATGGGGAAACGCACGGCCCCGTTGTAGGCACGGACGCGGTCGCGAATTTTGCCGCCCAGCAGCTTGTAAACCGGCAATCCGGCCACCTGCCCTGCGATGTCCCACAGCGCAATTTCGATGGCGCTCACGGCTGAGCCCCAGGGCTTGAACGCACCCATGCGGCGGATCTTCAGCATCACGCGCGCAACGTCCGTGGGGTCTTCGCCCAGCAGATACTGCTTGTAGAACAGCACCATCGGCTTGAGGTACGGCTTGGCAGTTTCTGCCTGCCCGTAGCCGGAAATTCCCTGGTCCGTGACCACCCGAACCGTTGGGTTGCGGCCGATGATGGCGCATTTGAGATCTGTGATCTTGATCGATACCGGCCCCGTGCGCTTTTCAGGGAACGCCAGGCCGCCCGGCTGAGCGCCAAGCGCCGTTGCTGCCGCCGCCCCGGAAAGTGATCCGACAAATCCTCTTCGCGTCCAATTCGCCATTGGTTCCTCCCGCAGAAGGCTTCTCAGGCCGAAGGCCAACTCGGCATCCATGCGCGAAGCAAAGGTAACAGCTCGCGTTTTGCCGTGGCAGGAAGACAGGGGAAATCAACAAGCCGTGCGCCCATGACCATTACGCCTTCTTCAAGATATGTTCGTGCACCTGGGTGGCGGCATTCTATCACAGCGGGAAGGCATGATTGCGGCGTTTCACTGTTATCAATATCAAGAACAAGACTGTGTGGGGAACAAACTCCTCTTCGCAGCCTCAAGCCTTCGGGCTCCAGAACCTCCGTGCGCGTTGGATAGAGTTTCAGCGTACTGAAATACTGAGGCTTTTCGCTGGCGGGGCAAATCCCTCCCCGGGGGCGAGGGCAGGGACCGGTAACGTTTCGGGTTCTGTAGGGGCAGATGAAGACCTGCCCTCTGGGCATCACTGAGTTGAATACGAAGCCAGGAAGGTTTTCAGTCCATCCTCGTTCATCTTAAGCTGGCCGTCACGCGTGAGTTCCTTCTTCAGGTTCTGGCGGTAAATCTCATAGGCAAGGGCGCGCTTCTGGGTCAGAAGTTGCTCCCGGATCTGGCCTTCCTGTGAGGCAAAGCCGCTTTCGTCCGGAGGCGTGTGAGCGAGGACGTGGATGACAACGTCATTGCCTTCCGCCGTAAGGACCCCGCTGGTCTGGCCGGGCTGGAGGGAGAAGGCTTCCGGCACGCCCTGGCCGGGTCCCAGATTGGGGACCGTATCCTGCTGCGTAAAGTCCTGGCTCACCTGCAGGTCATAACCGCCGGCCTTGGCAAGCCTGGCAAAGTCACCCTTCTTTGCAGCCTCGGCGAAGGCCTGCGCCTTCTGGTGCGCCAGGGTCTGCGACTGCGCGGCACGGTAATCCTCTTCCACTATCGCGCGGACGGCATCGAGCTTGGGGGTGTGGGCAGGAACAATCTGCGTCACCTGTATGATGGCCGTGCCTTTGGGCACGGTGATGGGCTGCCCGACTTCGTCCAGGCGCAGCTGAAATGACAGATTCTGGAAGGCGTCGTTCGAGCCGAAATCCGGAATAGTCTGGTTGTACTGGAAAAGAGAAGTCTGCTTGACCTCAAGCCCGGCCTGTTTGGCGATCGACGCAAACTGCTTGGGGTCCGCCTTGAGTTTGGCTTCGAGCTTGTCCGCATAGTCCTGCTGGGCCGCCGCCATCGCCCGCTTCGTGAGCGTCTCTCGGATTGCATCCTTGACATCATTGAATGATTGCAGATGCGCGGTCTGCTTATCCAAAACCTTGAGGATGTGGATGCCATAGGTGGTGTGCACCAGCCCGCTCACCTGCCCCGGCTGCATGTTGAATGCCGTGTCTTCAAATTCCTTTACGGTCTGCCCGTGCGTGATCCAGCCGATGTCTCCGCCGTTCGATGCACTGGTATCTTCAGAATACTTTCTGGCCATGTCCGCGAAGTTGGCGCCCGCTTTGATTTTGGCCAGCACATCCGCGGCGGTCTTTTCCAGCTGTTTCACCTGTTCCGGGGTCTTGCCCGTGGTCTTGAAAAGAATGTGAGAGACCTTCACGCGGTCAGGCATGCGGTAGTCGGAGAGGTGGTCAGTGTAATACTGCTTCAATTCGAAATCGGTGACGTTGACGTTTGCA
>DATLWV010000248.1:0-3097 GCA_035576145.1 Terriglobia bacterium
GGGAGAAAATCCAGCTCGGGGCGGAGAGACCAGACCGCGAGTCCATCGCCGTACTTCCGTATCATTTTTTTGTGAATGGCTCCGGCCCGATGGATTCCGACACAAAGCCCGCTTGGGGGGATGCCCTTGGTATCGTCAAAATTGGCTTTGATCACTTCCATGCGCGCGCCTCCTTAAAAATGTTCTCGCCCCTTTGAAGAGCGCCGGCTGAATGGCAGAGGTTTCCTTTGCCCCTGGACGCATGTTTCTACTTGCAGGTTGTCGAGTCAAGGGTCCATCTGCCAGGAGCTGATCAACCCATCAGGCCGAAACTTCGGGGCTCGCCGTAACGATCATTTTTATTCAATCACCGCCTAGTCTGGTGGAACCATAGTTCGCAGAAAAAATCGGCCCTGCCCTGACCGTCATACCCGCGAAAGCGGGAATCGTGCGCCCGTGATGGCGCCACATCAGCATGGTGAAAGTCCATGCCGGAGTATGCCACAGCTCCGTAGCCAAAGGTAACTGCGTCGGCTCGAAGCGGCGTGGGAAGCAACCGGAGGCGAATTGTCGGTCCGTAGGTGGACGAACTCGATTCGGCGTTGTGCGGCGGCGAGCCCGCGATTCCAGGGCGAAGCCCGGAAGGAGTCCGATACGCTGAGGTGGTGGATAAAGCGATATCGGAGCGCACTGCGTGGTTGGAGACGGAACGACGGGAAGGTGTGGTGCAGTAAGCGGGGAGACCTGCGCTGGGGGTGGTGAGCGGCGCAGGAGTCAGAGTCTCCATAGTACCGAAGCGGCGCAAGCCGCGAGAGGAGCGGAAAGCAAAGCCGCCCCGAGGGAAGGGAGATAGGAAGGTGGAGACGTGAGCAACACACAGGGGCGAAGCGAAAGCCGAGCGCCGGTAGTGCCTGAGAAGGCTACACAAGGCGCAGAGACCCACCGACGTAATTGGGGGTGGGTGGAAGCCACGGTGTGGAGCGAGCGCATGTTGGCGGCGCTGGAAAACGGCGTCAAAGGAGGACAATGGTTCAGCCTGATCGACAAAGTGTATCGAGCCGAGACGCTTAAAGCAGCCTGGCAGAAGGTAGCGGCCAATGGCGGAGCAGCGGGAGTAGACGGTCAAAGCATCAAGCGGTTTGCGGCCCGGGCGGAGAGGTATCTGGAGGAACTGGGTATAGCGCTGAAGCGGGGCACCTATAGGCCGATGGCGGTGCGGCGCGTGGAGATTCCGAAAGGAAAGGGAAAGTATCGTCCTTTGGGAATACCGGTGGTTAAAGATCGCATCGTGCAGACGGCGCTTAAATTTGTGCTGGAGCCCATCTTTGAGCGGGAGTTCCTCAAGACGAGTTATGGTTTTCGCCCCGGACTTGGCTGCAAGGACGCGCTTCGCGAAGTGGGCCGATTGCTTAGAGAAGGCTACACCTTTGTGGTGGATGCCGATCTGAGGAGCTACTTTGACACGATACCGCATGCACGGCTTATGGAGTGCATAAAGGAGCGTGTGAGCGATGGCCGGGTGCTTGAGCTGCTCGAAGCCTATTTGCATCAAGACATCATCAAGGACATGGAGAAGTGGACGCCGACGGGCGGCACACCGCAAGGGGCGGTGATCAGTCCGCTGTTGGCTAACATCTATCTTCATGGTCTGGATTGTCAGGTGGTGCAGAAGGGCTATCGGATGGTGCGCTACGCGGATGACTTTGTGGTGTTGTGCCGTAGTGCTGAAGAAGCCCAAGCGGGGCTGGCTGAGGTAAAAGCCTGGGTAGAAGTCAATGGCCTGAGTCTTAACGCCGAAAAGACCCACGTGGGAGACTGTCGGCAACCGGGGCAAGGCTTTGAGTTTCTGGGCTATCGCTTCGCCGTAGGGCGCCGCTGGGTGAGGCGCAAAAGTCTCAAGGTCATGCGCGAGCACATCCGCATGAGGACCAAGCGCACGCGCGGGGATAGTTTGGCGACAATCATCGCTGATTTGAATCCGACGCTGCGCGGGTGGTTTAACTATTTCAAGCATGCTCATCCGATGACCTTTAGCGGCATGGACGGCTTGGTGCGCCGACGGTTGCGAGCGATCCTACGCAAGCAGGAGAAGCGACCGGGCATGGGACGTTGTCGAGAAGATCATCAGCGCTGGCCCAATAAATTCTTCGCTGCTCACGGGCTGTTCACCATGGTTGCAGCCTGGGAGCTTGCGCGCCAATCCCGATGAGGAAACCACCGACGGGAGAGCCGTGTGCGGGAGAACCGCACGCACGGTTCGGAGGGCGGGGACGGCGAAAGCCGTTCCCGACCCCTATCAGAGGAGTTCCAGACTGGACCCCCGATTGAGACGTTCGGGGGTGACGACTTGGGATGGCATGCAGAGAGATAGGGCCAGCCCACAACGGAAAGAGGCGTCGCATTTTTATCTTCTCGAGGTGTGCGCCAGGACATGAAACATCCTGCGGTGAAAACGAGCCTTAAGAGAACCGGTCGCATACATGGGTGAAACACGCGTCGATCTGCTGCATCTCCTGGAGGATTTGCGTGATGCATACCCGGGGTCACTCGAAGAGACCATCCTCACCGAGGTCGTAGCGAATGCTTTGGATTCCGGCACGACTCGGATCGTCTTCGAATGCGATCCCGCGAACCGCACGCTGACGGTCGTAGACAACGGCTCCGGGATGAAGCGCCGCGAGCTGGCGCGCTACCACGATATCGCCGCGACCACGAAAACCCGCGGGCAGGGCATTGGTTTTGCGGGTGTCGGCATCAAGCTGGGTCTATTGGTTTGTGAAGAGGTATTGACAGAAACGCGACGGGGAAAAAGCTACGTGGCGACGTCCTGGCACATGGCATCGCGCCATCGGGCGCCTTGGAAGTGGGTTCCGCCTCTTGGGCTGGTCGAGCAACGGGGAACCGCCGTCCGTCTGAAGCTTCACAACGCGCTATCGCCGCTGCTCGATCCTGGTTTTTTGGAAGGCACGCTAAGGCGCCATTACCAGCCCCTGCTCGACCCGGCATTCGACGATTTCCTCGGGGCGCATTATCCCGGCGGTGTCGCGCTGAGCATCAACGGGCGCGAGCTCGAAAAACACGCTTGGGTGGCGCCGCTCCGGGCGCCACTGGAAATTCG
>DATLWV010000249.1:0-13437 GCA_035576145.1 Terriglobia bacterium
GACCGGCGAAAAGCGGGCGGACAAGGTCTACGGAGCCTCCAGCCCCGACCGCACGCTTGACGACACGATGAAGCGCCGCTCGGATCCCTGGAACTTCCTCTTCATAGCCGGCATGTGGTTCCAGGACCTGTTCAACTATGACTTCCGCCGCACCGAAATGTGCATCATTCCGTACGCGACGCAGCAGGGTGAAATTTCCTTCTGCGCCTACAACACTGGAATCGGATGGCGGAACATCATCGAGAACATGCACAAGAACGCGACGGTCGCGGAGTGGTATAAGAGCCACGGCAAGCATGAAATCTACGCCGCTGGGAAGAAGGTCAACCTGACTGAGTACAATCACTCTTTGACCATCAACGCCGAGGACGCTGCCCGGGTTCGGGAACGAGAGCACGATGTCCCGATGACAGCGGCCGAGGAACAGCGCGCGCGGCGCAAGGCCGAATGGGAAGCCAAACAGGCCCGGGCATACTACGAGGAAGTGGTCCTCAAGAAGCCCAAGGCCGATCTGGTGCAAATCGGCAGCGCCAACCAGACCGAGGATACCGAGAAGGTTTCCGTCTAGTTTTTCCGTGGGGAGTTGAGGCAGAAAGGGCCGCCTGTTGAGAAGCTGACAGGCGGCCTTTTTGTTTGGGCCGTTCGATCCAAGGCAAAGAATTGATATTGCCGGGCGCTCGAGCATAGCCTTGTTCGTACTGGCAAGTTGCGGTACCATAGACGTGTTCTCCGAGCCTTCGGGAGCTAAAGAGCCTCCACCACAATCCATGCCCTGAAGGCCGGCAGGGTGCGCGGAGAAATCCGGGCGCCTCCCGTATTTGGAAAGGGGAACAGGCCTACGCCGGATACGGGTAGGCATTTTTGTTTTTGTAGGCTAGATGCCCCGCAGATCTTAAAGAGGGCCGGAAGGAATTTGATTGCCGGCGGAAGTTTATGCTCAAAGACAGTTACGGCCGCGACATCCACGACCTGAGAATTTCTGTTACGGACCGCTGCAACTTCCGGTGTGTCTACTGCAAGTCGGCCGACCCCAAAAACTATTTCCCCCACAAGAACTTGCTGGAATGGGACGAGTTCCTGCGCCTGGCGCGCATCATGACCGGCCTTGGAATCCGCAAGGTCCGCGTGACCGGCGGCGAACCTCTCTTGCGGCCCGGAATTATAGATTTTCTCTCGCAGCTTAAGCAGATTGACGGCATCCATGACCTGGCGCTGACAACGAACGGTTATCTGCTGGCGGAGATGGCAGGGGACCTGGCCCGGGCGGGCGTGCGCCGCGTGAACGTGAGCATGGATTCCTCGCATCCGGAAAGGTTTGCAGCCATCACGCGCACTCCCGGTTCGTATGAAAGCGTGATGAAAGGCGTGGACGCCGCGGTGGACGCCGGACTGGCTCCGGTTAAGGTGAACGTCGTACTGGTCCGTGGATTCAATGAAGGCGAGATCCTGGGCTTCGCGGACCTTGCCAGAACAAAGAATCTGATTGTCCGGTTCATCGAATTCATGCCGCTGGATGCCGACCACGCATGGGACCGTTCGCTGGTGGTGACGGCGCGCGAGATTTTTGAGACAATCCATCCGGTGTTTCCTCTGGTCGAAGTACGGCGCCACGAAGCCAGTGAGACGGCGCTGCGGTACCGGTTTAAGGACGGGAAAGGGGAAATCGGCGTTGTTGCTCCCGTTTCGATTCCTTTCTGCGGACAGTGCAGCCGCATCCGCCTGACCGCCGACGGCAAGCTGAGAACGTGCCTGTTTTCGCTGGAAGAGCATGACGTTGCGGCGCTGCTTCGTGCCGGCGCGGAAGACTCTGCGATTGAGACTTTGATTCGCTCAGCGGTTGGCCATAAGGAAGCAGGGCACCGGATTAATGAGCCGGATTTTGTTCAGCCGTCGCGGACGATGGTTTACATTGGAGGATGAGTGCCGCAATCCGCGTGCCGCAGCCAATCTGTGCGATCTCACTCAGGGGTCGCAGGGTGTTAAAATATGATTCTGACGGGTTTCATATGGCGACAAGCACGTTAAGTCTCTTACCGGAAAATTACGTTGAACTGTCTGAGCAGGAACTGGACGACCGTATCGCCCTGGCCAGGTCTGCGTTGGGTTCGCGGGTGGTAATCCTCGGCCATCACTATCAGCGGGACGAGGTCGTCAAGTTCGCGGATTACCGCGGTGATTCGCTGAAGCTTTCGCGCCTGGCCGCCAGCCGGAAAGAAGCGGAATACATTGTGTTTTGCGGCGTCCACTTCATGGCAGAGAGCGCGGACATCCTGCGGAACGAGCACCAGGTGGTGATTCTTCCTGACCTGAATGCCGGCTGCTCGATGGCGGACATGGCGGACCTGGAGCAAGTGGAGGTTTGCTGGGACGCCGTTACCAGTAGAGCAGATGGCAAAGTTGTTCCTGTCACTTACATCAATTCCACCGCGGCCATCAAGGGGTTTGTGGGCCGCCAGGGCGGAGCGGTTTGTACGTCATCGAATGCGCGGAAGGTTATGGAGTGGGCCCTCAAGCACGGGGAGAAGGGCCTTTTTATCCCCGATGAGCACCTGGGAAGGAACACGGCCTATCGCATGGGCATTCCCCTTGATGACATGGCGGTGTGGAACCCACATGAAGAAATGGGCGGGCTGACCGATGAGGAGATCCGGCGTGCCCGAGTAATTCTGTGGAAAGGGCATTGTTCAGTTCACCAGCGCTTCCTTCCGCAGCACGTGGAGCGGGCGCGGAAAGATTACCCGGGCATCCGGATTGTGGTCCATCCGGAGTGCCGGTGGGACGTATGTGAGTTGGCGGACGAAGTCGGCTCAACGGAATTCATTATCAGGAAGATTGAGGAAGGCGGAGCGGGAAGCAAGTTTGCTGTAGGAACAGAAATCCACCTGGTGAAGCGGTTGGCCCAGGAACACCCCGACCGGTTTGTGGTCTCGCTGGACGATTGCGGTTGCCTTTGCAGCACGATGTATCGCATCTCACCGCAGCACCTGTGCTGGGTGCTTGAGAGCCTGGTGGCCGGACAGGTGGTGAACCAGGTCCAGGTGGATGAAGAAACACGCCACTGGGCGCACCTGGCTCTCGATCGGATGCTGGAGATCGTGTAGGGAAAGTTGGGCTGTGATCGTCGGGGAAATAAAGAGTAAAGGGAGAAGGGTCCATCGCCGCGTATAACGGCGAGTGTCCGTACAGGGTCGAAATGGCCGAAAAGTATTTCAGCCGTCACGAGGCAGAACAGCTTCTGCCAATGATCGAAGAATTTCTAAAGGTAGCGCAGGAGCACAAACAAGCCGTCGATGCCGCGCAGGTGGAATTGACCAGGGCAGCGTCGCGAATTATGGTCCTGGGAGGATCGTATCCTCCGTACTCTGATCTCGTTAAAAAGAAAACGGAGCGTGACCAGGCTTCAGAAAGAATCGTAGAAACGATCTCCAAGATTCAGGAAACAGGCTGCCTGGTTAAGGATATTGACGAAGGCCTCATCGATTTTCCCAGCATCATTGAAGGGGAGGAAGCTCTCCTGTGCTGGAAACAGGGAGAGGTCCGGATCGAATACTGGCACGGGCTGGAAGACGGTTTTGCCGGGCGTAAGCGCCTGGACGGCGGCACCTCTGAGGACCCGCCTTCGGGCCCGTCGCGTGTCCAGTAATCGATATTTTGTACAGGGGCATTATTATCAATAGAGAAGGGGAAACTGGCATGTTGCATCCATTGCGGAGTGAGTGGGTCAGGAAAAGAACTGGCCCTATCGTGACCCAGATGCATTACGCGCGGCAAGGCGTAATGACCGAGGAAATGGAATACGTTGCGCGGCGCGAGAGCCTCTCGCCGGAACTGATCCGGTCAGAAGTCGCGCGCGGGCGTATGATTATCCCTGCCAACATCCGGCACGTCGAGCTTGAGCCCATGTGCATCGGGATCGCTTCGAAATGCAAGATTAACGCGAACATCGGGAATTCTGCGACCACCTCCAATCTGCAGGAAGAGCTTGAAAAGCTCCACGCCGCCGTGCACTTTGGATCTGACACTGCGATGGACCTGTCAACCGGCGGTGACATTCACGCGATTCGCGAATCCAACCTGCGGCACAGCCCGATCCCCATCGGCACCGTGCCAATTTACGAGGCGCTTTCGAGAGTGAAGCAGGTCCGCGACCTTACACCTGAAATCATGCTGGAGGTGATTGAGGAGCAGGCCGCGCAGGGCGTTGACTACATGACCATCCACGCCGGCGTCCTGCGTGAATTCATTCCGCTCACGCGCCACAGAATTACGGGAATCGTCAGCCGGGGCGGCGCCATCATGGCCCAGTGGAGCGCGGAGAACAATCAGGAAAATTTTCTCTACACGCATTTTGAGGATATCTGCCGGATCTTCCAGAAGTACGATGTTTCATTTTCGCTCGGCGACGGATTGCGGCCAGGCTGCCTGGCAGATGCGAGTGACGAAGCGCAGTTTGCGGAACTCAAAGTTCTGGGCGAATTGACGAAGAAAGCCTGGGAGTACGACGTGCAGGTGATGATTGAGGGGCCTGGACATATTCCAATGGACCAGATCAAACTCCAGGTGGACAAAGAAATAGAGCTTTGCCATGAAGCTCCGTTTTACACCCTGGGACCACTGGTTACTGACATCGCGCCCGGCTACGACCACATCACCTCCGCCATTGGGGCCGCGATGATCGGCTGGCACGGCGCTTCCATGCTCTGCTATGTGACGCCCAAGGAGCACCTGGGCCTGCCTAACAAAGACGACGTGCGCCAGGGCATCATCGCTTACAAGATTGCAGCCCATGCCGCGGACGTGGCCAGGAAACGGCCGGGCGCCCGTGACCGCGACGACGCTCTTTCCTACGCACGCTTCCTTTTTGACTGGAACAAGCAGTTTGATCTTTCACTGGACCCGGAGATGGCGCGCTCCATGCATGATGAAACGCTGGGCGACGAGTATTACAAAGATGCCGCCTTCTGCTCCATGTGCGGGCCTAAATTCTGCTCTATGAACACTACACAGGTGATGGAGAAACACCTGGGCCTCGATCAGAAAGAACGAGAGCAGAAGTTTGTGGAGTTGCTAGCCAAAGTCGGGAAGTAAGCCGGGAGAAATTTCCCCCGATCCAAGAGCTGAATCAATGTGCCGATGCCGGCCTCGGCTTTTCTGCCAGCTTGCCCCTGACTGTCCTGCGTCTACCATCCGTGCATATAGAGCGCCATGGCGACAACGGAAACCGCCAGGCAATAAACTCCAAACCAATACCAGCGTCCTTGCTCAAGCCAGCGCGACAGCCATCTTAGGGCCACCAGGCCGGCTATGAATGCGCAAACCATGCCAAGAATGCTGGGGGCGATCTCTGTGGCCAATGTGAGATGAATTCCCGCGTGGGCGTTGGCGCGCAGCAGTCGGTAAAATTCGCGAGCGATGGCCAGCGGAGTGATGGCGACAACGATGGCGAAGCTGAAAGACTCCACCATCCTACGGCTGCCACCAGCCAGCAGGGCGCCGGAGATGGTCGTCCCGGAACGTGAGAATCCGCGAAAGGGGATCGCCACTCCCTGCAGGATTCCCATGACGATGGCCTGAAGCCAGGTGACTTCCCGATGTTCTGCGCCCGATGGCGTCTCGGGTTTGCGAACCTCATGCAAGCCAGCCCAGAGGGTCAGGAGGCCGGCGGCGGCGAGCGCTGGAGAAATCCAGTTGAGCTTGTTAAACAGGGCCTCAATTTCGGCGCCATGGGCACCGTGACTCAAGGCGTGCTCGATCAGCAGCACTAGCGGTACCGCAATAACGCCGCTCATGAAGCACGCCACGAAAACCATGCGGGCAAACCGGTAAAACGCTTCCCATGATGAAAAGAAGGTGTCCACCCACTGCCGCCAGAAATAGACGATCACGGCGAACATCGTGCCCGTGTGTAACATCACCAACAACAGGGCATTGGCTGGCGTCGACATGTTTTCCCCCAGCAATTTCGCTGTGATAATGACATGTGCTGAACTTGAAATCGGAAGGAGTTCGGCCAGACCCTGAACTAGTGAAAGAATCACGACGTCAAACCAATGCATGCGAGGGTGTCCTTCCCGGTGGGAATCCTGAAAATGTTTTCAAGCCTGCCCGCCAGCCAGTGAGCCTGCCTGGCAGGGCTTTCCACTCGTGCGGACCTGGATGGCATGTTGGTCTGTGAACCTTTGGCGGCAGGTAAACACGCGCGCAGGCGGCAGGTTGCGCCAGATGGTGCGGCACTGGATGGACCCAAAATACTCGCGCAGGAACGGCAGAGAAGAATGCCGCAGGATTTTGCCGTTCTCCCAACGCATGCCATGCACGTACTGGTACTGGCTGTAGACACTACTTTCGTCCATGAAGGGAGCAAGGGCCTCTTGCAGGATGCGCTGGCGGTGGTCAGGCATGAAGCGGAGCGAAAGCGAAGAAACTACCGCATCGATTCGGGTCAAACCACGCTGGCGTAATTCATCTCCCAGGCTCTCCGCGGGCGCGTTCAGCAGCACGAGCCGGGGGTCGGAGAAACGCTTTTCCATATAACTGATGAATTCCGGGTTAATTTCAAACGCCAGCAGAGTGGCTTGCGAGGGAAGCGCCTCCAACAGGACCTGCGTGATGGCTCCGGTGCCTGCTCCGAGTTCGACTACGGTCCTCGCTTGATCAATGGGCAGGCCATCCAGCATGGCGCGCGCCAGGTGCCGCGAACTTGGAGCGACGGATGCAATGCTTTGAAAATCGCTTGCGGCTTCCAGGGCAAACGTCTTGAAGCTTTGGATTCCCTTCATCGCATCAGCAAGCGAACTCTTATAAGCCGCGATATTCTTCATCATGATTTCAATCATATTCAACTCTTCCCGTGATCAACCCGTTCCAGGTATCCATCACATGACGGCGTTCCTTGTCCCAAGCTGAAACATAATATCACCTGAAGGGTTCATATTGGCAACCCGCCTCCAGAAATCTTTCTTTCTCACTCGACAGGTGGTTATAATCGGCATTCTATCCCGGATGGATGAGGTGCTTTCGGGACATATGCCATTCTACTGCGTGCGGATGTGGCGGCCGGGCTGGTGACAAGGGATCAGCCGCGCAACACGCACCCTGTCCTGAGACTGCATTACATATACGTTTGGCGGTAGGCCCGTATGACGAAAAACCCAGCTGAAGTTAAAGTCCGCGACGAATTCAACCAGTGGGCAGCAGACGGCCGCGGCGAAGAAATGGAGGACCATCATCTTCCCATCACTGAGCCCGTCTTGCCACTGATGGACCTGCAGCGGCACGACCGCGTTTTGGACATCGGCTGCGGCAGCGGCTGGCTTTGTCGAAGGATTGCGCGGCTGGCTCCGGAAGGTCGGGTTGTGGGCATTGATATTGCCCCGGAGATGGTCCGGCGCGCCGGTGCCGCCAGCCAGGAATACGCCAACCTCAATTTCATGGAGGGTGCAGCCGATAGTATCCCGTGTGAAAGTAGTTCCTTCAGCAAGATTATTTCCGTGGAGTCCGCTTATTACTGGCCGGACCCCGCCGCATGTGTGCGGGAAATGTTTCGGGTCCTTGCCGAAGGTGGAAGCGCGTGGATCCTTATCAATTACTACGCGGAAAATCCACACGCACACCAGTGGGGCCCGATTGTCAATGTTCCAACGCACCTGCTTTCAACCGATGAATGGATGGCCTTGTATCGTGGCGCGGGATTTGAGGACGTTCAGTACCGCCAAATCCCCGATCCGACCCCTGTCCCGGACCAATATACCGGCCGATGGTTCCGGGACGCGGAACAGATGAGGAAGTTCCATCAGGTCGGGGCCCTGCTCGTCCATGGAACGAAGCGGAGGACACCAATCGCCGCCAGGCAGTAAAAGCGGGGCCGGACATAACTCTTCCGCTCATCCTTGCACGAGCTTCCAATCGGAGCTTTCGATTGTTCGATAAATTGAGCGAGCGGATCGGGAAGCATCGCCTGCTTGCAGGCGCGATTCTGGCATCTGTAACTTTTGTTGTTTTCTCGGGCTCGCTGGCCAACGGCTTTGTTTACGACGACAATCCCCAAATCCTTCAGAACGCATTCATCCTGAATTCCAGCCTCTGGAAGCAGATATTTACGGGTTCGGTCTGGTCTTTTCAGGGCGGCAAAACCAATTTCTACCGGCCGCTGCAGTTTGCTTCCTATTGGATGTTGTACCGTATTGGCGGACCAAACCCGGCGGCGTTTCACCTTCTGAACCTGTTGGTCTACGGCGCCTCGGTGTGGTTGGTATACCGTCTGGGACGGAAGTTCTTTAACAATGAAGCTGTCGCGTTTGCCGGGGCCCTTCTCTGGGCGCTGCACCCTGTCCACGTGGAAGCTGTGGCCTGGATTTCCGCCCTTCCTGACGTTGGCTTCGCTTTTTTGATTCTTCTGTCGCTCTTATATTTCGTGCAAGCTGAACAAAACGGCGAGAAACGCCGCCAGTATCATCTGGTGGGAGTTCTCTTCTTCTTCGCCGGCCTGTTCTTTAAGGAGATGGCGCTCAGTTTCCCATTCCTGCTGCTGGCTTACTGGTTCTTCCTGGGCAAGCAGGAAAGGTGGTCGCGTCGTCTGCTCCACTGGTTACCCTATTGGGCGGCAACGGTCGTCTATCTGGCTGCGCGCCACCAGGCTCTCGGGTACTTCACACAGAGCAGGCAACTCTGGAAAATCCCTCTACATGTTGCCGAGGCTGCCCTTGGGCTGCTCGGACAGGACACAAAAATCCTGTTCTGGCCCGTCCATTTGAATGTCTTTCGGATGTTTTACCTGGGTCCCAGTCTGTATTCACCGTGGCCATGGATCACTTTGTTGTGCGTCGGCGGAACTCTCTGGCTCCGCAAGCGCGACCCCTTGCTCGCCTTTCTGATTGTCTGGTGGCCTGTAACGCTGTTGCCGGTGCTGGACATTCGCCAGCTCAGCTTTCCTCTGCTGGCAGACCGTTTCCTCTACTTCCCATCGGTTGGACCATGCCTGGCGTTGGCTTATTTATTGCTCGATTGGCTGCCGCGCCGGGTCCGATGGCGCAAGCTGGTTCCCATTGCCGGGTGCGCGATGGGCCTGGCAATGATCTCTTGCGCGGTCCAGACCGTGCGTGCCATTCCGCGATGGCGTGACAATAATACCCTTATCTATTATTCGTTGACTCAATCGCCTGATTCACCTTTATTGCACATGGCTCGAGGGGTTGTGCTCGAGTACGAGCACGGCGACCTGAGAGGCGCGCTAAGTGAATACACCACAGCCAGACTGCTGAATCAGAAGAGTTCGTGGCCGCTCAATCTGGACCATGATTACTACCTGGCTGTGGGGCGAATAGCCCTGCGGAGTGGAAACAGGCGGGACGCGGTTGAGGACTTCCAGAAGGCGCAAAATGCCGCGCCCGATAGTTCGCAGCCGAGTGACGCTCTGGGTGCCATTTATTTTCCGCAGGGTGATTATGCAACGGCCGCAAAATACTTTGAGCGGTCGGTGAAGGTGAACCCCCAGGACGTCACGGCACGCTTCTACCTGGGCACCTGTTGGATGAAGCTTGGCAAATACCAAGAGGCTGCTACTGAATTCCATGCCGCGCGCAAGATTGTTCCCGACTACTGGCAGGCGTATGAGGCTGAAGCTCGTGCGCTTGAAGCAGGCGGAGACTCTACCGCCGCCCGGCAGGTTCGTAACGAAATCAAGGAAGATTAGTCTCAGCAAAGAGCAAGCCCGGCCCTCCGGTCGGGTGAATCCCATCTGAATTGTGGTGTAGGCTTCGTTTCTGGCGGTATAATGAGGGCCGAAATCCGCAAGCATCTGGGGTTGCTGTGCGGGGGCAGGCTGGGGAGATCGGCTCTGGTCAGACAAAGAAAGTCATAGACATTCTTGACGGAACGGACTTAAACATCCGCAGAAATTTCTGAAGACTAATTCAACAACAGAAGCACCCAGAGAGAAACTTTCTGGATTTTGAACGATGGGGGAGCTATGGCTGAATTTGTGAAAGTGGCAAAGTTGTCGGAACTGGATCCTGGAATCGCAAAAGCCGTCGAGGTCAACGGGAAGTCAATCGCTTTGTTCAACGTGAACGGAACAGTCTTTGCCACGGACAACACCTGTCTTCACCAGGGCGGGCCGTTGGGGGAAGGTATGCTGGAGGGCGATATTGTGACGTGTCCTTGGCACATGTGGCAGTATAACGTCCGGACAGGGCAAAACCTGGAAGACAGCCTGCTGAAACTGGACACGTATCCCGTCCATGTGGAAGGCGACGACATCAAGGTGGCCATCTAAGGCTGTTCCCGGCTCCCAAACCATAGGATGAGTTTGCCGGCCAGCAACCTGCGACGACCTTCTGTGGTTAAATCCGCCGGGTCGCGTAGGAGGCGAACATGGATGACCAGCTCTCCAGCGGGCTTCGTGATGGCAAGCTGAGATTGGTTGACCTGACTCATACATTAGACGGGGGCTCTCCTTACTGGCCGGAAGATAGACCGGGAAGTCCTTTCCACACAAGCGCCGCCACCACATACCAGAGAGATGGAAATTTCACCCGCAACCTCAGTATGCCGGAACATTTCGGCACGCACATGGACGCTCCAGTACACTTCGACCCCAAAGGCGAGAGCGTCGATCGCATCCCGGTTGAGCGATTTCTCGCGCCCGGCGTGGTGATCGATGTCAGTCCCGCCACGAAATTGAACGCTGACTATCGCGTGACGGTGAAGGACATCGGGTTCTGGACTGAACACTACGGAGCGGTTCCTCCCGGCGCAGTCGTGTTTTTCCAGACCGGCTGGGCGGCCCGCTGGCCCTCGCAGGAAAAGTATATGAATGCGGACGCCGATGGCGTTCTGCACTTTCCCGGGTTGTCACTGGAAGCGGCTCGTTATCTGTTGGATCACGCGCAACCGGTCGGAATCGGTATTGACACGGCCAGCGTCGATTTCGGCCCGTCGACGGATTGTCCGGTTCACCATGTCACGATGCCGGCTGGAATCTACCACCTGGAGAACGTGGCCAATCTGGACCAGTTGCCTGCAACCGGATTCAGCGTTATCGCATTGCCGCTCAAAATTGCGGGCGGCTCAGGATCCCCGGCAAGGGTGATCGCGCTGGTCACCACGGAATCTTAGATTCATCACGGAACCCTATGCCTGAACTTCCTGAAGTTGAAACGGTCTTGCGTGGCCTCCGCAAGCGTGCGCTGGGTCGGCGCATTGTTGAGGTTGATGTCCTGCACGCGGGCGTCATCGCGGGTGATGTGGAAAACTTCATTTCCCAGATTTCGGGAAAAGCTGCAATTGCTGTTCTGAGGAAAGGCAAAGTCCTGGCCGTAGAATTGGCAGACACCGATGCAACAGAAACGATCCATCTGATTCTGCGCCTGGGGATGACCGGCCAGGTGACCATCCAGCCGGTTGATGCGCCGCTCGAGTCTCACACGCACGTCCGAATGCTGTTTGAAGGCAGGAAGGAGGAGTTGCGTTTTCGCGACGTGCGCCGTTTCGGGCGGCTTCGTTGTTCCACGAGCGCGGAACTCGATGCACTGCTCAGAAGCCTCGGCCCGGACGCGCAGCTGGCGACTGAAAAGGAATTCCAGCACGCCATGCGCGGACGACGCGGGGCCATCAAGAGCTGGCTGTTGAATCAGCAAGGTGTTTCCGGACTGGGAAATATTTATGCGGATGAGGCGCTGTTTGAAGCCGGAATTCATCCGCTGGCCCAGCCGGACCGTGTTTCTCCTGCCTCCGCGCAGCGCCTTTACCGCGCGGTGCGAAAAGTTCTCAAGCGCGCTGTCAATCTCCAGGGGACCACTTTTCGCGACTACATTGACATTGAGGGAAGGCCGGGAAATTATCTCCAGCGGCTGCGCGTCTACCAGAAAACCGGCGAGGCCTGCCCTCGCTGCGGAACCTCCATCCGGCGCACCGTGATCGCGGGGCGCAGCAGCCACTTCTGTCCACAGTGCCAGCGCCGCCCCAGCCATTCAGTCAAGATGCGGGGCGCGCGACAGCCGTTCCGTATTCGTTCCTGAGCGGGGCTTTCCCCGTTTATTGATTTCCAGAGCCAGTTTGGCTGACCCAGAGCGATACGGGTTCTGCTAAAATCCGCTTGCCATTCAATCGCGCATCCGTTATGGTACGCTACTCTGCCGAAGACCGTTGAGGGCGGGAATGTTGTTCAAAACTTTCAGCGCAGCAACTTTTGGGATTGACGCTTACCCAGTTGAAGTGGAGGTGGACATCTCCGCCGGCAAGCCGGACTTCACAACAGTAGGGCTGCCCGATGCGGCTGTCCGCGAAAGCCGCGAACGGATCAAGGCGGCCATCAAGAATTGCGGACTCGAGTATCCCTTCCAGACCATCACGGTGAACCTTGCCCCCGCCGACGTCAAGAAGGAAGGCTCCGGCTTTGATCTGCCGATTGCGCTCGGCATTCTGGGGGCCAACAGCGGCGCCCTGCTCAACAACCACCTGAAGAATTACATTTTTCTCGGTGAACTCTCGCTCGACGGCGGCATTCGTCCCGTTAAGGGCGCGCTTTCGATAGCCGCCATGGCCAAACGGAAGGGTATCCGGACACTGGTGGTGCCAGTGGAAAATGCTCCGGAGGCGGCGGTCGTGGGTGACGTTCAGGTTTACGGAATGCGCTCACTGCCGGAAGTGATTGATCTGATTAACGGCGCGCGCGAGTTCAAGCCTGCCAAAGTCAACACCGTGGAGATGCTTGACCAGGCCGGCATATACAACGTGGACTTCCACGACGTCAAGGGGCAGATGCATGCCAAGCGGGCGATCGAGGTTGCCACTGCCGGAGGTCACAACATTCTGATGATCGGGCCGCCGGGGGCAGGCAAGACGATGCTGGCCAAGCGTATCCCCACTATTCTGCCGCCGCTCACTTTCAATGAGGCCATCCAGACCACCAAGATCCACAGTGTGGCCGGAGTCCTTGATCCCGGCATGGGCTTGGTGGGCGTGCGGCCGTTCCGGGCTCCGCACCATACCATTTCAGACGCCGGCCTGATTGGTGGTGGCGCCGTTCCCAGGCCGGGCGAGGTG
Source organism: Terriglobia bacterium (assembly GCA_035576145.1). Taxonomy (GTDB): domain Bacteria; phylum Acidobacteriota; class Terriglobia; order UBA7540; family UBA7540; genus SCRD01. The sequence continues at coordinate 13,045 of DATLWV010000249.1, forward strand.
AGCCTGGCACACAATGGACTGCTCTTTCTCGACGAGTTGCCTGAATTTGCCCGTAACGTGCTGGAGGTGATGCGGCAGCCGCTTGAAGACGGCTCAGTTACCATTTCACGCGCATCCATGTCATTGACGTTCCCATCGCGCTTTATGCTGGCGGCGGCCATGAATCCCTGCCCGTGCGGATTTTTCAACGACCCCTCGCGCGAATGCTCCTGCACACCGCCCATGATCCAGCGCTATGTCTCAAAGATTTCGGGCCCGCTACTCGACCGCATTGACATCCACATCGATATGCCGGCGGTGAAGTACGGCGAGTTACGCCAAAGCTCTGGCGGGGAAAGCTCGCAGGAGATTCGTGAACGAGTTGTCCGCGCCCGTGACCGGCAGTTGCAGCGC
>DATLWV010000250.1:0-11974 GCA_035576145.1 Terriglobia bacterium
GGATGGCGCTGGCAGGTCCCGCGGCCAACCTGGCCCTGGTTCTTGTGGCGGCCGGAGCCATCCGCGCCGGCATTTTGATCGGGACGCTCAGCGTACCCGCCCGGGCGAATTTCACTCATGTGGTCGGAGCTTCTCACGCCGGGGTTGCGGAGGGTCTCGCAACATTTGTGAGCATCCTCTTCTCATTAAATTTGCTCCTCATGGCTTTCAATTTGCTCCCAATACCTCCCCTGGACGGAATGACCGCCGCCGGCATTTTCCTCAGCGACGAAGCCGCTTTGAGGTTTGCTCGGTTCGCCCGCAATCCCGCCTTCCTAATGGTTGGCATGCTTATCGCCTGGAAGCTTTTTGATGTGATTTTCGATCCTCTATTCACCCTTGGACTCAATTTCCTCTATCCGGGCGCTGGGTTTCACTAACCGTGCCAGTAACCCTGTGTTTTTCGTATTTCGGGTTTGTCCGATTCGCTTCTCTTGTATAATAAAAAATTCATTCAGTCGGCGGGAGATTCCCCGGACAGGAAAAGGTGAATATATGGCGGAACACATGGTCAAATGCGTGAAATACCAAAAAGAGTTGCCAGGCCTGGAGGAGCCACCCTGGCCGGGAGAGCTGGGGCAGCGCATTTACGACAATGTGTCGCAGGAAGCCTGGAAGTTGTGGCTCGAATACCTCAAGATGCTGATCAACGAATACCGCCTGGCGCCCGCCAACCCGGAATCCCAGGAGATCATCGCGCAACAGATGGAAAAGTTTTTCTTTGGTGAAGGCGCCGCGTTGCCTCCGGGATACGTCCCCCCACAAAAGAAATCCTGACGTCGCAGTACCAGGCTTCAAGCCGGCCCCCCTGACCAGCTGCAAGACCCATTAGATCAGCGGAAGCGCCGGACTCAATACAAAACGCAACTTCTGATGAGCTTCGCGCAGCGCGTGCTCAACGAACTCGGGTGACGGGCCGCGAGCAAAGATAAATCCGGGATAGCTTGTTCCCCTGGGAAGAGGTGCAAGGCTTTGGTTTGGCCGGACCGTAATGATGATGTCTTCCACCCCCGGTGTCTGGCGAGCTTCCTCGACCCCTTCAACGCGCTGAAATACTCCTTCCCGAGGAACGGGAATCATCATCACACCGGAAGCTGCTTCCTCGCGTCGGATTGTTTCGACGTCCTCTCCCAATGCCAGCCGAATGATCAGTTCTTCCAGCGAAAGATCCTCATCGTGCGCCGGCACTCGGAAGCGTAGCGCGCGCGAGCACAGACCGCCGATTGAGCGGGCAGCCACTTCAAGAATCCACAGCCCCCGGCTGTTGATTCGCAGTTCGGCGTGAAGAGGGCCGTGGCGGAGGCCCAACGCCTGTACCGCGCGCCGCACCGTGTCTGTGATTTCCGCTTGGGTTTCGATCGGCAGCCGTGAAGGTGTAACGTAGATACTCTCTTCAAAATAGGGTCCGACCAGCGGATCGGGCTTGTCGAATACAGCGAGCAATTTCAGTCGGCCGCGGTCAACCACACCCTCGACAGCGATTTCTTCGCCATCGATATACTCCTCCACCTGGAAATAGTTGCTGGTATCTTCCCGCCTCAACTGAACTTCCGGCGAGCACAGCAGCGATTGGATTTGTTTGAATGCTCTGATGAATTCCTGAGCGTTGTTGGCGCGAGTGACCCCGCGACTGGCAGACAGAGCCAGCGGCTTGAGGACACAGGGGAAGCCGATGGGTGCCACCCCCGGTTTCACGATGCCCAAAGGGTCAGCGCCAAGGGGGAAGCGGGAAAAACGCGGAACATTGAGCCCGCACTCTGCGAGCCGCAGGCGGGAACGGTATTTGTCACGGCAAATGTCTGCAGTTTCTGGAGGGTGGAACAGCAGCCCGAGTGTCTCTGCGGCTCTTGCGGCCGTGGGAGGCGTCGAATCACCCAGGGCAGCAACTGCATCGACTGGCAGGCGCCGTGCATACTCGACAATACTCGCGGCGGCCTCGCCTGGGTTTTCAAACTTTAATGCCAGCGCGCCGTCCTGCCACGGATCGTCCAGCACGTGGCAGCGGTCGCTTCCGAAGACCACGTTGAGGCCTAGCTTTTCGGCTGTCTGGACGAACGCGCGGGTCTGATAGCCGGTGGTCGTGGTCAGCAGCAGCAACCGCCGCTTTTCGCCTTTCGACGTGGAATGCCCGGCTTCGGAAGCGGGATTCTCCATAACACTACGCGGATGTAAAACTGCCCATGTGCTCGTCGTAGAATTTCTTCATTCCCAAGTTGGCATCCAGGATGACGGGCAGTCGGTCCTGAAGGTCGACGATCGCGCGGGCCGGAATAGAAATCAGAACTTCCTCGTTCCTGATGTCGGCAAACGTCCGGGCGCCCATGCACGCCATACTGAGGGTTGTGTCGTTGCTTTTCATCGAAGCGGGAATTACCGCACAGGCGGGTCGCCCGAGCGTCCGGCTTTCATGTCCTGTGCCCCACGATGCAACGCCGCTGGCTTCTGAAATCATCATGGCCTGAAAGGGCGTGGCAATCAGCAGGACGACGTCCGGCCGGATCTCGGCGAAATCCTTGAGCGGGCCGTAAACGATCACGTTGTGCTTCTTTTCCACCGTCGGAACGTTGCTGGCCTCGGCAGCTTCAAGATAGGAAATCTTCCCCATCATGCTGATCAGTTCCATGGCGTTGTCTGAAACCGGCTGTGGGATCTGGAAGCCCTGTGTGATGGCGCCGATGGGGCAATTGTAATGGTCCGGCGCCGTGGCGTAGAAAAGTTCGCGTTCAGCTGCTTTCCAGAAAGTGCACGCCGAAGGAACGGCCTGGTCGTAATGCTTCACTCCGCCGGGAGCTTCGTCAAGAAACGCAATTCCAATAGGCGTGTGGTTCAGCTTCAAATTATCTACGAGATTTTTTGCAAGCTCTGCGTATGCCAAGGGTCCTCTCTTTCGCCATCTCTGCCCTGATTGGACAGGATAGTTAGCTCGTTCAAACCCCAATCGCGTGCCAGATTTCATCAGAACAATGATTCGCCGTGCTGCAGGGAGGCCAACTGGTCTCCGGTGGGCTCGGCTCAGCAATACCAGGGCTCGGTCAGATACGGAACTGCAGCGCGGTCCAGCCGATCACCAGCCGGCGGGGCCGCCGGCTCGATTCCTGCAGCCTCATAGGCCAGTGCCGCAACGCGTTCGAACACCTGCCGCCGTGTTGCTTTCCGCTTTCCACCTTCGTGAACAATGCTCTGCACCCTTGCGCACAACTCATCCACACGCGGGTCAGAATTGGACCAGGGATAGACCAGCGCTGTTTCGTCGAAAGGATCAACTATGCGAGAGATGTCTTCAAGTTCCAGCAATCGCGACCCCGCAGGGATCAGCAAGCGAATCCCAAGCTGGATGGGAGCGACATTGTCGGTAAGATCAAGTTGGTGCAGGGCGGCAATAAAGCTGCAATAGCTTCCAAGCGTCGTCCACGGAGTGAAAGCGACAAATGTTGGCGAGAGCGCCAAGCCCGCCTCCCGGCACAATTCCAGCACGCGGACAAAATCTTTGAAACTATGTCCCTTGTTGAGCCGCCTCAGAACTTCGTCATCCAGAGATTCCACAGCGCTGGTTACAAAGGCGCATCCGGTTCCGCGCAAGGTTGGCAGGAGGTCGGAATGCTTCAGCAGATGTTCGACCTTGATGGTGACGTCATACGTGAGCATCGGGTGCTCGGAGTGCAAAGCCTTGACGATCCGTGTGGCGTGGCCGATGCCGTTCAAAAAATCAGGGTCGCCAAAGGTAATGTGCCCGGCCCCCATGGCCACTTGCCGGCGAATGTCTTCCAAGACAACCTCCGGCTGGACAATGCGGAAAACACCGTTGTAAACCGGAACGATCGGGCAGTGGCGGCAGCGATGTTTGCATCCCCGGCTGGCTTCTGTATATCCTGCGATCCGGACTGCGCCGCCATCCCCCATTAGTTTCGCGTAACGGCCGAGTGGCGGCAGTGATTTCCGTTCGGGCGTCAGAAAATTCTGCCGGGCAAGCGACACTGCTGGCAGAGGTTGTGTTGCTGGCAGAGTCTCCCCGTCTCTCAGCCGATCGAGAGTTGCAACCAGGCCTTCTTCAAATTCACCGCCCAGAATGGTTTGTGCTCCCAGCTTGCGCAAGAACGCTTCATTCACGGGTGCATAGAGACCATAGCAGCAGAGATGGGCACGCGGGTTCAGTGTTCGAATCCTTGGAAGAATCTGGGCTGCCAGCCGGGTTGCCGTATGCATCGGAACATATATCGCGACAAAATCGGCTGACCGAACTGTTTCATCATCAAGCTGCTGGCATGAGAGGTCGAGACAGGTGACGTGGGAGCCTGCGCGCTCGAGCCACGCGGCCGGAGACGCCAATCCAAAAGGCTGGCGTCCGAGTTCGTAAGTAGAAATCAGAACGCTGTTCAACGGATTTACTCGGCTTGATGGATGTGACTCAGTTTTGTTCCCCATTGATCATCTTATCAGGGGCCGGAAAAATCCTCAAAGAGACCCTGATAGCGCCAGTATCCGGCTATGAAAGGTAGTATCGCCCTTTCGCCATCGGCCCAGTTGTATCGGCTATGAAAGCCACTGCTGATGGTGCTTGATTTTTTTTCTTTCTGTCCATAGCATAAAGTTTAGTGCTTCTTACGCCCGCAATGGGTTTGGGGCAGCGGGCGCTGATTGTGGCTCACGTCTCATGCACTGAAGACGTTAGGTTGCCTGGCTGTCAGCTTGAAGGGGCCATCTGAATTCCGGTTTTTGTGGCCACACCGTTTTTTCTGAAGTCCGGCCTGCCCGGACACGAAATCCCACAAGATTGGGACAGTGCATTGAAGCTGGTTCAATCTTGTGTGCAAGCAACGTGGCTTCCGGACACATCCGGAAGATTCCGGGCCTGCCTTCGCAGGTGATGCCGATTACGCCGAATTTCAATCGAGAGGTTGGAGAAAAACTTTATGAGGTCTTTTCGAACCCTGGCGGCCACACTTCTGGTGCTGGGATCATTTGCATTTGTTGTATCGTTGTCGTTTGGGGCCAAGACGCCCAATGGCGCCGACATTTTCAGGGAAAAATGCTCAATGTGCCATGGGATTGACGGCAAAGGTTACGCCGCCATCAAAACTCCTGATTTTACGGATCCCAAGTGGCAGGCTGCGCACCCTGATAAGGAACTAATGAATGCTATCGCGGATGGGGTCAAGGGCACGGCGATGGTTTCTTTTAAGGACAAGCTTAGCCAGGAGGAAATGACGGCTGTGTTGAAGTATATCCGTTCGCTGGGCGTCAAGAAGAAATAACAGTCGTAAGGGAACTCCTTGCGGCGAGGGAAGGGGCTCATCGGTATCAATCCCTAGAACTGTTTCAGGGAGCTGGTTGGAGCCGCTTTTTCAGCCATTCAGGGTGCCACTTTCGCCGAATGATTCTGCAAGACCTCTGGTCGAGGGTGTTCGAGGAGTGCGGTGATCGGGCATCGACCGGACTGAGTAATCACACCCATTGGCACCGGGGTGTTGGATTCTTCGGCGGTTCTCAGAACCCTTATCACGGGTCTCCGCATATGAAATTTTCTTTGTTGTTTCCGGGCAGACAGCCATGCTTCGATCCGCCCTTGAATTGTGTTCTCATGGGTTTGTAATAATCCTGCTGGCGCTGGGTGCGCAATGGTTCTATGATGAAAACAGCTGGCATCCTCACTGTTTTTTCAAATCCAGTAAAGAGGTTCTGTAATGGGCAGGAAGTATAAGCAGCGGGGCTACATGGACTCCGACGGCGACGAACGTAGCGGGCGTCCGCAGCAGAAAAAACCTGAAACTTTCGGTCCACGGACCCCCAACATGCCGGCGCAGCGTTCTGTCTGGAGGTGTGCTTCCTGTGCGGCGCTGCTGCCGTCAGGGATCGACCAGCAGGAGAAGTGCCCCAATTGCGGAGCTGATCTGCACAGCTGCAGACAGTGCACCTTTTTCGACACGGGCAGCCGGTTTGAATGCGCCAAGCCTGTCACGGCCCGCATCCCGAAAAAAGAGGCCCGGAACGAATGCTCTTTTTTCGCCCCGCGAACAACGATTGAACGCGAAACTTCTTCCTCAAAACCGCTCGATGCACGTGCGGCGTTTGAAAACCTCTTCAAGAAGTAGACGTCAAGAAATGACGTTCCATCCAGGAAGCTCCCGCGCCCGCCAGGTACGAAGCGGTTCTAACCAAAAATCTTCTGTCGTGCAGCTTCAGAAATTGCAACCACGGCAGGATTCTTGATTTTCCTTTCTACTGAAATCGCATAAAAACGCGAGCGGATCACGCTTGTGGTCCCGATCGTTCGGAAGCCGTACTGGCGCATTTCGGCGTCCAGAATGGACGGAGCGGCGAAAGCGCCGTGTCCGGCCTCTGCAAACGTTCGGAGCAATGAAAAATCATCAAACTCACCGACAATCAGGGGACGGACCTGCTGCTGGTTGAACCAGTGGTCAAGGCTGATCCTCAAAGAACTGTCCTCGGTGGGCAAAAGGAATGGAACCCCATCGAGCGAACGCGGAAAACGGCGTCGCAGTTTTGACGCCACCGCGCGCTTGTCGTAAAAGGCTACATCGCACTCCCCGAGCAGGTGGTTAAACGCGCGCACCTTCACTTGCGGCCCGACAGGTGCGTCGGCAAGTACGACGTCCACGTCATTGACAGCGAGTTCAGCGAGCAAGCGGTCAATCCGGTGCTCGTGGCAGACGACACGGACAGGCCCGGGGAGCTGAAGGGCAGGATTGATCAGATGATACGCGATCCATTTGGGGAGCGGGTCGGCAACTCCTACCCGAAGCCGCAGGGGATGGCCAGTGGGGTGCCCGTGTAGAGTTTCCTTCAGTTCGCGCCCCAGCGAGAAGATTTCTTCCGCGTAACGGAACGCCACGCTGCCTGCCTCGGTCAAAACCAGCCGGCGTCCGGAGCGAGAGAAAAGCTTCTCCCCAAGCTGATCTTCAAGCCGGGAAATCTGTGAGCTGATGGTTGGCGGCGCAAGCAGCAGTTCCTCGGATGCCTTGGCAATGCTGCCTGTACGGGCCACCGTCCAGAAATAAAGCAGGTGGTGATAATTGATCCATTCCATAAGACTATTATAGATAGGAAAAATCTATCAATCACATCGAAACTTTCTACTTTTCTAATCCGGAGACCCTTGGTAAATGTGGGTATGTGCGGCGCACTGCAACCCATGGGAGAAATTTCAACATGGAGGATCACCTTATGAAGTTGACACTTGGCAGGATCGGTTGGGGAGTGCTTGGGACATTGTTCCTAATGACTCCGCTCTTTGCTTCCAACTCGAAGGAGGAGGTAAAGGTTGACAACACGCCCGCTTACAACTGGGCGTACGCTGAGGAAGCTTCCGGGCTGCTCCAGCAGATCCGGTCACTTTCGGCACAGGCGGCTAACAGGGCCGATCATCTGAATGTTGCTTCACGGCGAAATTCGCTCAACTGGAGAAGCCACGCTTTGCATCTCAATGAGATCAGCACACACATCAACACGATGGGCGAGAAAATCGATCGCCTGCAGGAGATTCACGGCATGATTGCGCCGTGGCAACAGAAGGCCGTGGAGCGCGTCGTCCCTACTGCTGTTGCGCTTGCCGGGCACACCGAAGAAGCCATTGCCTTTCTGAACCAGAACCAGGATCGGCTTTGGACGCCAACCTACACTGACCGGGTCAGCGCCATGTCAGAGCACGTTGAAGAAATCAACAGTACAGTCAGCATGTTCCTGGACTATGGGAAAACCTCAGATCGGCTGAAGGGGCTTGAGAACCGAATAGAATACACAGGGGCGTAACCGAGATTGCAGCGGGGACCACATTGCCAAAGATTTGACGCTGGGGCCAAGGACTGGCCGGGAAGGGCAACCCCTACAGAGCCTGGAAGTTTGAGGGCGACGTGCCGGCAAGATGGCGATGTGGTTCCCGTGATTCTTAGATGATCAAGACACGTGGTTTGGGCTCCAGAAGATGGAAGAATTCTTCTGGATTTCTAGTTTAGTGACGATCGAGAGGTCCGGAAAACGCAGAGGTCCAGACAAGTGACAGGAGGAAGGATCATGAAAATTACTGCGGTAGGCGAGATGGGAAACGGAGACCTTGTACATAAGGGTCCCAAGGTCCTGATGGTTCTTGACGAACCCGACACCCTTGACCATTACAGCGAACTCCTCCGTACCCTTGGCTATGAGGTTCTGGCTTGCCCTTCTTATGGAGAGGCCCTGGGGATGCTGCAGAATGGGGCGTTCGACCTTGTGACGGTCGGGCAGGGCAGCGCTTCTTTTGAAGGCAAAGACGTTCTGATGCGGGCATTGGAAATCGACCGGAACCTGCCGGTCCTTGTGCTGGCCCGGAATTCAGACATGGAGAATTACCTGGAAGCTATGCAACTGGGTGCGGTCGATTACCTGGAAATGCCGGTTCCGCAGGAAGAATTCATGCGGGTTCTCCGCACGCATCTTCTGTATTCCATCAGCGGACACACTGACGCCTAGCGGCGGACGCCGGTGTCTCTTACTCACACACCGCAGCCGTTTGGGCTGTGGAAGGCCTGTCCAGAGGGTGCCGCCATGTCGATGAGCAGAATGACGGGCGGGAAGCCTCGGTTCGCGCCGTCTGCTCCTTTTCTTCATACGCGTGCTACCCATCGCCGGTGGCGGCACAACGGCCGAATGTGTTGCCCCAGTTACAAATCCCTTGCCCCGTCCGGGGCGGGAAATCCGCGCCCAAATGAGTGCGCGCAACACTTTCAAGGTAGGAAGAACTGTGTTAGCCTGAAAGGTGCGCCGGATGGGGTTGTCTCAGCCCCCGGTTGCACGATGATTTATGGCCTCGATTGTGCCTTCGCTGCTTGCAGGAGACTTTGCCCGGCTGGGAGAATCACTGGATGTCGTTGAGACACTGGGAGTCTCGTCTGTCCACGTTGACGTCATGGACGGGCATTTCCGGCCCCAGATATCCGTCGGGCAGCCGGTGGTTAGGAGCCTCCGCAAGGCGACCCGTCTGAAGGTGGATGTTCACCTGATGGTTGAGCGCCCTGGGCGCTATATCGAGGATTTTGTTAAAGCTGGCGCGGATTCTCTTGCAATCCACCTGGAGGCAACAGAGAACGTTGCCTTGGCAATAGGCCCGGCGAGAAGGCTCGGCATAGAGGTGGGGCTGGCACTGAACGAGTCCACCCCTGTTGCAACGTGCTTTGAAGTTTTGGAAGATCTCGACTTTGTGCTGGTGGAGACGGGAACTGGAAGGTCTTTGCCGCGGTCTCTCAAGAAAGTGGCGGTCCTCGCGAAAGAACGCGAGACGTGTGGTTTGAATTTTGCCATTGCGGCTGAAGGCGACATCGGGGCCGACGAAGCAGGGGAATTGCTTCCTGCGGGTGTGGACATCCTTGTGGTGGGTTCCGCCATCTTTGATAAGAAAGAGCGGGGTGAAGCCATGCGCGCGTTTGCTCGGGCGCTGAGCGGAAGCTCCCCGGCCTTTGGGCAGGAATTGAAGTCCCGGGTTCAATAACCTGGCCGCAAATAAGCTTGTTGCGCGCGCGATTGGATGCTGAAGCTCTCCGGGGTGGGTGGCGGGTTTTCATTAGGAAATCATGAGGGAATGCTTGAGGCATAGAGCACAGGACACGATCCAGAGGTCGGCGGGGTGTGCCCGCAGGCCTGGGACAACACACTCCAGGTGTCGCTGGGTTGGGCTCCTGTGCCTCCTGGTTGCCGGTATTACGGTGTTGCCCGGCTGCGTCTTGTTTGTGCACAGGGGGACGACGGATAACCTTCTTCCAACCGGTCAGCAGCCTGACAAGATTCTCTATGAGAAGTCCATCGATTCCATTAACCACGGCCATTACGACGTTGGACGGTTGACGCTCCAGGCGCTGCTAAATACCTATCCGGACAGCGAATACCTGGCGAAGGCCAAGCTGGCGATTGCCGATTCCTATTTCGAACAGGGGGGGACCGCGGGCCTTACTGAGGCCGAAGCCGAGTACAAGGATTTCCAGACATTCTTCCCTACAGCTCCGGAAGCACCAATGGCCCAGTATCGCGTGGCCATGTCGCATTTCCGCATGATGGGGAAGCCCGACCGTGATCTGACCCAGATCCGGCTGGCCCAGGCGGAGTTTAAGGAGTTCTTGCTGAAGTATTCCGACAGTGACCTGATGCCCCGCGCCAAGGCCCGGTTGCGAGAGGTCCAGGAAGTGCTGGCCCAGGGCGAATTTGAGATCGCGCGCTTTTACTATGAGAAGCACGCAAATCCAGCCGCCAAATCCCGCCTTCTGGAGATTGTGAACAACTATCCCTCTTTCAGCGAGGCGGACGTGGCGTGCTGGTATCTGGCACAGACTTACCAGCGCTTGAAGCAACCAACCGACGCCGCGCCTTACTACGCCCGTATCCTGACCGACTATCCATTAAGTTCCATCGTCCCAGATGCCAAGGAACAGCTGGTTGCCCTGCATCAACCGATTCCGCGGCCCACCAAGGCAACCTTGGCGCGTGCGCACGCCGACGCTTTACATGACTCGCGACTGAGTCTCATGCAGAAGATCATGGGGACGTTCTCAAGCGCTCCAAACCTCAGTGCAACGCGCCACGGACCTGTCGTTCTTACGAATCCAACCAACAACCCGGTGATGATGGCGAAAAATCCGCAGCCCGGCGAAAATACAGGAAACTCAATTTCTGTACAGCCGGTGGACGAGTCGGCCCTGAAAGGTGGCAAGGCCGTTGACCCTGTCGGCGCGGCAGACAATTCGGCCGATGGCAAGAACTCAGCCGAGCCCAAGGAAAAGGAAAAAGCCGCGAATAAGTCCGATAGCGAAACAAAAACCGCTGAGGTTCCAAAAAAGAAGTCTGGTCCTCTCGATATGTTTAAAAGGGTCCTTAAGCCCTTCTAGCCATTGAGCTTGCCTTTTCCCACCGTTTTTTCCAAACCTTTTAGGATTTCCTTCCGGGGAGGAGACTCGCCCCGGCGGCAGGAACGTAATGGCCGCACGTTGACCGACTTACGGCCCAACGATATAGTAGACTAACATTAAGTTTTGTCAGGCGACTTGTTGATGATGCGCCGGTTGCGCCGGGGCTTATCCGTGTGTGTGCTTCGGATTGCGCTGCAATAGGATGGGAGCGAAAGTGGAAACCGAGATCCCTAAGGTATATTCTCCTGAATCGATTGAACCTTACTGGGCGCGTGTGTGGGTCGAACAGGAACTCTACCGGCCGACGGGGGACCCTGCCCGTGCGCGTTTCAGCCTGGTGATCCCACCCCCAAACGTGACCGGCTCGCTCCACATCGGGCACATGCTTGAGCACACGGAGATTGACATCCTGATGCGTTGGCATCGCATGCGCGGCGAAGACGTCCTGTGGCTCCCAGGAACCGACCATGCTTCAATCGCCACGCAAATGATTGTGGAGCAGGAGATTGGACGCGAAGCCCTGCCTGAACTTGAGGTGCGCGCGTCGGCATTGGCTGCCTGGAGGCGCGAAGGGCAGCGACTGCGGCTTGAAATGGGACGGCAGAAGTTCCTGGAGCGCTGCTGGCAATGGAAGGAACAGAGCGGCGGAAGAATCAGCAAGCAGATGGAGCGCCTGGGCGCCTCCGTCGATTGGACGCGCGAGCGTTTCACTATGGACGCCGAGTACTCGCGCTCCGTATTTGAGGTTTTTTCCCGTCTCTATAAGGAAGGGTTGATCTATCGGGGCACCTACATCGTGAACTGGTGTCCGCGGTGCGGGACGGCGGTGAGTGACCTGGAAGTGGCACATGAAGAGCGCGCCGGAAAGCTGTGGTACATCCGATATCCGTTTGAAGACGGCAGCGGTTACGTGACTGTCGCCACAACTCGCCCGGAAACCATGCTGGGCGATACGGCTGTGGCGGTGAATCCCTCGGATGAGCGGTACCGTCGCGTCGTGGGCCGACGGCTGGTGTTGCCGCTGCTTAAACGCCCAATCCCCATCGTCG
>DATLWV010000251.1:0-24200 GCA_035576145.1 Terriglobia bacterium
TTCACAATTCCTGCCGCGTAGCCGGATTGCTGGGTGATGGTGTTGTTGTGGACATAGAGGTTCTGGAGGTTGTAGGGGAGACCCGTTTTTTCGTTGGTTCCACGGACTGCCTGTGTTCCCCCGATTCCGTTCATACAGTCCCTCACCGTGTTGCCATAAACTTCCACGTCCGAGGAGTTCGAAACCAGGATTCCCCCTCCATACCAGAAACTTGTTCCATCCGGCGAATATCCGTCGTTTTCAATCAGGTTGTTCCGGATGACGGCATGGTAGCTGATCTCGTAATGGATGCCGCTGCCCTCGTTCCGGGCCGTGTGGTTGTTTTCAAACACGAAATAGTCGTCACCAATGTCCCCATGCAGTCCCGGTCCCTTGTTGTCATGCACGTAGTTGTTATCGAAGGTTACCTGCGTGGAATAGGAGGCGATCTTGGCTCCGCCGGCTTCCCAGTCATAGGCATAGCCGGCGTAATTGTTCCCGTAGATTTCATTGCCTTGCACCAGGATGTTGCTCCCCGAGCCGGCCAGACCCATCTGTCCGTTGTCATGAATCTTGTTGTTGCGCACCGTCATGCCGTCGCTGACGCGGATGCCCAGCCCGTGGTTCAGATACAGGTCATTGGATTCCACGACCCAGCCCGTTCCTACCGGGCCATAGCCATCCAGAGAGGCCATGGCATTAATAGCTCCCTTGCCGGCGATAGAAGCATACTTCTCGATAGTCAATCCCTTAATGGTCACATTGCCGGCGCTGCCCCAGAAGGCCGCACGAGCGACGCTCAGCTCAACCGTGTGGCCGTCAGGATCGCTGCCGACGTATATCTTGTCGGTGGTGTAATCCAGATACCAGGCGCCGGGAGCGACCAGAGAAAGGCTCGCAACCCGCAAGAGAGGCTTCGAATCAAAAAACAGATCTTCGGGATACATGCACGCCCCATGGGCTGCATCACAGACACCTCTATAGGAGGCTTGCTGACTGATTGCAGAAACCTGTGCGACCCACACGTTCGTTGAGGCCTGCCGCCATGAAGTTGCATCGATCAATGCCGCGCCGTCAATAATTGCTCCGGCTTCGCCGGTGAAGATGTCACCCGCTTTCGGCACGACGCTCTGCATCCGATAGATGCCTGGACTCAGTACGAAAGTAGTGCCCGTGGGATTTGCATTGACAGCGGCCTGGATGTCGTCGCCCGAGTTGAGCTGCATGCCCGCCGGCTTGGGCGTCCCGACCGTTACCGTAACAGAGGCCGTGCTTGTGCCCCCGCTGCCGGTCACAGTCAAAGTATACTTTGTGGTTTCCGACGGAGTGATGGTCGCGGTTCCCTGCGCCGGTACTGCTCCGACGCCGGGCTGCAAATCCATGGTTGTCCCATTCTGCGATGACCATCTCAGAGTGGAAGATTCTCCTGAGTTGATTGTGGTTGGATCGGCACTTAGACTTAGAGTAGGCGAAAGAGCGGATTCACACGCAGTTCCGTTGACACCACACTTGGAGTTCGTCTGAAGCGTAACACCCGACCCGCACCCAACGGCCACGCAGCACGGTAACACAATCAAAGCACAAGCCACGGCCGCGGATAGGTTCTTTCCCTTGATAAGACCCAGTAATCGCAAGTACACCTTACCCCTCCCGATTGTTACGTGTGTTTCTGGATCGTCCTGTCAAGGGGTGGGAATGATCTTGGTTGGAAGAACCTCATCTTGTACAACCCTGGGCGAACGACAACCGAAAGAGAACATGCTTTTAACAATAATTACGGGCGTTGTCAAGGAAATTACGTACGCAGATATGTACGTACGACAACTCCTCTTACAAGCTGTGTTTAGGAACAAGCAAAAGGTGCCTATTAGAGGAACTGCCGAAAACAATTCACCCCGATCAACCATTCCGGCAATTAAATGAACCACCGGTTCGTTCGAGGGCACAACATGAGGGGCATTGGGCAGTATCTAAACTTCTGGGAGCCACATATTGACCAGCAGCCTGTGTCCACAACTACTCAGATACCTGCAAGCGAGCTCCTAATAATTCGCCGGCCTTCACGGCGGCGCCTGATGATCGCATGATGATAAGGCGTATGCGCTCCTTCCAGACCTGCCATCGGGTCAAAGAACAGCACATTCATGATGTTAGGAACGAAAACGACCGGGCATATCTTACATTCCATCGGCCATTCGACATGGAAGTCGATTAAAGTACTTTTGCCTCCTCCAAGGAAATCCATTCGACTCGACTGACAGGGGTCGTCACTCGAAAAAATTCCATCACCGTGTAAATTTGTACCTCATCAATAATTTGGCCTGATTAATAGCGAATTGGATAACTCAGACGTGTTGAAGGGGTTACGCGAAATGGACAAACGGCATTCCATTTGCAAGTTACAGCGGTGTTACGAGAAGCGGGGCAACCTGAAATTGAATTGGTTGTAACAAAGGGGAATCGAATGGATTTCTGCGGGAGCGTTCCCAATTGCGAGAAAATGGAATGACATTGAGGCACAGGGAATTGTCCAAAATATCAGGAACCCCTCGAACGGATGCCTCTGTGAGAACGGCACGGCGCGCAAGGCAACCAGAAATGGATGGGCCGAATCTTACTTGTCATTGTTCGGGAAGTAAACCATCCTTTCGATTAGACAGGGTTGGAAATAAGGATGGCGCGAATTCACGAGGGCTTTTTCAGTAAGATAAGGCCAGCCTCGCGCATTGAGTTGCTGGTAATTTTGGGGCTTTTGGTTAAGACAAGAAAGTTGGAGTGAAGTGCATCTAACTTCGAGAAGAAAAACGGTTAACTACACTGATTAGATTGAACCGCTGCGGCAAGGAGGGTGCGTGAAAACCGGCAGTTTACACGCACCCGGAGCCATAACGACCAACGCTTGGAAACGGAGAGAACGTCATGGCCTTCAAAAAGTCTACCACACTAGATTTTCACTCACAATTTCGGCATCCAGTCAATATGCCGAGCGCACGGCGGCCGGGAAATCGCCGTGTCGACATATTCTCCAGGGTCATTCCGCACAGCTGTCCCCGGCCCGATTGCCACCTCAGAAATGAATACCCTGGGGCAGCGGATCGCAATTAACCACAAAACCAAATGCGTTGCCTCGAGCAACAGCACAATAAACCAGGTTCAAGGGTAGGAGTCCGGGTATGGATCCAAAAAGAAAACACTTGTTTGTGCTGGCTGTTTTACTCACGGTTTTCACTGGTTTGAACGTAACGAGTCTGCTGGGCGGCCAAACAGATGGGAAGGACACGCACCCTTATGATCGGATCAATGAGGCGCTGAGTCACGGTGTAGACAAGCTCCCTGCGGCAGCTGCTTCTGGCTCACCTCAGTTGCAGCGGCGGGACCCTCGTTACGAGGTCGATAGCGGGGATGTCATTGAAGTTGATTTCCCCTACACACCGGAATTCAACCAGACCGTCACAGTGAACCCGGACGGCTACATCTCCTTGCGAAACACCGAGGGAATTCACATCGGGGGTGAAACAGTACCTGAAATTGTGGCCGACATTAAGAAGGCCTATGCAAACATTCTGCGGAACCCGGAAGTTTCGATCACGCTAAAGCAGTTTCAGAACCCATATTTCCTTGCTCTGGGACAGGTTAACCATCCCGGGAAATATGATCTGCGCGGTGCCACCACCGTGGCGGAGGCCGTCGCAATGGCAGGAGGTTTTACATCGCAGGGAAAGCGCAATGACATCATCCTTTTTCGGCGGGTTTCAGACAACTGGGTTTCGGCGACCAAAGTCAATTTGAAGCATATGCTGACTTCAAAAAATCTGGCCGAAGACCTGCAGTTGCACCCGGGAGACATGATTTACGTTCCGCAAAACACATTCTCGAAGGTCAAGCCTTTTATCCCGCTTCCGTCGCTCGCCTATTACCTCCGCTGAGAAGTAATGGGACGAGGAGATTCATGATGAAACCAGAAAGCATCACGCCTTATTCTCACAACCCGCTGCATGTGCAGCGCGCTCCAAACACGACGCGCGAGGTGTTGGGAATCCTGTTCCGGAACCGGCGTGTCGTGCTGGTTTCATTTGTGGCGACTTTTGTCGGGGTAGTCATCGCGGTAGTCTTCTTCGGCATCAAGTATCAGGCGCAAACTGAAATCCTGGTTAAACACCAGCGAGGAAACAATGTTGTCTCCACTGATGAAGGCCAGGGCCGGGCTGATAGCGACGACCACGCAAGAGAACGGGAAATCAACACAGAGGTGGCTTTGCTTCAGAGCGGAGATTTACTGGAACAAGTGGTTAAGGAATGCGGCCTTGATTCGTCCCGTCGCCATTTCTGGAGCGGTTGGCTTCCCGCCTGGGGAGACAGCGACTCTAGCACGGCCAAGGCCGTTCAAAAACTGCAAAAGCATCTCCAGATTGAGCCATTGCCAGATTCCAACATTATCCAGGCTCGGTATACATCCCATCACCCGGACGAAGCAGCTCGTGTCTTAAGAAAACTTGACGACCTTTACATTGCCAAACACGTGGCAGTTTACCGGCCGGCTGGCGCGTCAGATTTTTTCAAGAAGCAGACACGGCGTTACCAAGAAGAACTTCGCGACGCCGAAACGCAACTGGCCAGTTTTAACACCGAGCAGGACGCGCCCGCACCCGAAATGGAGAAAAATCTCGTTTTGAAACAGGCAAGCGACTTCGACGGCCAGTTGCAGCAGACCCGGGCCAGTATTAAGAGTACACAGGAACAGATTCAGGCCATCAAGGCGGAGATAGCTAAAACTCCGTCCAGGATAACGACCCAGCATACGACGGCGCAGAACCCGCAGCTCATGGCCAACTTGAAATCGACATTGCAGAATCTCGAGATTCAACGGACAGATCTCTTGTCAAAATACCAACCCTCCTATATGCCGGTACAAGAAATTGAAAAGCAGATTTCCCAGGTGAAGCAAACCATTGCCATAACCGAAAAGGCTCCGATGCACCAGGACACCACGGACCAGAATCAAACATATCAGATGCTGCAGTCCGACCTGGCGCAAGCCAAAGCAAAACTTGCGGCCTTGCGCGCGCAAGCTACCGCCATGGCACCTGTGGTGCATACGTATTCCCGACAGGCGATTTTGCTGGACCAAAAACAGATCAAACAACAGGATCTGCTTCGCAATGTCAAGACAGCAGAACAGAACTACCTTTTGTATCTCAATAAGAGCCAGCAGGCACAGATATCAGATGCGCTGGACCGGCAGCGGATCCTCAATGTTAGTGTCGCTGAGAGCGCTGCGGTCCCTTCAATGCCGGCAAACTCACCCTCTGTCCTGATCCTGGCAGGAGGGATCCTGGCGCTTATCGTCAGCATGGGATCCGCCTTTGGAGTGGATTACCTGAATCCGTCGTTTCGAACTCCTGATGAAGTCATCCGGTACCTCGAGGTGCCCGTGCTCGCTGCTCTGCCAAAGAATGGCGGTTCTTCAAGGCTTACCCTGGTCGGAAACATCAGGGGTTGGTCGCTGGGGGCACATTCCCCCGGCAGCGACGGACATCGTGACTTTCCGGAGCAAAGTGAAAACAACCGTTAGAGAGCCATTATGTTCTTACAATATTACGGGTTGCGTGAACAACCTTTCAGTATGACGCCAGATCCCCGGTACCTTTACATGGGTACCTCGCATCGCGAAGCGCTCGCCTCATTGATCTATGGCATCGAGACTGGCCGGGGGTTTGTCAGCTTGATTGCCGAGCCGGGGATGGGAAAGACAACCTTGCTTTTCCAACTCCTGGAGCGGTTCCGGAACTCTGCGCGCACTGTCTTCCTGTTTCAGACCCAGGGGGGGACGCGTGAATTCTTGTCCAACCTCATCTCGGACCTCGGTCTTGTTCCGAATGACCGCGATTTGAGTTCTCTGCAACGACAACTGAACGAAATACTCATTCAGGAAGCACGCTCAGGCAGGCAGTTTGTGCTGGTTATCGACGAAGCGCAGAACCTTGAGGATTCTGTGCTCGAGTCAGTGCGAATGCTGTCGAATTTTGAAACCTCGCGCAGCAAGCTGATGCAAATCGTGTTAGCCGGGCAACCGGCACTCGCGGATAAGCTGGCGAGGCCGGAACTTGAGCAGTTGATGCAGCGCGTTTCGATCATTTGCCGGCTGAACTCGTTCACCCGGAAAGAAGTTTCAGAATATATCGATCACAGGCTGAGGACCGCCGGATACAAGGGTGGCAGACTGTTCACGCCCGAGGCTCTTTCGATAATCGCCGACGTGAGTGGAGGTATTCCGCGCAACATTAATAACATCTGCTTCCATGCCCTCTCGCTTGCCTACGCCAAAGGGCAAAGGAAGATCGATGTCGCAATCATTCAAGAAATTCTCCGTGATCTAGATTTGGATACCCCCAAGAAGGCCCGCGCAGACCTGCGTGGTGGGTTCCGCGAAGCCCCAATGCCCGTCTCCGGCCTTGAAGGAGTAACCCTGAATGGCTACCCATGGGATCACGGTGAAAGGGTACTCTTCAGAAACAACAGATATTCCCCTCCCGCTGCCCCCGGCATTGCAGGAGGGGGATGGCCCAGGCGCCAGGCGCCGCGCTGGCCGTTCTGGGCCGTTACTTTCCTTATGCTGGTTCTTACGGGAGAGTTTTTCTGGGCGTACCTGCCGGCAGTCGTGCGACATGAGGAAGTCACACAACTCATTGCTAGCACAGTCGGAAAGGCAAAAGAGATTGCAACCAAATATAAACTTCTCACTCCTGTTGCTCCACCTGAATCTCAAAAGCCAGAAACCACGGCTATCCACTCCGATGCCCAGGCCAATGACATCCCAGAACCTCTCAGGGCTGACGCAGTTGAACCACCTGCCGCTGGAAGAACTGGGGCCGAGGAACCTGATTCTCCTTCTGCAGGCGGCGTGAAGGCAAAGGAGTCTAGCGGCGGTGTTACCGATTCGCCCGCGGCGACAGATTCTGTTCTGATGCCCGTTAAGGCAGCAACCAGGGACAATGAGAGCAGTTCAGCAAATGATTCCGCACTGCCAGACCAGATTCCAAGAGGAACGGTCGTCGTCGAATCGAATATAGGAGGTGGGGTCATCACGATTAACGGCGAGACGAACGCTGGCTGGCGAACTCCTCACATGTTTGATCTGCCCGAAGGGATGTATCGCATTTCCGTTTCTCAGCAGGGATACTCGACTTGGTTCAGAGTCGTGCGCGTTACGGCGGGGCACAAACATTGGGTCACGGCTGATTTGCACTTGCCCCACGGCGTAGTAGTGATCGAAACGGAACCCCCTGGGATGCAGGTCTTTATCGACGGAAAAGCATACGGCCCAAGCGAGGTCGAGGCGGCACTTGACGCGGGTTTGCACAGTTTCAAGGTCGTCCCGCCCGGAGGCAGACGTCCTTTCGAGGGGAGTTTTGTCCTGAAACCCGGAGGCGTCCTGACACGAAAGATACGGTGGCTGCCGGAAGCCGGGCAGCCGACTGCGGATAACAATCCCGCTACCCAAAAGCTGAAAACCAATGGAAATTCCCTGAAGGAGAGGGAGCAATCTTGAGCAGGAACTTCGAGCTATTAGAACGCGCATCAAGAGAGTTGGATTCCTACACGCTGGGAAAGGAACTCATTCCCCGCGCCGAGCGAGTATCGCCGCCGCCGGACGCTCGCACGCTGTCACGTGAGGAATTAATTAAGCTCGTTCAGAGGATCTTCCTTCTTGACCACAACCAACGAAGAATGGTCATGTTTACGGCGGTTGAGAACAGCACTGGATGTACCTCAATCTGCGCCGGAGCCGCAGAAACCATCGCCGCCCAGGTTGACGCACCCGTATGCGTGATGGACGCCAATCTGCGGCGGCCCGCGCTACATCTCTGTTTTGGAATGGAAAACCTACGAGGACTTACAGACGCAGTGTTCAAACCGGGTCCGATCAGCCAGTATACCCAAAAGCTGCCCGGTAGCAATCTCTGGCTTCTGCCTTGTGGGTCGATGGCGTCACAACTCAGCGCTGTAATCAAAGCTGAACATTTGCAGGCACGTATTAACGAGCTCCGCAAGGAGTTTGCTTACATACTGATCGACTCACCGCCAGTGAGTGAGCATACCGACGCAATCCTGTTGGGCAGGCTTACAGACGGCGCCGTTCTGGTCCTGGAGTCCAACGCGACCCGGCGAGAAGTGGCACGGATTGCCAAAGAAGATCTTGAAGCTGCTCAAGTGCGCGTGTTGGGCGCAGTCCTCAACAAGCGCACATTTCCGATCCCCCAGTTCCTGTACGACAGAGTCTAGGAAGCGGGCTTCCCTGCGCAAAGCGCGGGAATGATGTCTGAGGGGTAAAACGCCAATATCTAGTTAACGGGGTCCCGGAATGGGACTCAAGGGGCGGAGCTATGCAATCAATAACCTACATGAACGAACCGATTCCGGCATACGCAGGCGTGGGATTTCTGCTTGCGCCTGACGCGTGGTTTGCTGTTCACACGCGATCGAAATGTGAGAAGAAAGTCGCCACTCAGCTTGACGATATGCAGATTAAATCTTTCCTGCCTATCGTCAAAGAGATCAGGTCCTGGAGTGATCGCCGTAAGGTTATCGACCAACCTCTGTTTCCCGGATATGTTTTCGTTCGAATTCCCAGTGAGGACAGGGTGCGGATCTCAGTGCTGAGAACCAACGGGGTCGTAGGCTTCGTCGGCGTGCAAGGGCAGGGGATCCCCATTCCCGACACCGAAATCGAGAACATTCAGACTCTGCTCTCCAGCCGGGTTCCTTTTGAACCGTATCCCTTTCTGCGTGTTGGCGAGAAAGTCAGAATTCGAGGTGGTTATCTCGATGGCATCGAAGGAATTCTTGCTGCCAAGAATTCTGACCAGAGCGTGGTAATCTCCATTGACCTGATCCAGAGGTCGCTCGCAGTTCGGGTAAGCGGTTTTGACCTCGAACCCATCCGGTGACCCGCACCTCGACCTTCCATCCGTATCATCGGGTGAAGCAGGAATTCACGATTAAATACCATCCAAGGGGGAGAATGAGCCAATGGATAATTGCACGAGTACGCGCAAGTACACTCCAAAAGACCTGAGAATTGCCGTCATCGGGGTTGGACACGTCGGCCTGCCAACTGCGTTGGGTCTGGCGGAATTGGGTTGGGAAGTCATCGGCGCAGACCAGGACGCGGACACAATTCGCCAGATGCGAGACGGGAAGACTCCTTTTTATGAGCCCGGGCTGCAGATGCTCCTGACCAGGCACCTGGAAAGCGGAAAGTTCACCGTCACCAGCGACGTTGCCAGCGCCATCCACGCCGCCACCGTATTGTTTATATGCGTTGGGACGCCGCAACGGGAAGGCGGAGAGGCGGACCTTTCGCAGATTGAGGTCATTGCCCGCCTCATTGCTCAACGCCTGAACGAGTACAAACTCATAGTGGAGAAGAGCACAGTACCCGCAGTTACAGCACTTTGGATCAAGCGAACCATTATGCGTTACGCAGCGTCGCAACGGCGATCAAAGGAAGGTAGTCTGAACCATCCCACGGCCTCGCCGGAGATAGATAGGGACTTGTCTGCTCCCGCGTTTGATGTTGCCTCAAATCCTGAGTTCCTGCAGGAAGGAAAAGCTGTCGAGAATTTCTTTCGTCCTGACCGCATTGTGCTGGGGGTGGAAAGCGCGCGGGGACAGGAAATGCTCGAAGCCATCTACCGGCCTCTAAACCGCCCGACTCTCGTGACCGGCCTGACGACCGCTGAATTGATCAAACATGCCGCCAATGCATTCTTATCCATGAAGATTTCGTATATCAACATGGTCGCCGATGTCTGCGAGGCCGTGGGGGCAGACGTAGACAAGGTCGCGTCAGGTCTCGGAATGGATCCTCGCATCGGGGCTGGCTTCTTGTCTGCGGGCATTGGTTTCGGCGGTTATTGCTTTCCCAAAGATCTCCGGGCCTTCATTTACCTGGCAGAAAAACACGGTGTCCGGGGCTCACTGCTGCGAGAAGTTGAACGAATCAATCTGGAGCGCCCAGACCGATTTCTGGACAAACTTTACAAGGCCTTGTGGATTGTGCAAAACAAGACGATCGGCATCTGGGGGCTTTCATTCAAACCCAACACCGACGACATTCGGGAAGCACCGAGCCTGAGGATAATTGACGCCCTCGTTAAAGATGGTGCTCATCTGCGATTGTATGACCCACAGGCCATGCAACGCGTGCAACAGGTTTTTCCGGAACAACCGGACCAGGTAACCTATTGTTCATCGCCTTATCAGGCGTGTGAGGGCGCTCATGCAGTCCTCTTGCTGACAGAATGGGAGGAATTTCAAAAAGTGGATCTGGCTCGGGTCGCAAGCCTGATGGAACTGCCGATCCTGCTTGACGGCAGAAACGCACTCGATGCTGAAGAGGCTGGCCGGGTCGGGCTTGAATACATTTCCATAGGTCGAAAGAGCGTGCCACCAACCGGCGAGACATACCCAACCGCCCACATACCGCCCGTGCAAGATCTCAGACTCAATGAAACGGCGTGGAGATAATATGTCCACAGTCACTCAAGCTCAAAACCCCAGGGTTCCGAAAACGTTGGTGATTGGAGGCGCAGGCTTTCTTGGATCTCATCTATGTGACCGGCTCATTGGAGCCGGCCATGCAGTGTTTTGCATGGATAGCCTCTTGACCGGGAACCTTCAGAACGTTCGCCATCTTCTAACACATCCTCAATTTACGTTTATCCGGCACGATGTGACCAGACCCATTGATATGGCCAGCCTGCTGGAAAGCCAGGCTGTGAAATCCCACTCCGCCAACGGTTCGACATTAAAGATCGATTACATCGTTCACATGGCTTCGCCCGCCAGTCCGAAGGACTACGCACGACACCCAATCCACACAATGAAAATCGGAGCGCTGGGCACCTATCATGCGCTGGGCCTGGCAAAAACGCACAAGAGCATTTTGCTCCTCGCCTCCACGTCGGAAATCTATGGAGATCCTCAGGTGACCCCTCAAACGGAAACTTACTGGGGTCATGTTAATCCCATTGGACCTCGTAGCGTGTACGATGAAGCAAAACGCTATGCCGAGTCCATCGCCATGGCATACCACCGCGAACATGGTCTCCAGGTCCGGATCGCCCGGATCTTTAACACCTACGGTAAACGAATGCGGCTGGATGATGGGCGCGCGGTGCCTAATTTTGTTTCACAAGCACTCCAGGGGATGCCCCTGACGATATTCGGCGATGGAAGCCAGACTCGGAGCTTTTGCTATGTGAGCGATCTGATCGAAGGGATTTACAGGCTGCTTCTTTCGCAAGAGCCCGAGCCTGTCAATTTGGGAAATCCCGAGGAAATCCCTCTTCTGGAGCTCGCGAGAATAGTTGTTGAAGTAACAGAAAGCAGAAGCCGGTTGGTCTTTGAGCCCCTCCCTGCCGACGATCCGGCACGGCGGCGGCCCGATATATCGAAGGCCGAGTCAGCCCTGAAGTGGCATCCCAAAGTAAGCCTGCGTGAGGGAATCAGACGCGTGCTCCCGTATTTCCGGGTGCAACTGATGGATCGAGGACAGCATCAACCGGAATCTTATGCAAGGGCGCCACTCAGCAAAGTCGACGGGAGATTTGTCCAAGGTAATTGATCTTGCCGGAAGGGCTTCACGTCAATCGACCCGACGATTCAATATACCTGACACTGTGGAAAGCACCGCCCGACGGTAATATCTGCAAGACGCATCAGTAACGGCTCAAATCAGACCTTCCCAAACATCCGTCTATTTTTCAGAAACGAAAAGGTTCTTGCCATGAGCAATGCGCGTCGCCAAATGCTTTTAACTGCGTTCAAGTTTTTTGACCTAATGGTCATGGTCGCCTCGTTCCTGCTGGCGGCCGTGCCGGTGCTGTACAAGAGCGGGCTCTCTTTCTCAGAATTCTTTTCGATGCGGGTCAAGATCCAGAATTTTGTCCTCTTCACGGGGCTGATAATTGTCTGGCACATCGTTTTTGTATCCTTCAACCTCTATGAGTCACGCCGTTTGCTTCCACGCCAATCCGACGTTCTTGACACATTGAAGGCTGCTTCTCTCTGCACGCTCTCCGTCGCGGCAGCCGCCATGTTGTTTCACATCCGGATGGTGGATGCTGCATTCCTCGTCGTGCTGTGGGGAGCCAGCAGTGCGATAGCCATATCAAGCCGCTTGGGCCTCAGATGTCTTCTCAACTACATTCGCAGGCGGGGTCGCAACCTGCGCCACGTGCTCATTGTGGGAACCAATCTCCGGGCGGTTCAATTTGCAATGAGGATCGAGTCCAGATCTGAGCTTGGGTATCGGGTTATCGGCTTTGCTGATGAGAGGTGGCCAGGGCTCAAGACATTCGAAGGATCCGGAAAGCGCCTTGTTTGCGATCTTAAGGACGTTGCAGAATTTGTTCGGGACACTGTCGTTGACGAAATTGTAATCGCGCTCCCCCTGCGATCCTATTACAGTCGCGCTACCGGTATCGCAGTCCTGTGCGAGGAACAGGGAATCGTCATGCGCTTTCTTCCCGGAATTTTCAACCTGCACAAGGCGCGGTCGACCGCCGAAGAACTGGCCGGCGATCCCCTGCTGACGCTTACTACAGGTCCGCTTGACGGATGGCCTGTATTTCTCAAGCGTGCATTTGATCTCGTATCTTCTTCAGCGCTGCTGGCACTTCTGTCCCCACTGCTATTGATAACCGCCGTCTTGATCAAGCTGACTTCGCCCGGTCCCGTCCTCTTCCGCCAGGAAAGGCTGGGACTCAACAAGCGTCGATTCTTAATATACAAATTCCGGACAATGGTGCCCGACGCCGAAAAGCGAATCGCCGAATTGGAAAAACTGAACGAAGTCAGTGGTCCGGTTTTCAAAATCAAAAACGATCCCCGCCTTACGCCTATCGGGAAGTTCCTTCGGAGCACTAGCATTGACGAACTGCCGCAACTATTTAACGTGCTGAATGGGGATATGAGTCTTGTGGGACCCAGGCCTTTGCCGCTCCGCGACTGCAACGGCTTTGAACAGGATTGGCACCGACGGAGGTTCAGCGTCCGGCCCGGCATCACCTGCCTTTGGCAGGTAAATGGCCGAAGTTCCATACCTTTCGAAAAGTGGATGGAATTGGATATGCAATACATAGATGAATGGTCATTGTGGCTCGACTTCAAAATCCTCGCTGGAACGATACCCGCCGTTCTTAGAGGTTCCGGCGCAGCCTGAGTTCTTCCTCCAGTCTCAAGAGATCTTTTAGAAAAAACAAGGGAGCCAGCGGGGTTATTGTCTCAGCAAAAATTCAGATAAGAGTGGAACATATGCAGATACGAAAAGTAAATGAAATGCCCTCTCGGGATCATGCGCATACTGCCGACTACTTGAAATTGCTCGGCGTTGCATCCCTAGGGCGGTTAACCAGTCCGTTCGATCCGGGATACGATCCTGCAACTCTTGAAAGCCACCTCGACCAAAGCGCTCACCTCTTCTCAATCCTCAAAATATCCATGGCCTGCTGGATGGTGGCAAACGAAAGCGCCACGAGGCAAAAGATAGCAGCAGCCCGGCGCCACAAAGTCCCGACTGTTACAGGCGGGGGACCATTTGAAGTTGCCGTCGCACAGGGAGTGCTTCCGGAATATCTGGACCTGTGCGCCGACATCGGAGTCAATCGCATCGAGTGCGGCGAAGGGTTCACTAGCATGAGTCTGATGCCCCGTGAAGTAATCCGAATGGCCGCGTTAAATGGCCTCGATGTTCAGTTTGAGCTTGGAAAGAAACATGCTGGACCATTTGCGGAAGAAAACGTAACCGAGCTTATCGACCAAGGCCGGCGCTGGCTTGACAGCGGCGCGCTTCAGCTTGTAGTGGAGGCCCGGGAAAGCGCTTGCGGCGTCGGGCTCTTTGACGATGCGGGAAGATTCAATGCGCGGCTTGCGGAGCGTTTTGCGGATGCTTTCGGGCTCAAGCAGGTAATGTTTGAAGCCCCCAATAAGCAAAGCCAGTTTATGCTGTTGAACCATTTTGGACGTGAAGTTCATCTCTGCAACGTCCGCCTGGAGGAAGTTTTGCGAGTGGAAACTTATCGCCGAGGGCTACATTCGGACGCTTTTGGCGAAGAAAAGCTGCGGCCAATTCGAAAAGTATAACTGTCCAACACCTTGTCCGGCAGAATCCCAATGCAAAAACAGGTCATCATCGACTGCTTTCCAGAGAGCGCGCTGAAATACCAGAACGGTTATGCGGTTATAGCCGTTGACGTTATTCGGGCCACGACCTCGGCCATCACCATCGCCGCCAAAGGCGGCCGCTGCTTCCCGGTACCTTCGCTGAATGTTGCAATTGAATTGAAAAGCAAGTTAAGAGGTCCCCTGCTCGCCGGTGAGATTGGCGGCAGTATTGCTCCGGGATTCGAATTGAACAACAGCCCCGCTCAGCTTGCTACAAGGGACGTTACAGGACGCCCTGTCATTCTTCTTTCCTCATCAGGAACGCGCCTGATCTTTCTAGCAAAGGAATGTGATGCTCTCTACCTGGCCTGTTTTAGGAACTATGGCTATGTGGCCCGCCATGTCCCAGATCATTATTCACGGGTCGCAGTGATCGGCGCCGGAACCCGCCGCGATTTCAGAGAGGAAGACCAGATGTGTTGCGCGTGGATCGCGAGAGACCTCGCAGAGATGGGTTATGCACCTACAGACAAGACAACTTTCAGCATTATCAAGAAATGGGCAACTAAACCCCCAGAAGCCGCGCTGAGCAGCAAGAGCGTTGATTACCTCAGGCGAAGTGGGCAGACCCAGGACCTCGATTTCATCCTTTCTCACATCAACGACCTGCGCTGCACCTATCGGATGCGGTGCGGCGAGGTGGTAGCTTTACAAGGTGACGAAACAGACTTCGCTCTCGTTCCTTGTTCTGCCATTGATGCAGCCCCGGAAACGCACCCTGCATGCTAAGAATCAACGACGCTTCCACACCAGTCATTGTTCTCAGATCCGACAGTCATGGCGGATTGAACATCATAAGGAGCCTTGGCAGGCTTGGAGTGCCTGTTTACAACATCGATCCAGACCTCTGGGCCCCCACATTCCGCTCCCGATATTGTCGCGGAAGGTTTCTTTGGGACATCGAGCATCGGCCCGCAGGAGAGTCCCTGGCGTACATGGCCGACGTTCAGCTGAAGATCGGAAGGCCATGTATCCTGATTCCGACCACCGATCGCACAGCCAGGTTTGTTGCAGACAACGCCGAACCGCTCGCTGAGCGCTTCATTTTTCCACAACAGCCGCCCGGCCTGGTTCATTCTCTCGCCAGCAAGCGTGAAATGTTCTGCCTCGCCCGTCGCCATAACATTCCGACGCCAGACGCGGTATTCCCAGGTTCACGCGCAGATGTTTTGACTTTTCTCAAACGGGCCCGCCTCCCCGTCATGCTCAAGGGGATTGATGGACAAAGACTGTGGGAGCGGACAGGAAAGAAAATGTTCATCGTTCAATCCAAAGAAAAACTACTGGACCTCTACGATGCTGCTGAAGACTTCCACAGTCCCAATCTCATGCTGCAGGAATACATTCCAGGCGGCGATGACACTATCTGGATGTTCAACGGCTATTTCAATACGCAATCGGATTGCCTCGCAGGCTTCACGGGCAAAAAGATCCGCCAGTGTCCCATCCACACAGGATCCACCAGCCTGGGGATCTGCCTGCCCAACCCTGCTGTCGACTCGATCACCAGAAGCTTCATGAAGGATATTGGATATAAGGGGGTACTGGACATCGGATTTCGCTACGATGCGCGCGATAATCAATACAAAGTTCTCGACATTAATCCCAGGATTGGAGCCACCTTTCGTCTGTTCGTTGGTGAAAGCGGTATGGACGTGGCTCGCGCCCTCTATCTGGACCTGACTGGCCAGGAGGTGGTCCCATCTGCGTTGAAGGAAGGAAGAAAATGGATTGTCGAGGATCTCGATCTGGTTTCCTCATACCGCTATTTTCGCGAGGGACAGTTGAGCTTTGGAGATTGGCTCCGTTCCTTTCGAGGCGTCGAAGAAGCGGCTTTCATCTGTTTAGACGACCCTCTCCCTATCACCGCCATGCTTGTCTCGCGCACTCAAGAATTGATCAGGCGTTCAATGCGGACTTGGTTTGTGCCGGCCACTCGCCGCATCTCCGGCCGCAGCCAACACGGGCATGGCCTTTCCGAGTCAGAGTTACCTTCGCGCCAGCCAATACTTAACTCGCTTAACAGGAAGACCGGATCGTAAGAATTGATCCACAATGTGCACACATGGCAGATATCCTGAATTCCCCCTTGAATGAAACTCTTGTTCAGCAACCGCTGACCCTACCCGCCACCCGGCGGCGCGTGCTGTGGGCAGGCGCTCGAACCTGGTCGCCCAAAGGCGCTCTGGCGCTTGTCGACCAGGGCTTGATATCGGGAGCGAATTTCATAGTTGGAATTCTGCTGGCACGCCATCTGGCACCAGACCAATACGGGGCGTACGCGGTGGCTTTTCAGGTCTTTCTCTTTCTTTCCGTGGCGTATGCGGCTGTGATTCTTGAACCGCTCAGCGTATTCGGTTCTTCCGTTTACAGAAACTCGACCCGTGAATACCTAGGCGTGCTGCTCCGGATTCATGGCGGCATAGCTGCCGTTATCTTTCTGGGGCTTGGCGCGTGTGCATGGCTCCTGAGACTGGTCTCCCCCCGTGGTGATCTGACCTCTGCCCTTATTGGTGTCGCGGTTGCTTCCCCCTGCATGCTGCTATTCTCGCTCGCCCGGAGGGGATTTTACGTTAAGCTCTCTCCCCGGCAGGCAGCTCTGGGAGCGCTGGGATACTTCGCGGTGGTCCTCGGCGGTTTGGTTCTTGCCTTCTATAGAGGTTCGCTTTCGCCCCTGGTGGCATTCCTTTTAATTGCCGCAGGCGCGGGGGTTACGGGTCCGTTGATGCTGGGCAAGCTTGGATTTTCTCTGAATCCCCGGCTCGCCATCCTTAAGACGGCTGATGTGGTTCGTCGACATTGGGGCTATGGACGATGGGCGCTCGGCAGTGCAGTGGCCATATGGTTTTCTGGCGCCATCTATTATCCAATTCTAGGCAGCTTCCACGGATTGGCAGAAACCGGCGCCCTCCAGGCACTGACGAACTTCTCTTCGCCAATTGCGCAGGCGTTCGCGGCGATGTCTTTGCTTTCGCTCCCGTATGCCGCGGGCATTCACCACCAGAATAGTTCGAGAGGAACGTATCACCTGGCCGCGAAGCTTGCCTTCATATACGCAGGAGGGACAGTCCTTTATTGGTTGCTTGTGGTTCTCTTTCGCTGGCAGATTGTGGAATATATCTACGCAGGCAAGTATGTGGGGATCATTAGCTTGATCCCCTGGCTGGCCCTCGCGTCAATACTCCGTATCTGGGCCACTTCCCAGGCAATAGTTCTACGCGCAATGCACGCTCCATCTTTGGTTTTTATCGCATACGGGGCAGCCAGCGCCGTTGATGTTGTGGCCGGCATCCCCTGCACGTGGGCGTTCGGGCTCTGGGGTGCGATTTTTGGCATGGTCTTGGCGAGTGCAGTTGCCTTGTTTGTAACGCTCGGCATTCTTCATCGGCACGCACCTTCAAGCGGCCGCCTGAAACACTAGCCTCAAGGATTCACTTTTCAACATGTCGACGCGTGCAGGCAGGACTACGTTGCAGGCCTATTTAAGACCGGAGGGGACTCTCGTGAATCCCGCTATAAGACGACAATCGCTGAGCTGTAATACCTCCCACTTGCAGCAATATGCGAACCATTACCAGGAGGATATGAACATTAGGACGGATGTAGTGTTACGAGGATCGAATGACATCAGGGAAAGAATCGCTTGCGCACTTTGTGCGAGAACCCAGTCCGTCACCATTGACCGGTACGGTTACAACACTTCCAGACTCGCTTTGTGTTGTTCGGGGAAATGGAAAGAGAAAAGGTTGTTTGCGAAGATACTGCTTGCAGATCCTTATCCAATTCCTCCGCGCTTTCGGACTCCGTGGGAAGCAACCCCGCGCGCTTCGGTACCGGTAAGAACCATCAATGAGCAGATCGATACTGAATGGAATATGACGCTAAGAATGCTTCGGCTTTCAGGTGGCCGTTCAGTGCCTGCACCAATGGGAAGATCACTGGCTGCAAGAACCATCGTTTGGGAGGAAGCCGCTGGCACTTCTCTAATCCGGGCGCTGAAATGGTCGCGATGGCGAATCTCGATGGCAAGAGCGGGAACGGAAGCCCTCTTGAAGGCCGGACGCTGGCTACGGCGTGTGCACGAGGCTTCCCATCAGGGAGTTGAAGTCGTTGAGGCACGAGATTTGATCCAGACTGCAATCGGATTGTCGCAGCAGAAACAGAAGATCACCGGCCACTATGAAAGTGTGGCATCGAAAATCCTGGAGACCTGGTTGACAGGAAAGGGGGCAACAGACAGTTTCAAAGTGCCACTCGCGCTTACTCACGGTGATTTTTGCCTTCCGAACCTTCTTTGGAAAACCGGCTGGAAGCAGCTTGCCGTTATAGATTTTGAGTTGTCTGGGTTCCGCCCCACTTACTACGACTTGTTCGCGTTGATTGCAGACCTTCGGGCCATGCTGTTGAATCCGCTCATACCCAAATCAGTCATCGACTCTTGGGAACAATCCTTCTGGCAGGGTTATGGGCCGGCCTCGAAAGAGGTTATTGCATTCGTGAAAACCCTAGCATTGGCGAGAGTCTTTTATTTCCACTTTTCACGTTTGCTGACACGCCGAGAACGGAAAGGATTGATTGGCGGCATCAATGCACAACTCTACCGGACGTTCCTAGAAGCCAGGATCATCACTCAGCGATTGGATTTACCTTCGTATCTGGCACATTCCAATCACAACTAGAGAACCCATTCGCGGCCGGCCCTTTGCAGAATGGATACGGGAACGAAACCTTCGGCTAACCAGACTAGTTTCTATGAGATGGCAGCAAAACATCCGTGCTGAAGGATGCCGCGGCGGGCGAAGTCTGGTGGATATACCCAGATAAATCTGCGACGACGCTCGCGAAATCTGCGTCCCACGCGGGAGTGAAAAGAATGTCCGGCACTTGGGGGGAAATGTGGAAGATTTGAACAAGCAAAAGCTCTTTGGCTTGGCCAGTACGGCTATGAGGGAATGTCACGTCCCAACTTCGCACAAGTTGGAATCTCACGTAGGAGGATCCATGTCTGATTCGGAACGCGGAAGACTAGAATTCGCTTATGCCCCGGGACTTTACGAAAATCCGGTGCCCGACGCGGTGTCACCAGAGGTTGGTATCGGAAGAAAGAAACGTTTGCAGATAGTGGAAGAGGGAAGAAGTAACGCAACGCAGTACCTGAAAAAGGCGGTTCAATTTTTCTATCTGCACGGCCTCGGGTTCGTCTTGCGGAAAACCCTCTGGAGGTACCAATATACGCGCTTTCGAAGAAAGTGTGAAGCGTGGCACGGTCAGATGGGCGCAAAGC
The DNA here is from genome assembly GCA_035576145.1 of Terriglobia bacterium. Classification (GTDB taxonomy): domain Bacteria; phylum Acidobacteriota; class Terriglobia; order UBA7540; family UBA7540; genus SCRD01. Next base: position 19,493 of record DATLWV010000251.1, read on the forward strand.
CAGTGACAGTGCGATTCCTCGAGCAGGAATTTGAGCTGCATCCTTCGGGCAAAGGATTGAGCGAGGAAATCATGATTCTGGGGGCCCACGAACCGGTTTGCACCAGGATCTATCTCCAACATCTCCGGAAAGGCGATCAAGTCCTGGATGTTGGCTCGAACCTGGGCTATTACGTGCTTCTAGCCGCGCGAGCAGTGGGTCCGTCTGGTCGAGTCCTCGGATTCGAGCCAGCCAAGGACGTCTACGCCATCCTTGAACGGAATGTGGCTCGCTCCGGATTAGCTAATATCCAAGTTCTTCCCTGGGCCATTAGCGACCGAAGCAAGGCCATTGAATTTTACGGGTCGGAGATACCCAGTTGGGGTAGCCTCATTCGCGAGCGGAATCTGTTACAGGCGGAGCCTACAACCGTCCCCGCCAAGAAGCTTGATGACCTTCTCGATGAATTTCCCGGATTCCGGCCCACTGTGTTGCGCATGGACGTAGAAGGGGCCGAACTAATGGCTTTGCAAGGAGCACGGCGCTTGCTGCAGGATTACAAGCCGCGTATCTTTGTGGAAATTCATCCCTTTGCGTTTGAATGGAATCAAGCCCACCAAACGATCGTGCAACTCCGCGACATGGGTTATTCCTCCGGTGTGGTGATCGAGAGAATCTGGGATGAACCCTGGGCAAGCAAGTGGGTGAGGGAACGACGACACTGGTCCGGGTCCACCGACGAACTGCTTGAAAAGATCGAATCACGAGGCGAGGCATTGAATACGGGCGTGCTTTCCATTCTTCTGGAGACTAGGGAGTGATGGGTAGCCATTCCATCACTCATTAATCCTTCGAGGCGGGCTCCACATCGCGTGCCTGGCGTGGCGCTTCAATCCTTCAGGTTATTAGACAAGTCTCGGGCCGAGCTTTCGTGCAAATGCGACCCCTAGGATTACGTGAATCATTCACATGATACCGAGGAACGATTGAAAATCCTTCTTGTTGGTCACGCCTGCAATCCCAGCTGGGGCTCAGAACCGGCATTTACATGGAATTGGGCCTGGCACCTGAGCCAGAAGCACCAGGTGTGGGTTCTGACGCACCCTTGGGGAAAGGACCGCATTGAGGAGTTTCTTGGGTTGTGTCCCAACCCCAATCTGCATTTTGTCTGGGTCAGGCTTCCCGGCCGCCTCGCATGGGATCCAGCAATTCACACGCACGTCAGCCCCTGGCGGTACGTCTTATGGCAAAGAGCGGCGCTGCATAAGGCTCAGCGTTTGCAGGAACAGATTGGTTTCCATATTGTTCATCACGTGAGCTGGGGTACCGTGAGCGAACCACCCGTTCTTTGGCGGCTTCCCTTACCTTTTGTCTGGGGACCGGTTGGTGGGGGACAAGTGGCCCCTGCGTGTCTCAGAAGTTATCTTGGCCCGGCAGCAAAAGCCGAGTTGCTGCGAGATTTTCGGATGCGGCTGATATCTTTACGGCCAGCACTCCGGAAAACTGTGCGCAAGTCGGCAATGGTCCTGGCTACAAATCATGAAACGGCACGGATGCTTGAGAGGGCCGGAGCAAGGCGCGTGATGTTATTCCTTGACACAGGTATTGGGGAGCAATTTCTCCCTGCCGAGGTTCTACAACGGGTTCCTGGCCCGCAGATTGCGCTGCTCTGGGCAGGCAGATTACAGCCAAGGAAGTGCCTCCCTCTGCTGCTGGAAGCACTTATGCAGTGCAAAGATTTGCCCCTGCGGCTCCTCGTGGCTGGCAAAGGGGCTATGCGAGGTGAATGGGAGACTCTCTCGCAAAGACTCGGCTTGTGCAACCGCGTCGAATTTCTGGGGCAGGTTGGTTATGACCAGATGCCCGCACTGTACCGCTCGGCCGATGTGTTCATCTTTACCAGCCTGCGCGACGCTTTCGGCTCTCAAGTGCTTGAAGCTATGGCCAGCGGATTGCCAATCATCGCACTCGACCACCAGGGCGTGGGAGCATTTGTTCCTGACTCCGCTGGCGTCAAAGTCCCGATCGCGGGTCCGCCGGATACGGTTTCCAGTCTTGGCGCCGCCATCCGCCTTCTGGCCACCTCTCCGGAGGCAAGGGATAGAATGGGCCTCGCGGCGTGGGAATTCGCCCGCACGCAGACATGGCACCGACGGGCCGAGTTAATGACCCATTGGTACGAGGAGATTGTTCAAGATCGGTCCAATACGTTCACGTTAAGTGAACCTGGTGCACGACAAAGCTAAGCTCTGCGGAACTTGGCCTCAAGGGGTTCTTAGAGTCAGACAGCACAATCTATGAGAAACCGTGTCGGGATATTCAAAGTTTCTGAAGAGCATTACATCAGACGGCGATCCCTTTCTTCATGGTTATGGGTGGCCACGCTTTTTGGCTTGCTTGGCCTCCTGGCCATGCTGGTGGTTGCTGGGATGGTCTCGCGCCACGGCTTTCTTACCGTTCTGGCGCTGGTTGCCTTACCTCCCCTTCTGGTTGTGCTTGTTCTTACGCTGCGAGGCGGTCTGCACCTATTGCGTAACCTGAGAACACAATTGAGGTGGTACCACGGTCTCTGGCTACTGGTCTTTGCAAGTGCACTCGTCTTCCGGGTTCGCGGCGTAGCCGAGATCAGACAAGATCCAATAGACGCATGGGCCATGTACCGCATTGGGATAGAACTGATTGTGACCGCAGCCCTTTTCATCCGCCTCGCTCTGCACCGCACCCCCTGGCTGGGGTCGATGTTCAGGGGATTTGTCGGAGTTATTGCTGCCTTCGGAGTGATCGAACTGGCTTCAACCGCGTGGTCCGTGTATCCCACCTGGACTTTGTACAAGTCGTGCGAATACCTGCTGGATATTGCTCTGCTCGGCGCAATCCTCGCTACGGTGCGGTCCGTAAAGACCTACGAAACCCTTTTCAATTGGACATGGATGCTCTATGGCATGCTCATTCTGTCAACGTGGATGGGGGTCCTCGTTTGGCCGCAGCAGGCCTTATACCCGAACGGGAAGGGCGTTGGAGTGGGAGTACTGGGGATACGGCTTGAAGGCGTGTTGCCGGCTCTGAGTTCCAACGACGTCGGAACCTTTGCTGGTATCCTCGGGCTTATCGCTCTGTGCCGGCTTCTGCCAATTGCGGGAGAGAAATCCAACCGTGCATTGTACATTGTGCTCCTGGTTACAAGCGTGACCACAATGGTCGTTGCGCAAACAAGGTCCGCTTTTGCGGGATTTCTATTCGGGGTGTTCCTGCTGCTTTACTTCTCCAAGCGTCTCGGCTTAAGCGCGTTTCTCACGTTTGTCGTGGCACCGCTGCTGGCAGTCAGCAGCCTGGGGGGATTGATCTGGGCGTTTCTGGAAAGAGGGCAAACCGCGCAGCAACTTGAAACGCTTAGTAGCCGCGCTGACTGGTGGTCGTTCGCTTGGCAGACATTCATGCAACGTCCACTCACGGGCTATGGGGCTTACGCGGCGGGGCGGTTTGCCGTTATGGCCAAAATTGGCATGGGGGAAACTTCCACCATGCACAGCGATTATCTTGAAATGATTGTGGGAACCGGGATTTGGGGACTGATCCTCTTCCTCATTGCGTTGCTGGGTACCTGGTGGTTCCTGGCTCAGTATATTCGGCACTCGACGGTTATGTCTGTTGAGCAACAGCTGGCCTATGAGGCGCTTGTCGTGCTTGGCTTGCTGACCCTCCGATCGATCTTTATGACCATGCTGACCTGGCATCCTCCACTGCACTACCTGGCGATTTTGGGTTACGCCGAATTCTTGCGCCGCAGGCGGCTGCGAGAAATACCAGTATCCACCCATATCATCAGGGATCCTGTCTCGCAACTTGAGGCCGTTCCGACAAACACCTGAAGTTCTACAGGCTTTGACTTTGGCTCTGGATGTTTCATTCGCGGAGCTGCCTTTCCGGACGCATTTGTTCGTCGGGAGTACCCGGCAACCGAACGACAACTAAAATGCCGACACAAGTTAGAAGGCTGACCTTTGTGTATTGCCTCGGCGCATTCATCATGGTTCTATCAATGCAACCCATCAGCATGCGCTCTTCCACAGGAGAGGTCATCGTACACCCCGGTGATGATATCCAGAAAATTGTTGCCGCCCATGCGGCGGGCGCGTCGTTTGTCATCAGTCCCGGAATTTACCGGCTGCAATCGATTCAACCGAAGAATGGCGACACGTTCACCGGCGAGCGCGGCACAATCCTCAACGGCGCGCAACTTCTTAATGCCTTCCAGCGGGAAGGCCCTTGCTGGGTGACTCAGGTAGCTGTGAAATCACTCAGATCATATCGAGGTCAATGCGACGCCACACATGCGGCCTGCATGTATCCGGAGGACCTGTTTTATGACTCGAAGCCTCTCAGGCGGGTTGCGAGCCTTTCTCTGGTCGCTCCCGGCGCCTGGTATCTGGATTACAGCACCAACAAGGTATACGCCGGCAGCGATCCTGGCGGTCACACGGTTGAGATGAGCGTCGCCCGTGCGGCCTTCTGGGGCAGCGCCAGCAATGTGACCATTATGGGATTGACTATCGAGAAGTATGCTTCTATCGCCGGCAAGGGAGCTATTAACGCCATTGCCTCTCTGGATGGCTATGGCCCGGTAGGAACGGGCTGGGTCGTGGAATCCAATGACCTGTATCTGAACCACGGGCTGGGCATCCGCGTCAGCGACGGCATGACGGTACGCAGCCGTAGTTGAGGCAGTCGC
>DATLWV010000252.1:0-3696 GCA_035576145.1 Terriglobia bacterium
CGCGGCACCACGGAAGCCATCAACCTGGTGGCCAACAGTTTTGGTCGGAAGAACGTGAAGGCGGGCGACGAAATCCTGATCACCGCCATGGAGCACCACTCAAACATTGTTCCGTGGCAGATGCTTTGTGAAGAAAAGGGCGCGAAATTGCGCGTTGCGCCCATCAACGATCGCGGCGAAGTTTTGTTCAAAGAATTTGAAAAGCTGCTGGGGCCGAAGACGCGCCTTGTGGCCGTAGTGCACGTTTCAAACGTGCTTGGCACTATCAATCCTGTCAGGGAAATGATCGAAGCAGCGCACCGAAAGAACATCCCGGTGCTGCTGGACGGTGCACAGGCTGCGCCGCACCTTGCAGTGGACGTTCAGGACCTTGACTGCGACTTTTACACCCTTTCGGGACATAAGCTATACGGCCCCACCGGAGTCGGCGTGCTCTATGGAAAAGCCGATCTGCTGGATGCCATGCCCCCTTACCAGGGCGGCGGCGACATGATCAGCTCCGTCACCTTTGAGAAGACGCTCTACAATTCCCTCCCCTACAAATTTGAAGCAGGTACCCCAAACATCGCGGCGGGCATCGGACTCGGCGCAGCTATCGATTATGTGAAGAAGATCGGGATGGAAAACATCAGCGCTTACGAGGATGAACTGTTGGTATACGCCACGGAGGCGATTAGCAATATTTCAGGGTTAAGGATCATCGGTACGGCGGAAAAGAAAGCCGGCGTTATATCGTTTGTGATGGAAGGGATCCATCCGCACGACGTAGGGACGGTCCTGGATCAGGAAGGCATCGCGGTCCGCACGGGACATCATTGCGCGCAGCCGCTCATGGAGCGCTTTGGGATTCCGGCCACCACCCGCGCTTCGCTGGCATTCTATAATACAAAGAGGGAGATTGACGCGCTCGCCTCAGGGATTCTGAAAGTGAAGGAGCTGCTGGGCTGATGCCTGATCTCAAGGGACTATACCAGGAAGTAATTCTCGACCACAGCAAGAAGCCCCGGAATTATCGGGTGCTCGAAGGGGCCGATCATCACGCGGAAGGTTACAACCCGCTGTGCGGCGACCGGGTCACAGTCTACGTGAAGGTCGAAAACGGCCGGATCAGCGACTTGAGTTTCCAGGGTTCGGGGTGTGCAATTTCAACCTCTTCGGCCTCCTTGTTGACGGAAGCGCTGAAGGGCAAGACCATCGAGGAAGCCGATGCGTTGTTTGAGAAGTTCCACGCCCTGGTGACGGGTGAAGCAAACGGCAACCTAGCGGAAGGCGCTTCACTCGGCAAGCTGGCGGTTTTTTCGGGCGTGGCAGAATTTCCCGTGCGCGTGAAATGTGCAACCCTCGCCTGGCACACGCTGCGGTCGGCGCTGAAGGGTGAAGAAAAGACTGTTACCACAGAATAGGAATTGGTAGGCCATGGACGAGAACAACAAGATCGGCGAGCAACAGGCTGCTGAGAACGCCTCCGTTGCGGCGAAGGCCGAACCCGAACAGCCGTCCGCCGAACAGACTTCAGCCAACGGTGACAGTGAGGCTCTGAAGGAGAAGGTGGTTGAGGCGGTCAAGACCTGCTATGACCCGGAGATCCCGGTGAATATTTACGAACTGGGGCTGATCTACGACATCAGCGTCAACCCTGCGGCCGAAGTTTCAGTGAAGATGACGTTGACCAGCCCTGCGTGCCCTGCCGCCATGTCGCTGCCGGGCGAAGTGGAAGACAAGATTCGTGTGATGGCCAAGCCCAAAGACGTGAAAGTGGAAGTGGTGTGGGATCCTCCATGGAACCCGGACATGATGTCGGAAGCGGCCAGGCTGCAGTTGGGCATGATGTAAAAATCATCCAGGGAGTCCGGTGGCGCGCGAGCGCGCGGCCGGGAGAATCATCATGAAACTGACATCCCAGGAAGAATACGGACTGCGGTGCCTGCTGAGGCTGGCGCGGGAAGGTGAAAGCCTGACGATTCCCAAGATCAGCCAGAAGGAAGGCATCTCCAATTTTTACGTCGCCAAGCTGATGCGCATCCTGCGGCGCGGCGGGCTGGTAAAAAGCGTCCGGGGACAGGCCGGCGGCTACGAACTTTCCCGCCCCGCAGACAAGATTGTAGTGGGAGAGGCGCTGGCGATTCTGGGCGGCAGACTTTACGATCCGGCGTTCTGCCAGGAGCATTCCGGTAGTGAGATTTCCTGCGCGAATTCGGTTGACTGCTCTGTCCGTTCGTTGTGGCGCGCCGTGCAGCAGGTGATTGACCAGGTCTTGAGCAAGACCACGCTGAAGGACCTGCTCTCGAACGAACAGGAGATGACGTCGTGGACCGGACACCTGGTGAAAGTTACTCCCGCGCCGGTCATGCCGGCTCCGCTGCCCGTCCAAATTGACAAATAGGGACCTTATTAGAGCCCGCCCACAGGAGCCTCCGGACGCTTCCTGCTGATATAATTCCACCATATTGAGGAATATTGGAAATGAACTCAGACCTCGTGCGGAGCCCCCTTGCTGACTACCACGTCTCACAGGGCGCAACGCTCGCCGAGTATCATGGCGGGATTGTTCCCTCCCGGTTTACCGATCCCCTCCATGAGCACCTGGCCGTGCGCGCGGCCGCGGGCCTTTTTGATTTCTCCTTCCGTGCAAAGTTTGCGCTAACCGGACGCGACGCCCAGAAGTTCCTGCACCGCATTGTCTCGAATGACATCAAACGTCTTTCCGCCGGAGAGGGGACGTATGCAACGCTGCTGAATCCCCAGGGGCAGATCCTGGCCGACCTGCGAGTTTATGCCGCCCAGGACCGCCTGCTGGTGGATACGGACGCCGATCTGCGCGCCAAAGCCATGGCGACCCTTCGTCGATACATTATCGGAGACCAGGTCCAGGCCGAGCCGCTTGACACCTGCGCGCTGGCCTTTGAGGGACCGAAAGCCCGTGGACTGCTGGAGAAGACCTTGCACGAGGACCTGCCCGCGATGAAAGATTTCGACCATTTTGCCACCAACTACGCAGGATTTCCCGTCCGGGTGGTCCGCATAAGCAACACGGGCGAAGAAGGCTATGAGGTTTGGGCGGCCCCCAAAGTCATGATGGGCTTGTGGGGTGCGGCCTGTGGGCAAGCGCCAAGCTACGACATGCTGCCCTGCGGAACCGAGGCCCTGGAATCGCTGCGGATTGAAGCCGGCATTCCCCGCTATGGCTCGGAACTGGGTGAGGACACTCTGCCGCTGGAAGCAAACCTGATGAACGCTCTCAGCTTTAACAAGGGCTGCTACATCGGCCAGGAAATCGTGGAGCGGGCCAGAAGCCGCGGCCACGTCAACTGGAAGCTGGCGGGTGTAACCATTGAAAGCTCTCAGCTTCCCGCTCCCGGCGAAAAACTGACCCTCGATGGAAAGGAAGTCGCCGAGGTCACCAGTGCCTGCGCCTCGCCCTCGCTGCGAAAGACCATCGCTCTTGCCTATATTCGCAGGGAGCATCTGGAGGACGGCACCCGGCTCCAGACCGCCTCCGGCGCCACAGCAGAGGTGACAACCCTGCCCTTCTACCACCGCCCGCCCACAGACCCGGAAATTGAACTTTGACGCCCCTCCATAGCTCCACGGCCTGGCACCCCTGCGGCAGCAAATCCTCGACCTGAGCGCCCAGAAAAACCAGCTGGTAAAAACCCTCATGGCGAAAAAGTGATGGCGGCGGCTTGCCCATGTAGC
>DATLWV010000253.1:0-14122 GCA_035576145.1 Terriglobia bacterium
GACTCGGAAAGCTCATGCAGACCGGAAATCAGCAACTGCACCGCAACCACCAGGAGCACCAGGCTGGTTATACTGAAAAATCTGCGCAGGTTGACCTTCACGCTTCCTTTGAAGAACGCCACGCCCAGGCCAATGGCCAGCGCCAGGCCCAGCACGGCCCCCATCAGATTCATCAGTTCGGTGGTGCGCAACGAAACGGCGCCCAGAAAGATCGCCGTCTCTGCGCCTTCGCGCGCCACCATGAGGAGGACGAATGCGAAGATGCCCCACGCTCCCGTGCGGGCCGGATTGATGGAAAGGTCAGAGATCTTGCTTTCAATTTCCTTCTTAAGCCCCTTGGAGGCCCGCATCATCCAGACTACGACGGAGGCCACAAACACCGCGCCCACCAGCATCATCCAGCCCTCGTAAATGTCTTCGCTGATGGCCCACCTCTGGATGAAATACGCCGCAGCAGCGCTCACCACGACCGCCGCCCCCACCCCCCACCAGACAAACCGCGTCCATTCATCGCGGCCGGCCTTCTTGAGGTAGCCGAGGACAATGCCGACAATCAGTGCGGCTTCTACGCCTTCGCGCAGCGTGATGACTAATGAGTCGAACATGCTCAGTTTCTGCGGAGAATCAACGGTTGTCCGCCCAACAACCACCCGCTGTTATCCGCCAGAAATTTCAAACGGAGACAGCCGGTTTATTCACTGCTTTGGCCTTGGCCGTGCAGCTTGCGCATAGCCCGCCCAGTTCCAGCCGGGCCACCCGAAGGGTAAATCCGTGGCGGCCTTTGATCTGGCTCTTCAGCTTTTCAAACAACGGATCCTGAATCTCGAATACCGCACTGCACCGCTGGCAGGTGAAGTGCATGTGGTCCTTGTTGGTGCGGGCCTCGTAGAAATGGCCGTGCCCGTTCACGTGCATCAAGTCAAGCTCATCAATGATGCCTAGTTTCTTGAGAGATTCCAGGGCACGATAGACGGTGGCCAGATGCAGGCCGGGCATTTGCTGCCGGGCGCGCCGCAGGACTTCCGGGGCATCGAGGTGCTCACCGGCTTGCTGGAGGACGTCTGCGATGACCCGGCGCTGGCGGGTCAGGCGGAGGCCATGTTCGCGGAGCTGCGTAGTGACGGAGCGACGTTCTTTGAGGTGCTTTGCAAGAACCATATTTAGTTGCGAACACTTCGCAACTAAATATAGCAGACCGGCAGCTTTGTGTCAACAGGAGCGCGTCAACCCCACCCAGTACGGGGGCAACGCCCATGAATCAGCTTTGCCTCGGGGATTCCTCATCGGTAGGGTGCGTCGCGCGCGCCTTCAAGCTGAAGTCCTTGCGGAGTGAGCTTGTAGGTCTTTTCATGCCTTGACGGCAGCTGGCCCTGCTGCGTCTGGCGGATATATTCGTCCTCATCCACAGAGCTGACGATTACTGTGTTGTTGCTTGCTGTGAGCTTGCCGTCAAACAGGTTCTCCACCTTCCATTGCGGCTCGAGTGCTTTCCCGTCGAAAGCGTAAAGGACGGCTGACATGCGGGCGTGGCTCATTCCCAGCCTCCACCCGTAAGCCAGAAAGCGAAAATTTCCTTCCGGGGTGGGCTCCATGATTGTGTAATGCATATCGGTTCGCGGAACGAAGCTAGTGGTGGTGATCTCGCGCGTGTGGCCGTTCTCGTTTTCGTAGATCACCAGCACATTGATGCGCCAGATGTTGCTCCAACCCAGAGTGTAGCCCGCGCCGATCAGCTTCATGCTTTTCCACGGAGCTATAAAGATGGATGGTGTTCCGACCGCTGGGTACTCCAACTTGGAAAACGTCTGTTCGAGTTCGTGACGTACGTCCACGATGTTGGGCGAGCGATCGGCGATCCATGTGTTCAGATGGCCCACCACAAGCTTCTGGATTTCGTCAGTGATGGGCTTCGCATCCTCGATGTCGAGGCCATAGAGTTTCTTGCCCAGGGAAGAGATTTGATCGGGGAGGCCGGCCCCGGGGTTGGGCTTCTTCTTGCGCGCCTCGGCCGTCCCCATGCCGAGTGCGATGGCAGCGGCCAGCAGACCTGCCAGGATTCCAGCTGGCCGGATCTTTCGCAATGCATCTCTTTGATTCGTCACTTTACCCCTGGCCTCCCCAGAATTCGCCGGATGAATTGGGATTGAATTTCCCTTTTTCATTGGATGCAGGATAGCCGGCCCCGCGCTGTACGGGGGCGAGGCGACGCCTTCTCGCCTCATGGCGGCCCAGACCCACCGCTCCACGCAACCGGCGGAAGCGCGCAGCGGCTACGCAAGCCGTTCGAAAGCCTGAACGATTGCCACATCCTGTTCGTTGAAAACCGTTCGAAGGTCCAGCAACAACCGGTCTCGCTCCACGCGCGCGATGACGGGCGGCCGGTTCCTCCGTAGCGCTGCTTCCAGTTCCTGGGCGCTCAATCTGCTGTGATGCACCGTAACCAGTTTGGTTGGCAATGCCTGCCCCGGCGTTGAACCTCCGCCAACCACGGATTCACCGTCTTCAATCCCTGCGGAAATAGAGGAAATCTCCACCAGTTTCGCGACAAGGGAGGCGGAGCGCGCCGCCAGTTCATCAAGCGGCAGCCTCATCATGCGCAACCCCGGGACGTCGTCAATATTTCCATCAAGGTAAAGCCTGATGGTCGCTTCGAGCGCCGCAATGGTCAGCTTGTCCACGCGCAGGGCTCGAAATAACGGGTTCCGGCGGATGCGATCCAGATATTCCCGCTTTCCGGTGATGAGGCCGGCCTGCGGCCCTCCCAGCAGTTTGTCTCCACTGAAGGTCACCACATCCGCGCCTTCCCTCAGGCTTGCGGCCACCGGTGGCTCATCCTGAATGCCCAGGGGCCTGATGTCAATGAGGCATCCGCTGCCGAGGTCCTCAATCAGGGGAATCTGATGCCGGTGCGCCAGTTCGGCAAGTTCCGCAAGAACCGGGCGCTCGGTAAAACCAACGACTCGAAAGTTGCTGGGATGGACACGCATCACCGCTCGGGTGTTTTCATTGATCGCAGCGGCGTAGTCGGCCAGCCGCGTCCGGTTGGTGGTGCCCACCTCTTTCAGCCTGGCGCCACTTTTGGCACAGATGTCCGGAATGCGGAAGGAACCACCAATTTCAATCAGCTCCCCGCGAGAAACGATGACCTCACCGCCTTCGGCGAGCGCATTTAACGTGAGGAACACGGCGGCGGCGTTGTTGTTCACCACCAGAGTCCGCTCGGCGCCCACCAGTTCAGCAAACAGGCGGTCAGTGTGGGTATCGCGCTTTCCGCGTCTTCCTTCGCCAAGATCGTATTCCAGGTTCGAATAGCATCCGGCGATTTCTCCGATGTGCTCGAGCGCCCTGGCGGCGAGCGGAGCACGGCCCAGATTGGTGTGGAGGATCACGCCGGTGGCGTTGATGACCGGCTGGAGCGAGTATGCTGCCACCTCTCTGGCGGCTGCGGCGACCTTTTCCTCAAGCTCTTCCGACGAGAACGTTGCAAGAGTTCCCTTCGCAATCCCTTCCCGCACATCTTGCAGAACTCCCCGGGCAGCATGCACAACAATCCGGTGGCCAAGTTCCACTTCGAGCTGCTTCAGGCTCTCGCTACCCAGCAATTCGTCGACGGAAGGGATCTGGCGCAACAGCTCCGTCGCGGCATTCGCACGGCTTTTGGTTTCCATCAATGTGGCTCCCCAGCCCACTGGCAAGTCGGTATGACGCTCTGACAGACTCCACGGCCATTTCAACACAAGAAGCGTGGGAGGGTCAACTTGCGCCGCATCGGGGGCGCGGCTGGGGCGGTGTTGCGTGTTCCAGGTGCTTTTGTCTTGGTGCTTTTCTGCCGATGGGAGTTATAATGGCGTATCTGGCACTCACCAACGAGGTTCCCCGGTGACGGTTGACGAGGAATTGTCCAGGCTCGAGGAGAACATCCGCCGTCTCAAGATTGAGTATGAGGCTTACTTTAACGGAGGAAACCCGTACCCTCCCAACGACACTCTTTACCGGGTTGAGCAGGCCATCAAGAGATATTCGACTGACGCAGGCCGGTTGAGCGCTTTGCAGCGCTTCCGATTCAATAGTCTCTGGCAGCGATACGCAGTCCACAACGACCTCTGGCGGAAAAGGCTGCGCAATCGGGAAGAGGGTCGGGACACCGCGCCACGGAGTCATTCAGCGCAAGAGGACTCGGCAACACAGATTGTTTGCTGCGATCCTGACCGCGAGCAGGCCAAAGTGGACCGGCTGCTGCAGGCATTGGTGAACGCCAAGCGACGCGTGGGCGATGGCGCCGGCGACATTGACCCTGCAAGATTTCAGAAATTCGTTCGTGACAAGACAAGGCAGATCAAGCAGGAACTGGGATGCGATAGTGTCCAGTTTTCTGTCACTGTCAGGGAGGGCAGGGTACGATTCACGGCCGTGAGAGCTGATTCGTGAACCCTCCGGACATTGAAGAAGATAGTTATACAGCGGTTCCGCTGATCCCTGAATGAAGGACCGGAGGATGCGGCGAGTGGACCGGCTAAGCTTTCCACTGCCGTTCCTGCGGCCCTCGGAAGTCGAACCGGCATGTTCTTTCCATCTTGCCTGTGAGCCCTGCCTGTCCGCTGCTCTGCCATAACGGAATGCGGCGGTCACCGGAAGGGCTGAAGATCGAACACGTTTTTCCCATGTTGAATCCAAGTCAAAATCTCAGGAGTATCCATGAAATCCATCACTCGTGCATTGCTTAGCGTCAGCGACAAAACTGGAATTGTTGACTTTGCGGCAGGATTGTCAAAACTGGGAGTTGAAGTTGTCTCCACAGGCGGTACGGCCAAGCTTCTCCGCGAGAAAGGCGTGAAGGTCCGCGACGTTTCCGAACTCACCGGCTTTCCGGAAATGCTCGACGGGCGCGTGAAGACGCTGCATCCCAAAGTCCATGGTGGAATTCTGGCCATCCGGTCAAATCCTGTCCACGTAGCGGCCTTGAAAGACCATGAGATCAGCGTGATTGACCTGGTCGCCGTCAACCTTTACCCCTTCGAAAAGACAGCCGCCAAGCCCGGAGTGGAATTCGAAGAGCTTATTGAAAACATCGACATCGGCGGGCCCACAATGATTCGCTCGGCCGCCAAGAATTTTGAGGACGTCGCCGTTGTGGTTGACCCGGCCGACTATGCCGGCATTCTTGAGGAACTCAGCAAGAGTGGGGGGCTTGACCGCGAAAGGCGTCTTGCCCTGGCCCGCAAAGCCTTTGCCACCACCGCAGCCTACGACGGGTTCATTTCCACCACATTGCAGGAGCGCGCGGCCCCGGGCCTGCCGAAAAATTTCCATCTGAACTTCGAGAAGGCCATGGACCTGCGCTACGGTGAAAACCCGCACCAGAGCGCGGCGCTTTATCGCAACAGCGCCGTGGCGGGCAGAGGACTTGCGTACGCTCCACAACTGCACGGCAAGGAACTTTCCTACAACAACCTGGTGGACCTGGAAGCGGCGTGGCGTGTGGCGCAGGAGTTCACGGAGCCGGTGACGGCCATCATCAAGCACACCAATCCCTGCGGCATTGCCAACGGCAAGACGCTTGCGGAAAGTTATGCGCGCGCCCTATCAGTAGACCCGGTGTCTTCATTCGGCTCGGTGATTGCCGTAAACCGGAAGCTCGATCCGGCCACGTCCGAAGAGATGGCAAAGCTGTTCGTTGAAGCCATCATCGCTCCGGGGTTTGAGACTGACGCCCTTGAGAAGCTGAAAACCAAGAAAAACCTGCGGCTGATCGATATGTCGGCGACCGCTGGTGACGAGTACGGGCCGCAATTGAAAAGCGTGGGTGGCGGATTGCTGGTGCAGACCCCGGACACCATGGGCGCCAAACCTGAGGACTGGAAATGCGCCACGAAGCGCCAGCCGACCGGGGAGGAGACGCGCGCACTGGTGTTTGCCTGGCGCGTGGTGAAGCATGTGAAATCCAATGCCATAGTTTTCGGCCGCGACGGCATCGTTCTTGGGGTTGGCGCCGGCCAGATGAGCCGGGTGGATTCCGTGAAGCTGGCGGCCATGAAAGCTCGCGACCTGAAGCATGATCTGAAAGGAACGGTGCTGGGCTCCGACGCATTCTTTCCCTTCCCCGACGGCGTGGAGGAAGCTGCCAGGCAGGGTGCCACGGCGGTGGTCCAGCCGGGTGGCTCCGTCCGCGACAATGAAGTGGTTGAAGCGGCCGACCGGCTGGGCATGGCCATGCTCATGACCGGCATCCGGCATTTCCGCCACTGAAGCATCTGTGCAGGAGTTGGTAAGGTGTGGCGCGGGCCGGTGCCTGGCGTGCCGCCTATGAAGTCCTCTTGTACGGGGTTGGGCGCCTGCCTTACGCCTTTGGCGAGTAGTAGCCTTCGCGTGAGACCACGCGGTATTTGACCTTCTTGCCCTTCTTGTCGGTGATGACAAGCGGATTTCCCTGCGTATCCACCAGTTGGACGTCCAGCTTGTGGTACTTGCCGTCCTTGGTGCTGTTGGTTGGAATAAAACCGAGGCTGTATTGGTGCCGAAGTTGGCCGGCGACTTGCTGGTAGATGTCCGGCAGGGCACCTTCAAAGCGCGGGAAGTAGGCCTCTCCGCCTGAAAACCTGGCGATTGAAGTCAAGGCGTTCCGTGCCTGGAGCGTTTCAATCGAGTCCCCGTAACGGACTGAAACCCACTCCAACATGCTGATCGGATAGATGGGGGTGTTCGATCCCTTGGCGATCTTCAGCATCTCGCCATAGGTCAGCTTGCTGAAGGTGTCGTAACCGGTGACGATCGCCACGATGGCCTTGCGTCCACCCACGTTCTTCATGCGGTCGATGGTGAAGGAAAGGGCGTCATAAAGGTTGGTTTCGCTAAAGCCCGGTATTCGCAGCGTGTCAAGCGCCCCCCGCACCTGAAAGCGGTCATGCGTGAAGTCCTGCAGGATGTGCGGCTGCATATCAAAATCAACCACAGCTACCCAATCGTGGGGCTCCATGAAGTTCAGGAACTGGTATGCGTCTTCAAGCGCGAGGTACAGGAAACCCCACCACTTGTTGCTGAACTCGATCAGCATGGTGACCGTGATGGGAGCTTCCGCCGTCGAGAAGTTAGTGACGGATTGAGGCACACCGTCGTCCATGATCTTGAAATTGGTCTTCGCGAGCCCTGTGATCGGGCTGCCGTTCTTGTCCGTGACCAGCACATCAACGTTTACCAGGTTGGATTCCGTGGAGAGAGTGTAGACCTCGTTGGGATTGATCTTTTCGGGCTGCTTTTCCTGGGGCGCCGGCTTTCCGGTCTCCTGGGGGACTTTCTCGGGCTGCTCTGAGGGCTGGTTCTGTGGCTGTTGCTCCAGGTTCGGCTTGGCCGATTTCTTGGGCGCATAAACCGTCTCGCCCGCGTTCGGAGTGGGTCCGGGTTGTTGAGCACGGGCAACCGGGTTGAACCCGAAAATCCACCAACTGACAGCCGCACAGACTGCTGCTGCGGCGCATGCTACCTTGATTCTTGTGCTATTCATATCAGCCCTTTCCCCCTGTGCTTATGATGCCATCGCCGGGCAAGAGGGTCAACAGAAGAGGGTGTGGCACGTTTCTTGAACTCTTGATGGAGCGGAGCAAGGGCTTCTTTTGACTTTTCCCCTTGCTTTGGCCCTTCTGTTGGGGTATATCAGTGCAACGGTAGATGACAGAGATCCAGTCCGCGGGCCTTGAGTCCTGTCCTGGACGCCGGGTCATCAATGAGACTTTCAAGCATTGGAGAGAACGCCATGGATGCACACTCCACTCAGGTACTGACGGAGAGCGCGCCGGCGGAGCAGTCCAAGCCTTCGAGCACCGGGCTGCACGCTGTCGCCCCTTCGGAGCGAGTCCTATCGGTTGATGCATTGCGCGGTTTTGACATGTTCTGGATAGCCGGCGGAGCCCCGTTTGTTATGGAATTCTTCAGGCTGTTCGCCAACCCGCTGCCACCCTGGCTCGGTGGACAGTTTGAGCATACTCCCTGGGTGGGTTTCACTTTCTGGGACATAATCATGCCCCTCTTCCTTTTCATTGTGGGTGTTGCCATGCCATTCTCCATTGGCAAGCGCATTGAACGTGGTGACAGGCGCGCCGACATCTACCGTAAGGTGGCCTATCGAGTGGTGGTGTTGTGGATTCTGGGCATGGTCGCCCAGGGACACCTGTTGCTCTTCACGCTGGGGAATCTCCAGATTTACAGCAACACCCTGCAATCGATTGCCGCAGGTTACCTGATCGCCTCGATTGCTCTGGTGGAAATGCCCGTGCGCTGGCAGGTGGGCCTGGCGGCTGGCTTGTTGGTGGCGTACTGGGCGTTGATGCGCTTTGTTCCAGTGCCGGACTTCGGGGCGGGGGTCATCACCCCGCAGGGCAATCTGGCCATGTGGGTTGACACCGTCATCCTTGGCCGCTTCCGCGACGGCACCAACTATACCTGGATTCTCAGCAGCCTGGGCTTCGGCGCAACCACGCTGATGGGCGTTCTGGCGGGTCACCTGCTGCGAGGGCCCAAGCCCAAGGAGCGCAAGGCGCTGCTGCTGGCAGCTTCCGGAGTGGCATGCCTCTTTGCGGGCTGGCTGTGGGGTTTTGAATTCCCCATCATCAAGCACATCTGGACCAGTTCCATGGTGCTGTGGTCGGGCGGCTGGTGCCTGCTGCTGCTGGCGTTGTTCTATTATGTGATCGACGTGCGGGGCTACCGTCGCTGGGCGTTCTTCTTTATCGTGTTCGGCATGAACGCCATTGTTGCCTACATCGCTCCGGACATTATCCCCTTCAGGACCATCAGCCGCACCCTGTTCGCGGGCCTCGGCGCGCACCTGGGAATTTTCGGCGACTTCCTGGTTGCCGCTGGAAGAGTGGGAATCCTCTGGTTCGGGCTTTACTACTTGTTCCGCAAGAAGACCTTTGTGAGGATTTAGGCCGATGCCACTGTAGAACGGTGGTGGTTTCATTCCCCAGATGCCCGCGTAATTCGCAGAATCCGCGATGTCTGGCGCGGCCCTGCCTTCTTTCTGAGATGTGCCGTTGGTTTGTGTCTGTTCTACAAGTATAATAAGGCACTCCACCGATGAAAATACTGACTACAGCCTGTACACTCGGGTTGGCATTCGTTCTGACCGGTCAATTGAAATATTCCAACCCGACTTACGGACTCTCGCTGCAATATCCCAAAAGCTACCAGGTAATAGAGGGAAAGCTGGGCCAGAACAATCTGGGGTTGGGATACCTCGGCTCTATCCCCATGGAATTTGTTGCGCCCGGCGGAGTTCGCATCGTAACGATCGAGGCGCCAAACGGCTCTTACCCCGGCACCGACTTTGTGAATGCCTTTTTCACCGTGAGCGTAAACCGGCACCTGACCAAAGAGGAATGCGAACAGTTCCCCACCGATCTGTCAAATATGTCAAGACCAGCTGGCGAAAAAGAAATAAACGGACTAGGGTTCAAGGCACTAAGGGAGGGCGAAGGAGGGCTGGGACATCAATGGGGTGGAACTTATTATCATGGTTTTTCTGACGGTTTATGCTACGAACTTGGCTACGGCCTGGCTACGGCGGGTTACGGGTCTGTAGACGGGATGAAAAAGGTCAACGGCGGCGAGGTTTTTGCGATCCTGGAACGCGTGCTGAAAAGCGTGGCAATAAGTGTCCCGAAGGGCGCAATCCGCCCATCGAATTTTCCCTCTATTCGGTCGTTTGAAGTTACGCCACTTCGGGCTGGTGCACGATCTGGCACCTATAATGTCTCATGGGATGTCGAAGGAGCCGAGCCTAGCCAGGTTTGGCTATCGGCTGTGAATTGTCTGGGTTACTTGACCATTCACAGACTTACGGATAATGGGAAAGAAGAACCTGCGTTCCCATGCGGTACTCTTGAGCCTACCGGGTCGATCAAAAGCTCAATGACACTGGAATTCAGAAACATGTCCGGCAGTAAGGAGGAGGAGACCGTCCGGCTTTTCGCAGCCGGGCGCAGGTCGGTTTCTATAAACAAGACAATCTCTCCGCCGCCACTTCCGGTCATCATTTCCATCGACACGGACGGCAATCGTTACCTGATTGACTACAGGCACCCGCATCGATATACGCAGAACATCACAAATCATGAGCCTCTCCCAGCCGCCAAACAGGCGCGTAGATATGTGCAAATCGTTGCCGGCCATGGCGTCAACATAGGTGGCGTCGCATTTCTGCCCACGGACACTCTTTGGATAGGTTCAAGAAGCATAGCCGTCACCAGACCTGACAGCCAGAATATCAATTTCACGGTCCCACCGGCCTTACCGGACGGCCTGTATTCCATGTCTATAGTGGGGGATCATGGCAGGAGCAATCCAGTGACCGTTCAGATTGTGAGATGATCCCAGCAACTTGATAAGTTTGGTCAATGTAGAAACCGATGGCGTAAGATGAGCAACGACAGCACGCGAGGCGAAATGACTCTTTATGCGAATTCACATCATCCAGCACGTAGCGTTTGAGGGCCCGGGGGCAATTGCCGAGTGGGCACGGGAGCGAGAGCACTCAATCTCGGTTACCGAACAGTTCGGACGGGGAAAGCTGCCTGCCGTGGATGACCTCGATTTCCTGGTCATCATGGGTGGGCCGATGAGCGCGATCGACGACGCGAAGTTCAACTGGCTCACGGGGGAAAAGCAATTGATCGCCGAGGCGTTGCGCGAGGAAAAAGCGATTCTGGGGGTGTGCCTGGGCGCCCAGCTTCTGGCGCAGGTGCTGGGGGCGCGGGTTTACCCCAACCGCGAGAAAGAGATTGGATGGTTTCCGGTTCGTTTGACTCTCGCTGCGGAGCGCAGCAGATTCTTTTCCGGTCTACCCGCAAGAATGACTGTCTTGCACTGGCATGGTGAGACGTTTGACCTGCCTCAGGGCGCTGTGCTGCTGGCGGAGAGTGACCTGTGCCGCAACCAGGCGTTTGAGATTGATGGCAGGGTGCTGGGGTTGCAATTCCACCTTGAAGTGCAGCCGCAAGGGCTTGAGCGATTAATTGAGAACTCTGCAGCCGACCTTTCCAGAGGACCAACTGTGCAGACGGCGGAGGATATGCGTGCCTCAATAGACCTCGCGCAGACCCTGAGGCCCGCGCTTTACACGATTCTTGATCGCCTGGCTGCGGCTGTGTCCTGACGACAAGTGTGACGGCGATCCTTGCAATCCGCTATGGTTTCCTCTTAAAGTTGTGGATTGCGAGAGGCTGTTCGTGATCGACTGCAACCTTTGCAGCAGTCAAGAACTGTGCTCAATCCGTGCAATTGAAAGGATATACAGGCAATGACCGCAGAATGGAGCGGCCCGCTGAAGATTCGGCCGGCCCGCGTCGACGACGCAAAGGAGATTGCCAGGATTTATAACCAGGGCGTGCAGGACCGCGCCGCGACTTTCGAAAATGCTTACGTCACTCCGGAGGAGCGTTACCTGTGGCTGGCCGCGCGCCCGGACCGGTACCCGGTGCTGGTGGCGGAAGTCAAGCATACGCTAATGGGCTGGGCGGCGCTGAACCCTTACAGTCCGCGAAGGTGCTTCGACGGCGTGGCGGAACTGTCCATTTTTATCGAGCGCAGCCTACGCGGCCACGGCGTGGCGCAGGAACTCATCAAGGCCATGCAGGACGCGGCGCGCGAAAAGGGTTTCTACAAGCTGGTGGGACGCATTATTGCCGACAACAGCCCGGCCCGCAAACTCTGTGAGCTGGCTGGTTGGCGGGAGGTTGGCGTGTTCCAGAAACACGGCCGGCTTGGAAGCGAATGGCACGACCTGGTGCTGGTGGAATATCTGGTTCCTGAAAACCTGAAGTAGCGGGAATGCTTTTGCGCCGTGGGATAGAATGAAGACGCCAGACCGCCGCTGGAGGTTCTCGAAAGGATGGCCGCGGAGGCCCCTGACAACGTGGTGGTCCGAGGTAGCTTTCAAGTAGGGCGGTTTGCAAACTCAGCGCGAGATAGAGGTTTTCCTCCGGCGGCTGGAAAAGGCCGGGTAATAATCCTTCCTGCTCGCCAAGCCGCGAGTTCGAACGATGATAGGGAATGGTTCGCTTAGTCGAACGGAAACCGTCGCGCGATTTTCAGCCGAAGCTGCCGGGTCAGGCTGTTCTTAACGGTTTCGAAGGCCTCGCGTGGGCTGTCAACAAAGCGAATGAGCTTTGATTCTTCGGCAGTGACAGTGCCTGCCTCCCTCAGCCAGTCAAAATTCACTGCCTTCTTCCAGAACTTTGATCCGTAAAGCAGGATGGTGGAACGATGGCCCATCTTGTGGGTCTGGATCAGCGTCAGGAATTCCCACATTTCGTCCATAGTACCAAAGCCCCCGGGAAAAACGATAACAGCCCGCGAAGGCTGGGCGAACCACAGTTTGCGCATGAAAAAGTAGCGAAACAGGAAGCCCAGCTCAGGCGTGATATACGGGTTCGAGTTCTGCTCCATGGGCAGCCGGATGTTGAAACCGATGGAGACCCCTCCGGCCTCATGAGCGCCCCGGTTGGCGGCTTCCATAATGCCCGGTCCGCCCCCAGAGCAGACCACGAGAAAATGCTTCCCGTTCTTCAGCCCAAGTGACCATGTGGTGATCAAACGGGCAAGCTCGCGGGCCTCCTCATAGTATCTTGACATCTTCAGCGCCATGCGCGCGGCGCACATTTCTTCGCTGGTGGGCGCCGGGCCACCGCTCCTGGCGCGCGCCATCAACTCCCGGAATCTTTCCCGCGCTTTGTTGTGAGGCAGCACCCTCGACGACCCGAAAAAGACCACGGTGTTTTGGACGCCAGCGCGGCGCAGGCGCACCTGCGGTTCAAGATATTCCGCCGCGATCCGCAGTGTGCGGGCGTCGGCGCTGTCCATGAAGCGTTCATTACGGTATGCGAGTTTGGGTAATCGGGATGGGGTCTGCCATTTGGACTTGCTCATAAGGCCTCTCAAGATAAGGTCCGCCATCAATAAATTTAAAGCATAACAAACTCACGAGGGTCCCGTACATCGAGTGACGGAGATCACAGCATCTCAGGTTAAAATGGCTTTTGATTTGAGTATGTGCAATTGAAGCTCGGGAACCGCACGCTTAGGAAACGTCTTCCATTCAGTACAGCATTGAGCGATGAGTTGAAAAGAAAATTGAAGCGTTCAAGGAGGTTGGGTCATGGCTGGTTTTAATCGTCGAGAGTTCATTCGCCGGGGCGCAGCAAGCGCTGCGGGGCTGGGACTTTTCTTGAATGGTGAATACGTGGCTGCTGATGCAGCCTCGTCCCTGCCAAAACCTGCCGCTCCCAGTGACCGGGTGAACGTCGGGTTTATCGGTTTCGGCATTCGCGGCAACATACTTTTTGAATCGTGCAGAAAGACCGGACAGGCCAACCTGGTGGATGTTTGCGACTGCTACAAGGGGCACCTGGAACGCGCCAAGGAGCGGACCGACGGCAAAATCAACACCAACTTTGCCCAGTACAAGAAGCTGCTGGACCGCAAGGACATTGACGCTGTCGTAATCGCCACGCCGGACCATTGGCACAAACCCCTCTTCCTGGATGCGATGGCCGCCGGCAAAGACGTCTATATCGAAAAGCCCATGACGCACCGCATCGCAGACGGGCAGGAGATGATTGATGCAGCCCGAAACGGGAAGCGCATTGTGCAGGTGGGCAGTCAGTGGATTTCATCCAGCCAGAACCGGATTGCAAAGGAGATGGTTGCTGCCGGCAAGCTGGGCAAGGTTACCAAAGTGATGGCGGCCTACAATCGCAACAGCTCGGCGGGGTCCTGGAACTATCCCATTCCGCCGGACCTCCAAAACAGCGTGAACTTTAACTGGGAGGAATGGCTGGGATCAGCCCCCCAGCGTCCCTATGATCCCGAACGCGTTTTCCGCTACCGCAAGTACTGGGACTATTCGGGTGGGATCACGACGGACCTGTTCGTCCACCTGATCACATCCATTCACTACATTCTGGGCGCCAACATGCCCAGCAGCGTCGTGGCGACGGGCGGCATTCTTGTGCGCAATGACGGCCGCCAGGTCCCGGACACTCTCGATGCCCTGTTCGAATACCCCGAGGGGTTCCACGTGAACATGGCCTCCACCTTCAACGCCGAAGGCGTGATAGGAAACGGCATCCAC
>DATLWV010000254.1:0-11246 GCA_035576145.1 Terriglobia bacterium
CGTAGCCGTATTGAAAACCTGAAGGTAATCTGCGCCGAAGGTGCCCAACAGAATGTCCTGGTTGTCTGCCCGCCGGGCAGCCAGCGGGCGGTTGTCGGTTTTCAAAACGGTTCCGCGCGGGTCGTCATATCCAATACCGAAAATCCGCAGTTCCGAGTCTCCGCCTTTTTTTGAAATCGGTACCGTGTAACTCCCGTACAGAAAGCCGACATCGATTTCTCCCATGCCTTCGGCCTGGAAAACGCCCTGTGTTATGCGCGCAGCGACGAAAGTGAAATTGTTCTTGCGCCAGTTTTGCGTGAACTGAATTCCGTCATAACTGCGCCCGACAGCCGACCATCCGAAGTTACCGATCAGCCGCTGGGTGATGCGGGTCTTTTCCAATACAGCCAGTGTGGGATCTTTTGGCGTAACCTCGCTGCCGTCGAGAAACTCAAAGCGCCCGAGGCGCAGGGTGCGGCGTTCGCCATCCTTGAAACGCACGTAGCCCTGCTTCAGAAAGATGCGAGCGATGTTCCGGCGCCCCTTGTTAGCTGCAAAGTAGGTGGCGCCAAGTCCAAGTTGGCCCTGGGGGGCGGCCGCTGTCGCATCATCAGGGAGCGCGAATAGCATGGGAACCGCAGCTTCAGCCTGCCAATCCATGCCTGCGCGGGTCTGACCAATGCTCAGCCGCAGCAAGGAATGCGGAAAGGTGTAAGTGGAAGATGCGGTCCCATCCTCAAACCAGTCCCACGATTCTGAGCGGATACGCCAACTGCCCGAGATTTTCAGCGAGCCGGCCGTTACCGAGGCGGGGTTATTCGCACCAGGAGATGCGGTTGGAGTCTGGCAAGGTGCAACCACCGTGAAAGCCATGCTCAGCATCAGAAGCAGGAAGCCGATGCCTATCGCTCGGTTGTTCCCTTTTGCGGACCTGCTCGCGCGCGGTCGGCTGCGAAGTAAGGACATCGCAACGCGCGACGTCATCCCTTGTTGACTTCCTGCTCCGCCACCGTCCGTGGCAAAGCAACTGCCGTGTCGTCTGTGTATTTTAGGATCCATACCATTGATAGCGAAAACAGAGCCAGAAATATGAAAACTACAAACCCGATCGGATAACCGCGAGTCCCCAGGTTGCGGACGGCAAAGCCCATCACCGGCGGAATCACAAACCCGCCGAGAGCTCCCAGCCCGCCAACCCAGCCAGCCGCTCCGCCCACAGCGTGGGGGACAACCTGGGGAACCAGCTTGAAAACGGCGGCGTTGCAGACGCCCATGCCGATGGCCAGCAGGATTTCACCCGGAACCGCGAGTTCAAATTGCGTTGTCCCGGTCATCACCACTGCACCCACCAACATGATCAACAGAGCGAGAATCGCGGTGTTTTCCCCGCCTTCGCGCAGGTGGTCGGAAAGCACACCACCGCCGATGCGAATTAACGAAGCGAGGATTGAGTAGAGGGCAGTAAGGCCGCCGGCCACAACAATGCTCACGCCGAAGTACGAGTGCCAGTAGGTGGGCAGCCAGGCAGTCAGTGCGATGAAGCCACCGAATGTTGTGAAATAGAGCCAGACCAGAGCCCAGGTTTTCCACACTCGTGCTGAGGCACGAAGGCTCTCCTTTAGCCCGCCGGCAGGGAACAGGGCCTGGCCGTGCGCAGAGGCTTCGCGTCGGGCGGTGTCCGGGTCCAATCCTTGCGACCGGAACTGGAAATACCACGCGTTGCGGCCGTAGAAAGCGTAGAACAATGTTCCCACTGCCAGGAACACCAGCCAAACCAGGTAAGAACCGGCCAGGCTGAGGGCTACCAGCGCGGCCGGAAGAAGAAAAGAAAAGATTCCGGGCGCGAGGTTACCAACACCGGCAAATATCGCCAGAGCTCTTCCTTGCCGGGCCTGCGGAAACCAGTAAGATACCTGGCTGATGCCCACGGAAAAGGTCGCGATGCCGCACCCTGAAAGCACGCCGAGAGTCAGCAACACGGGATACAGATTGGTGGTTAGATGATCGGGGTAGAAAAGAAAAATAACCAGCAGCAGGCCCGCCATTCCAATAACCGAAAGGACCAGCAGGACGAGGAATGGTTTTCGGCCACCCGTCGTGTCCACCCAGGCCGAAAATGGAATGCGGAGCAGCGAACCCGACAACGCCGGCGCGGCGACAAGAAAGCCCACCATCAGCGGGCTCAGATGCATTACCTCCTGGAAGCGGCTGGCCGTGGGGCCGAAAAGCGCCACCGCCGCGAAGCCCACAAAAAATCCCATGGTTGCCGCAAACAATCCTTGATTGGGTGTTCCTTTAATCTTTGCCACAGCTTTCGATCCTTCCTCAGTCAGCTTTTTCCCCAACGAGCGATGTTCCTCGCCGGTACCAGCGCACCAGTTGAGGCCTGCGCCAGAAATAGGGATTGGGCGCGACGAGGATGTGAACCAGGCGGGTAAAGGGGAATATTCCGATCAGCAAATAGAAATTGATAATGTGCAGTTTGACAATCAACGGCATCGTTACCAGGAAGCTCACATTCGGACTGAACTTTACGAGCGACCAGAGGTAGGGAGCCATTGAAGCCGCAAACCACGAAGAGCCCCACGTGTGAAAAACTGCAATATAAATTCCGCTTCCGAGTTGAAACAGAAGGAGAATATCAACAAGCCAGTCGACTCGCGTCGTTACACTTGAGACTTTTGAATCGGTCAACCGTCTCCTCATCGCACCCACCAGCCCCACAACCGCCAGCAAGGCGAAACTCAAGCCGGTGATTTCAAGCGCGTACAGTCGCAGTGGATGGCTGTTCCACAGCAAGATTTCACCGGGGACCAGGAACGCCACAAAGTGACCGACAAGCACCACGACAATTCCGAAGTGAAACGGCGCAAGCCCCCAGAAGTGCTGTCGGTTCTCCAGAAACTGGGACGACAGGCTTGAATACGTAAAGGCCTCAGAGCGGTAACGGTGGATGGTGAAGATAAAGAAATTCAGGAAGACCGCGTAGGGCAGGATTCCAAACAATGTTGGTTCGAGATATTGACTAAGCATGGCTCCCCTCTTGTCCCGTGTCGGTCGATGCCAGTTCAAGAATCCGCTTGAGCGCTTTCAGCGCGTTTTCATAAGGGCTGTTCTTGCCCTCGAAGGCGGCCAGCATTTTTCCCAGTGCCGGAATCACACTGGCCCTTCCAATGCTGCCGGCCGTCACGGCATCCATGCGGGCGAGCAGCGGTAACACGTGGCAGAGGTGGTCGGGGAGTTCGGTGTTTTCTGGCACGCCGTAACGCTGGAGTTGCTGGCGGATTTTCACCAGGAAACTTCCCCGGTCATAGTTGTCGCCGTAAAGCTGCCAGCCGACTTCAAGCGCACAGACGGGATTGAGGTCAAAAGTCTGGACATAGAGTTCCTGCAACTGTTCCACGGTCAAGCCGCAAACCTGTGCACTGAAATCGTTCAGGTACCGCGCGGCCTCCGGATCGGTTCCGGCCGCAGCATTCCGGAACGCGTCAATGTCCCGCAGATAGTTGTCGCGGGGATAGCTGAGAATCCCGCCAAATTTTTCGAGGATGGCAAAGCTGGTGGTTGATGTTGCAGGCTGCATTACATTCCCCTCCTTGGCGCCGCGACGAACCCGAATCCTGAAGCCTGTTTGTTAACCAGCGGATCCTCGAGCATCTGGAGAGCTTCTTCGCGGTGCATCGGCGGGATCACAAACCGGTCGTCAAAGGTGCACAGCGAGGTAAGCTGATAAATAGCCTCCGCTTCTTCACGGGAACTGTCGGCTTCCCGTAGCATCCGCTCGGCGAGTTCCATGGTTACGTCACCCACGGTCAGCGCGCGCCGGTACCAGCGCACCGCCTTCTGCTTGCGCAGCGCGTAGCGAACCATCTCCTCGTTTCCGGCCCCGAAAAGGTTGGTCAGGAACCTGAGCGGCACTCGCGATTGATCGATGTCATGGAAAAGGTCGTCCGAGGTATGCGAAATCGTGCCGCCCGTCTGGTTTGCCATCACCGGCGACATGGGCGGAACGTAGAACAGCATCGGCAGCGTGCGGTATTCAATGTGTGGCGGCAGGGCGATCTTCCACAGCTTGACGAACTTGTAGACGGGCGACCGCTGGGCCGCCTCAATTACGGAGTCGTGAATTCCGTTCTTGCGCGCTGCTGTGATCACCATAGGATCATGCGGATCAAGAACCAGTGAGCGGTGGGCTTCCACTAACTCTTCGTTCGGGCGCCTGGCGATCTGCTCGATCTGCTCGGCGTCATAAAGGACGGCGCCGAGGTAACGAATGCGTCCGACGCACGAGTGGAAGCAGGCGGGCGCCTGGCCTGTTTCAAGTCGCGGAAAACAGAGAATGCACTTTTCCGACTTTCCCGTGGACCAGTTGAAATAGACCTTTTTGTAAGGGCACGCTGCCACGCAGGCGCGCCAGCCCCGGCAGCGTTTCTGGTCAAGCAGCACAATCCCGTCCTCGCCACGCTTATAAAGAGCGCCCGAGGGGCAGGCTGCCACGCAGGAAGGATTCAGGCAGTGATTGCAAATCCGTGGAAAGTAGAAGTAGACCAGCCGCTCCACCGCTGAAAGCTGGGCCTGCTGGTCGGCAGTCAGCCCGCGGAGATCCGGATCGTTTTCAGCGTAAATGGGAGAACCACCGAGATCGTCGTCCCAGTTCGGCCCGGACTCAATCTCCATGGGTTTTCCCGTCACCATGGAGACCGGCCGTGCCGTGGGCTGGTCATCACCCTGGGGGGCAGTGAAAAGCGTCTCGTAATCGTAGGTCCAGGGTTCGTAGTAGTCGTCCATCGTCGGCATGCTGGGGTTGTGATAGATATTGAAAAGGGTCCGGAGCTTACCGGTGGACTTCAGCCTCAGCTTGCCGTCCTTCACTTCCCAGCCGCCGTTGTAGTTTTCCTGGTCTTCCCACCGGGTCGGATATCCGGTGCCGGGCTTCGTCTCAACGTTGTTCCACCACATGTACTCGGCGCCTTTGCGGTCGGTCCAGATGTTCTTGCAGGCGATGCTGCACGTGTGGCAGCCGATGCACTTGTCCAGGTGGAAGACCATTGCGATTTGCATTCGAACATCCATAGAAAACCTTCCCTACCATTTGAGTTCGGGCAGCTTGCGTACCAGTACGTGGACATCACGATTGGAAGCCGGAGGCCCCCAGTAGTTGAAGTGGTACGTAAACTGGCCGTAGCCGCCAGCCATCAGGTTGGGCTTCAAGCGGGTGCGCGTCAGGCTGTTGTGGCCGCCCGCGCGCCGGTTCCCGCGCAGCGGCGAAAGCGGAACTGAAATCGTGCGTTCGGGCGAATGGTACATCATCGAAATTCCACGTGGTATTCGTGAAGTTACCACCGCGCGCGTGACTACCACACCGTGGTCGTTGTAGACCTCGACCCAGTCATTGTCCTCAATGCCCAGTTCGGCGGCGTCCTTGTCGTTCATCCAGAAGGGCTCAATTCCGCGGGAGAGCGTCAGCATGCGGTGGTTGTCAAAATATGTGCTGTGAATGTGCCATTTGCCATGTGGCGTCAGAAAATTCAGCATCTTCGACCGGCCCGCCTCCTGCGTGAACTTCAGGTCGGCGTACTGCACGGGTGACGGCTTTGGCTTGTGGGATGGCAGATGCTCTCCGTACTGGAGATAGAGTGGATGGTCAAAGTAGAAATGCTGCCGGCCGGTGAGCGTGCGCCAGGGAACATTGTTCTCAACGTTGTAAGTGAACGGTGAATAGGCCCGACCGTTTTCCACCATTCCGGACCACATCGGGCTGTTCAGCAAACGCTGCGGCTGTGCCTGTAATCCCTCGTAACTGGCCCGTACGCTTCTTCCTTTCTCGGCAAGATGCGCGAGTGGCAAACCAACCTTTGCTTCCATATTCTTGTACGAACGGTAAGCGAGTTCACCGTTGGTGACCGTGGCAAAGCGCAGGATCATGTCGCAGACCTGCTCGTCCTCAAACAGCGAGGGAAACTCTTTGCCGTTCCATTGGACCGTGGGACGATCGAGAAGTGTTTCGTCATAGAAGTCGTCAGCGTTGTAATGGGTGCCGTGCGCTCCCAATCCCTTGTCGCGGACGTTCGGCCCAAAAGAAATGAACTGGTTGTAGAGGTTCTTGTAGTCGCGTGTTACCACGGCGAGACCGGGCATCGTCTTCCCGGGGATCGCTTCAACCTCACCGGCTTTCCAGTCCTTTAATTTCGGCTGGGCGATTTCCGCTGGCGTGTCGTGCAAAAGCGGCGAAGCCACCAGGTCGCTGACGGTTTCAGGAAAATGCTTCGCGGCAAGTTCGCTAAACTTCTGCGCGATGGAGCGGAAAATCTGCCAGTCGCTTTTGGATTCCCAGCACGGAGGCACGGCGGCCGAAAGCGGATGAATAAAACTGTGCATGTCCGTGGAATTCAGGTCTGATTTTTCGTACCAGGTGGCCGCCGGCAGAACGATGTCCGAGTAGAGAGCGGAAGTATCCATGCGAAAGTTCAGGTCGACCACCAGATCCATCTTTCCCTGCGGTGCTTTGTCGTGCCAGGTGACTTCGCGAACGGAATCCTGCGCCAGGTCTTCCGCAATCGCGTTGTTGTGCGTGCCCAGGTAGTGATTCAGAAAGTATTCGTGCCCTTTTGCGCTGGCCATCAGAGCATTTCCTCGCCAGATAAACCAAAGGCGCGGCCAGTTTTCAGGAGCGTCCGGGTCCTCGACTGAAAATTTCAGCTTTCCATTCTTCAGTTGCTCTGTTGCAAAGGCTGTAACTTCCTGGGGAGACCTGGCGCCAGCCGCTTCCGCATCTTTCACGACATCCAGCGGGTTCTTGTTGAATTGCGGGTAGAAGGGAAGCCAGCCGTTGCGCACGGCCCGCGTCTGCACGTCCATGGTGTGGCCCTGGGCAAGCGAGTCATCCGGCTGACGCGCGG
The DNA here is from genome assembly GCA_035576145.1 of Terriglobia bacterium. Lineage (GTDB taxonomy): Bacteria > Acidobacteriota > Terriglobia > UBA7540 > UBA7540 > SCRD01. Next base: position 6,882 of record DATLWV010000254.1, read on the forward strand.
GAACGGTGTGATAATCCGTAAAGCTTTTTTCATACCGCCACTGGTCTGTGTGCACGTAGTGCCAGCTCGGCGCATTCTGCAGGCGCACGGCCGGCATCCAGTCGCGGGCAAAAGCAATGGCCGCCCACGATTCCGCAGGCGCCAGTTTTTCCTGCCCCACGTAATGCGCCAGGCCACCGCCGTTCACACCCACGCACCCGCAGAACATCAGCGCGTGGATCCCGGCGCGGTACATCAGGTTGTTGTGGTACCAGTGGTTGATTCCGGCGCCGATGATGATCATGCATTTTCCCCGGGTCAGTTCAGCCGTGGTGCCCCACTCGCGGGCAAAGCGGATGAGCACATCGCGCCCCATGCCGGTATATTTTTCCTGCCACGCCGGCGTGTAAGGCGCGTCTTCATCGTCGTAGCCCGAGGGATACTGGCCGCCCAGGCCGCGTGCAACGCCGTATTGCGCCATCAGCAGGTCATAAACCGTGGTGACGAGCACGGTTTCACCAGTGTTCGTTTCAATCTGCTTCGCCGGCACGCTGCGAAGGAGTTCCTTGCCCTCGCCGAAATCGTCAAAACTGACCTGAACCACTTCATCGGAGCTTTCGAGGAACGTCAGAGCGGGTTGAATGGGGCTGGCATCAAGGCCGTCCTGCAGAAGCAGGTTCCACTTGCCTGGTTCTTTGCCCCAGCGGAAACCGGAGCTCCCTTGCGGCATCTTCGGCCGGTTGTCCCCGGTGTCCCACATCAGAAATTTCCAGTCGCCGTTTTCGACGCTTTCGTACGGCTTTAGACTGCCTGCGCGCAGCAGGCGGCCCGGCCGGTAGTTGCCGTCTTGCTTCTCCATCTCTATGAGATAGGGCGCGTCGGTAAACCGCTTCATGTAATCGATGAAGTACGGCGTCTGCTTTTCGTGATGAAACTCTTTCAGCAGAACATGGTTTGCGGCCATCCACCAGGCGCCGTCCTGCCCGGCGCTCACCGGTACCCACTCGTCGGCGTACTTCGAAACCTGGCTGAAGTCCGGCGTGAAGACCCACATCTTTGACCCGTTGTGCCGGGCCTCGGCGGCAAAGTGGCAATCCGGTGTGCGGGTCATGCTCAGGTTTGAGCCGGCAACCGCTAGCAGCTTGGCGTTGTACCAGTCGGCGGATTCGTGTACGTCCGTCTGCTCGCCCCATGTTTCCGGTGAGGCCGGCGGCAAATCACAGTACCAGTCGTAAAAAGAGAGCGAAATGCCTCCCATCAGTTGCATCAGGCGCGCGCCCGAGGCGTAGCTGATCATGGACATGGCGGGAATGGGCGAGAAACCTGCAATGCGGTCCGGACCGTGTTTCTTGATGGTGTAAATGGAGGCAGCTGCAATCAGTTCTAGCATGCTGTCCCAGTCTGCCCGGCGGAAGCCGCCCTTGCCGCGCGCCTTCTGCCAGCGGCTGCGCGTCTCAGGATTTTCCACCATCGACTTCCAGGCCTCCACGGGGTCGTCGTATTCCTGGCGTGCCTGCTTCCAGGCGTCGAGCAACGTGCCGCGAATGTAGGGATACTTCACACGCAGCGGGCTGTAGAGATACCAGGAAAATGAAATCCCGCGCTGGCAGCCACGGGGCTCATAGGGTGGCAGACCCGCTGTGAGCGAAGGATAGTCCAACGCCTGCATCTCCCAGGTGACGATGCCGTTCTTCACATAAATCTGCCAGCTGCAACTGCCGGTGCAGTTCACGCCGTGGGTCGAACGAACAATCTTGTCGTGTTGCCAGCGGTTGCGGTAGAACTCCTCCCACTGACGCAACCTGGGGTCGCCGATATCTTTAATCCAGGTTGTGCTTCCGTTTGTTTTGCTCATCGTTTCCCTCAAATTCCCAGCTTGCCCTCGACAAGCGCGCGCCGGATGCCGCGGATCCTTCGTTTCCAGATCAGTCCAAGAACCACCAGGCCAAGCCCGGCGCCAACCAGCCCAAACAGGAGGAACTGCAGGCGGGATGACCCCGCCGCTTCGGCCCCAGGCTCCTTCGACGTCTCTTCGAAAAACGCGGTGAGTGCGCCGATCTCCGCAGTGTTGAGTGGGTGCTGGTTGAAGATGGGTTTCATGGTTGCGCTGGCCGGACTCGAAAGCCACGCTTCCACACCTTTCCGGCCATTCAGGCGCTTGTACACAAGGGTCAGGTCAGGGCCAAGCTGCCCGCCGCCGAGGGCCCCGCTGGCAGACTTCACCTCGTGGCACGCGATGCATGACGCCCCACCCTCCTGGAACTCTTTGCGACCGAGAAACAGCGCCTTGCCTTCCGCAACCCGTTGTTCTGTGAACGGCTCTTCCTGGGCAGGAGAGGCTTGTGCAGCTTCGGAAATCTCACCGGACTTTTCGGCGATATCCCTCAGCAGCCATTCCGCCATCTGCGGCGTAATTCCAGGAGCAGCGGGCATCACCATGCCGCCGTATTCGTTCTTCAGCTTGAGGGCGTCGGCATCGCCGCTGTCGATGATGGCCTGCGGGTTCATCAGCCATTTCTCCAGCCACTCATGGTCCTTCGCCCTGGTGATGCCTTTCAGGTCCGGCCCCAGCAGTTTGCCGCCGCCAATCGTGTGGCAGGCAGCGCAGTTCTGTTTGTAATAGGTTTCTACGTCCTGCTGAGCGCGGGCCGCGGGGGGATTTGCATATAAAAACCCAAACATCATTGAGAGCGCTAGCCCTGCAACCTTTGTTTGTTCAAACCATCTGACTTTCACATTCTTACTCCGAATGTTTCATTCCTCGTTTCCGGATGTCCTGCACCTTCAATCACAAACCCTCGAGCCCGTTGTGAGGCCATTTACGTCCATCGCTGGGGCTCAAGCTGAAGCCTTAACGGACAAATCGCCCATTTGGTCTTTTATCTGGACTGGTTCCTGGTACCGGGCCTTTGGACCCTTTTTTCGCCTGGCCTGTCGGGTTCGAACCAGGTCGACCAGGGTTTGTGTCTCAAGAAAATTCACAAGCTGGTTTCTCAGTTCCAACCAGGAATGATGCAGTGCGCACTCACCGTGGGCGGAACACTCCTTGTCTTCCAGAATGCAGCCGCTGAACGACACCTCACCCTCGATAGCTTGAACAATCATAAGGAGATTGATCTTCTCGGGTGGCAGTGCCAACTCATAGCCTCCGCCAGTCCCTTTATAGGAGCGTAGTAAACGTTTGCGGCGAAGGTCGAGCAGGATCTTGCACAGGAAAGAATTGGGGATATCCTCGTGCCCGGAGATTTCACGGCTGCCTGTCAGTTTGCCCGGCGGCTGCATCGCCAGATAACTCAAGGCCCGAATTGCGTAAGTGCATGGCCGCGACAGCATCAACATTGACTCCAGTAAAAGACTTTCTTATCCTTTAGTCATGTATTCTCCACTTCCACACCGGCTCGGCAATCGTCTGTTTGTCCCGGTTTCTGGTACATTTGTCACGGTGGGTTAGCGTGCTAGAAAGAGACCTGTTTGCGATACTCGATAGCACAGCCGACGGCGCCTTCGCCGTGGATGATCAGGGTCTGGTCTGTTCGTGGAACCGCGCGGCTGAAAAACTTTTTGGCTACAAGAAGTCGGAGGTATTGAATAAGCCCTGTGCCGGGTTGTTTCAGGGACGCGACAACATGGGAACGCAGATTTGCACGGAACCCTGCAGCGTCATCGAGTGCGCTGTTGAGCATCGCGAGGTCTCCAACTACGACATGGAGGTTGAGACTCGGAATGGAAAAAAGCTCTGGGTAAACGTTTCTATCCTGGTGTTCCATGATGAGCGGACCCACCGCCATCTGGCGGTCCACCTCACACGCGACGTCACGGCGCGGAAGAAAACCGAAAAACTGGCTGAGAAACTGGTCAACGTGGCCAGGGAAATCTCAGCGTTGCCGGATAACCCAGGAGGCATGCCGCCGGCGTCGCCCCTCACCGAACAGGAGCGGCGCGTTCTGGGATTGCTGGCAAAAGGCAAGAGTCCGGCCCAGGTTGCGCGGGAACTCCGAATCGCACCCCGGACGCTTCGAAACCATCTCCATCACGCCAACCAGAAGCTCCACACCTGCAACCGTCTTGAGGCCGTGATGCAGGCTGCACGCCGCGGGCTGATTTAGCTCCTCCTTCCTTGTTGGATTCATAACGCCAAAGTACCGTCCAACCTATAGACGTCGTGACTTTAGTCATAGACCCATTCACGTTCCATATCGTGTAATGAAACTGGTGAACGGGTGCTGTGGGGGCTCGGCAACGCACAGCAATTGTTCAGATAAGTTTTCAGTTGAAGGAGGAGGGCTGAGCATGGAAATTCAAAAAACTGTTGCGGAAATCGCGCTTGAGGGACCGCAGGCTGCGGCAGTGTTTGAAAAATTAGGAATCGACTACTGCTGTGGCGGG
>DATLWV010000255.1:0-2281 GCA_035576145.1 Terriglobia bacterium
TCGAGAAGGGTGGCCCCGCGGTTCAGGGCCGCCCTTTTTTCGTTGGTTTGAGATGGTCAGTGTTGGGATATGAGGTTCGTCGTTGAAACTCCCTGAATCGGCATGGCAGGGGAGACGTCCTCGGGGTCCTTCGACTCGTCCTCACTCGGTCCTCGCTCGGACTCGCTTGATTGTATGACGACAACGGCCTCCAGAACGTCTCGAGTAAACTCGATGTGCTTAAGACCAAGAGCTCGAGACGAAGGAGGCCGCATATGAAGTATATCGGTTGTGACTTTCATCCGAGCTTCCAACAGATCACAATGTTGGATTTGGAAACAGGCGAATTGGTCAGGCGCCGGCTGGTGCATGGCAACGGAGAGGCCAGGGCTTTTTACGAGGCGCTTCAGGGGCCGGTGGTGGTGGGGATCGAGGCCAGCGGAAACACCCTTTGGTTTGAGCGGTTGCTGTCGCGGTTGGGACATGAGTTGTGGATGGGGGATGCGACCAGAATCCGCAGACAGGACCCGCGGATGCAGAAGTACGACGATCGGGACGCGAGTCTGATCCTGCAACTGATGGTGGAGAAGCGCTTTCCCAAAGTGTGGATTCCCACGATGGAGGAGCGAGACCTGAGACAGTTGCTGATCCACCGGCACCACCTGGTACGGATGCGCACGCGGGTGAAGAACCAGTTGCAGCACATCGCCATGAACCAGGGCGTCCAGAGGAAATACAAACTGTGGACCCAGGCCGGGCTGAAGGTGTTGCGGGAGCTGGAGTTGGAACCCTGGACGCGGCTGCGGCGGGAGACGCTGCTGGAGATGCTGGAAGAACTGGAACAGAAGATCCGGCCTCTGGAGCAGGCAGTGGAACGAGAAGTCGAAGCCCGGCCGGCTGCGCGACGGCTGGCGACGCATCCTGGAGTGGGTCCGGTGATTGCCTTGGCCACGGTGTTGACCATGGGAGAAGCGAAGCGATTCGCGAACTCCCGCAGTTGGGTCAGTTACTTGGGGTTGAATCCGAGGGAGAGATCCAGCGGAGTGAAAAGACGGATGGGCGGGATCAGCAAGCAAGGAAACCCGTTTCTACGATTTCTCCTGGTGCAGGGTGCAGCCATCGCTGCCCGAGGAGATAAGAGCTTGGCCCGGGTGTATGCCCGACTGAAGGCCAAGAAGCACCACGGCGTGGCCAAAGTGGCAGTGGCCCGTAAGCTGGCGGTGCGGTTGTACTGGATGGCGCGCACGCAGAAGCCCTATCCAGAGGTAGTTCGCATGCAGGGGAGCCAGAGTCATCCTGTGGCCGAAGTCATGGCCGTTCGCTTGAATAGGCCCCCTGCCTCCCGTCAGTAGGTGAGCACGGCGCGAGTTTGCATTCGGAATCATGGTCGCAAGAATGACCGAATAGATGGTTGGTGGAACTACCGAAAGTGGTTTTAGCAAAACTGCGAGTTCTTGGTCATGAGCACAAAAGGCAACAGCAAAACCTTTCCGGGTAAGGTTGGAAGCTCAGCTAAAAGCAAAGGCGCTTCGCTTCCAACTCCGCTCGATGGTGGGGGCGCTGGAAACGCCGTCAAGGGTCAAGATGAACGCCAACACCGGGCGCCCTTGACTGCGTTTCCAGCGCCATGCCCTCGTACGCCTTTTTTCAGATTGACAAGGGCCGTTGTCGTCATAGACAGGATGACAACAGTTAAAAGGTAATAACCCCATCGTGAGCGATGAATGATCCATAGCGTTTTGTCCAAAGACGGTCATAACTATTTGCAGCAGAGGATCTGCTGCGGTTCCACGGCCTTGTTGCGGGTGCAGCACTCGGCATAAAGAAAGCCAAGCAGTTCCCGCAGCGCTTGAGCATTGGCGGTGTAGCGCAGGAAAGTGCCTTCCCGTTGCACGCGCACCAGGTCTTCATTCTTCAGTTTGTCCAGGTGATGGGAAAGGGTTGATCCGGCGATCTCCAGTTCCTGGCCGATTTCGCCGGCGACCATGCCTTCCGGATGCGCGGAAAGCAGCAGGCGGACGATGCGCAGGCGCGGCTCGGCGCCCATGGCGGCGAGCATGTCGGCAAAGCGGGTGACGTCGGCGGAGTTGATTCTGGGCAATGTGGCCTCCCAATAGTTCGATAATAATAGAAATATGGAAATAGTCAAGGGGGAGGGAATCGCCGGAATCGCCGTGATCGCGCGACATCGCCGTGATCTCACCCCAAACCCGCAAAGGCGGCCGGTCCGGGGGCCCCGAAATCGCACGACATCGCCGAGATCGGGAAAGCAAAATCTCACCACAGATCAACACAGATGAAC
>DATLWV010000256.1:0-6444 GCA_035576145.1 Terriglobia bacterium
CATTTTCCGGGCCAACGGTGACTGTCATGCCGCCTCCTTTGTTGGCACTGCAGCCTGGGTAGAGCGCAACTCCCAAAAGAAACGCCGCGGCAACCGCCGGCAGCCACCGGCGGAATCTATTGACGGATGGCATACGCATAACCGACTCCCTGTTAAGAAGGAATTGAGAGACATTCGCAGCCGAAGTTTATCACAACACTTTGGCGGCCGGGCCGATTTCTTCCCTGGCTGGGAAGTGTCCGGCACCAGCGGCGAACGCCTAATTGTGGAGAGGTCAAAACCTCAGCGATGCATTGTGTATTCCTTGCGGATTCAAGGGTTAACGCCTCCAGGTTTCCTTACCGACGGCACAGGTGTATGATGACAGAAATCGGAGGGCACGCTTGCAAACCGTGACCGCAGTGCCAGCTTGCCATCGCTACGCGAAGTGCTGCCGAGTCTGGCTACGAAGGACCATGTGCGCCATCCTCGCCGTCATGCTGCCCAGCCTGGCAGCCATGGCCCAGCAAACCTCGCAGCACCCGTTCAACCTGCGTGTTGAGACGCAACTGGTCCAGGTGCACGTGCGGGTTATCGGCAGCGACGGGAAACCCGTCACCGGCCTGAAGAAGTCCGACTTTGTCGTCAAGGAAAACGGCCGCCAGCGCCAGGTTGAGACGCTTGACTATATTCCAGTTCCGGCGTCTGTCCAAAATGCGCCGCGAAAAGTGCAGGCAAAAACCACGGCCGGGCAGCCTGCCCGCCGCCGCGTCTGGATCTACATTGACAGTGAAATTGACACTAATGAAGTTCCTGAGGCGTATCAGGCTATCAAGGAATTTCTGTCGGGCCAGATGCAGCCGGATCTCATGGTGTCGCTTGACGGGCTGCCCTTCACGGACGACGGGACGAAGCTGCTGGCGACGCTTGAACGAATGCAGCAGCACCCCTACGGGAATTTGCCTGAAGTGCCTCCGCTAATCAATTCCACGCTGGACATGGAGAAGCAGGCGGATTACGAGTGGCTGCTTTATTCGGCCCTGTTGTGGGGTGGCAGCGGGACCTCGCCGCCTCCCGGTTTTGCGGGTTTCACCCTGAGGCCGGGCCTGGCGCCGGCGGGCAGAGCGGACATCTCCATGCGACAGGCCGATTTGAAGCTGGAGATGAAAGAGACGGAACAGGAAATGTCGTTTTACGTCCGGTCGGCGTTGTTCCGTTATCTGGACATCGTATATCGACTGGAGAGCCTGCAAGGCGAAAAGATCGTGGTTGTTTTTCGTTCCGGGCTGCGGACAGACCCCGAAAGCATGCTTCTTCTGCGCCAGTTTGCCGCGGACGCCATGCGCCACCAAATTGTTTTCTACACCGTGGACACCCGGGGACCAATCAATATCGATCCAACCACCAACCGGGCGAAGCTGCTACGCTACGGCGTCCCCATCCCAGCGTGGAGCATGGGTTCACCGTTGCAGTTCCAGCTGGCCCTGAATGATTACACCCGAACCGAGGAACTGGAGAACGGACGGAAAGAAGGGCTGGTGGGTATGGCCAAGCTGACCGGAGGCAAGGCCGTCACCGACACGAACGACTTCCACAGCGTGTTCAATGACGTGGTGGAAGACGCTAGCGGCTACTACGTCGTTGGTTTTTATCCTGCCGACAAACGGCAACTTGGTAGATTCAAGCAACTCAAGATTTCAATCGATGTGCCGGGGGCGAGAGTTTACGCGCCAACGGGCTATTACGAGCCGCGCCCCTACAAGGAACTTCCCAAACGCGAGAAGGAGATTGTCCTGTGGCAGGCGTTGCAGTCTGAAATGCCGCGCGATTTGCCCGTCGCGGCCAGCGTCAATGTGTTCCGAGGAGACCAGGGGCAGCCTGTGGCACTGGTGAGCACAGGCGTGCAACTCGGATCGCTTGCACCAAAGCAAAAGAAGAATGCCTCCGAAGTCCGCGTGACGGAACTGGCGCAGATCGGGGCGGCTACAGGCGGTACGCTCCCCATTTATCACGGGCAGGTTGCCAACATCACCGTGGCCAATCCAGCTTTCACCCGCGCAAGCGCCAGTCCAACGGAATTCGTGACGTTCAACACCCGGTTGATTGTGTCCCCGGGGAAGCACATCTGCAAGGTGGTGTTCCGCGACGACAATACCGGGAAGCTCGGGGCTGAGGAAGTGCGTTTTGAGGTGCCGGATTACGAAGGGGCCCCGGCCGCAAGCACTTTGCTGGTGACCCATCACGCCTCACCGGTCCCCTCCGTGGTCGCAGGGGGCAAGCCTGAGAGCCAGGCAGGATCCATGACCGGAGAGCTGCAGGCAGGGCAGATGGATTTTGTTCCCCAGCCTGATGCCGAGTTTTACCCGGGCGAAAAAATCTATCTGCTCTATGAGCTCTATAATCCCCCTTCCTACGATTTCAACGCACTTGCTGCTCTAACGAGCACCGCGCTCTCTAGAAACGGTATTCCCATCCGGCAGTTTAATATCAACTGGAGAATCCTTCCTGACCCGGGAAAGAAAGCGGCCATCCTGATCGGCACGCTGGACACGCGTAATTACCAGCCCGGAAGCTACCAGGTTGTGCAGTCCGTGCCGCCGGAGGCAGGCACTCGGGGAAAACTTTTCGCAAGCTTCACCCTGCTGGCGAATCAACCATGAAGCAAGGAGAGATTGTCTGGAAGTCCCAGGCGCAACGGTGCGCAGGGCGTTGAGGCTTAAAGACTTTAGTGGGGCCTGCGCGATTAAACCGTCCAGCCGGACTGACTTGTGCTCCTTATATTTATCACCTTGACTTGGCTTGCCTCTGTGATACGATGCAATTGGTTGGCCACGCGAAATTGTTTCGCGAAAAGGAGGTAACGGATTTCTCTCCTGGCTCTTCCTTGCGCGTTACTGACCTGGAAATCTCAGCGCACGCTTTTGCATGGAAGGGGCTGGTCCTGCCGGAAGTTAAAACTTCTTTTCTGTTCTGCTCCTAAGGTTCAATTTCTTCTTCGACAATTCAACCTGATCCTCGAACTGATTGTTAACTCGACTTTGAGACAAGTGAAATAGGGCCGTTCACAGAAGGTCCCGGGTGGCTCCGGTCACGGCACGAGAGGGCCGGGCACACTTGTGGGGAGGCAAAGGCAAGCTAAATCCAGGCCTGAAGTCTCACAAGGCCGGGAGATTGCGGAGGGTCACATGCCATACCGTCTCAATGTTTCGAAACAGACTGGACAGAGTCGAATTGCGACAAGTGGCAAAGTTCTCGTCGTTGACGAGGACACTGCCGATCTGGTCTATTACCGGACTGTGCTCCAACGCGCAGGATGCGCGGTGGTCACCTGCACATCATATGACCAGGCCCTGGACTGCCTTGGGGCCGAGGATTTCGACCTCATAGTCTTGAGCCAGGGAACCTCTGCATTTGAGGGACGCAGGGTGCTGGAACATGCCATGCGGTTGGGCCGTGACAGGCAGGTGCTGGTGGTAGCCCGTGTGCTGAATATGAGCTGCTATCTGGAGGCGATGCAGCTTGGGGCAAGAGACTATCTTGAAGAACCTGTTCGGGAACAGGATATGGTCCGTGCCGTGGAAACTTGCCTCAGTTCCCGCGCTGTAGCAGCGTGAAGGTTGTCAAGTACAAGTCTTTTTACGATCTCTGGTTGTTCGGCAAAAGCGCTCTATTTCGTCTGACGGTCCCACCACACGACAGGTTGACTGAAGGAAAAAGCCACAGGTATTGGAGCCACAACCGGCTTGCCGTCGAGCATCGCCGGTTTAAACTTCCACTTTCTGACGGCTTCAATCGCCTGCTGCGTAAATCCCATGGCATCCTGCAACACGCTCACATCTTCAATTTCACCGCTTGCACCGACCGTCACTTTCAATACGACCGTTCCGCCTGCGACCGTATTGGCCGGGTAGGAGGGTTCTACTGTCGAGACGACTTGCGGCGGCTGGAAATCCAGGGAGATTTTCTGTGTTTTGGTGGGCGGCGTGGCACCGATCAACGCAAGACAAATCGCCAAACAGATGACTGTTTTCATGGGCGAAACTCCGGCCCGAAGGTAATCACAGTTCTATTTTACCGGTTCCGCGTAGAGGCACGCTAATTGCGGGTGGGACAGTTCGTGGGGTGTCAAGCCGAGCTTATCTCGCCAAATTCTTGCGCAAAGCTGCTGCTGCAACAAGGCACTCTGATTTTTCAGGACCCCGTGGTTACGGTTGAAGGCGAAGCATTCTGTACTTGCGGAGACGAGATTTCCGAAATCGGAGCAATCTCATGGTTCGTGAACGAGCGCAGGGAGAAGACCTCGCGCACGGAACTGCGATTCTGCCAGATCAGTTTCAGCCAGGCGCGTGCCGTCATCTGACGGAAATAGATTCCGCGAAACGCCAGAGTGGCGAACACGTAGATCAGTTTCGAGACAAACCTCATGTCGCGCATTCGACTGACGCGCCGGTAGATTCCTGAGGCGCTGTAAGCCATTCCCCAGGCGGTGCGAACTTCGTTTTCAAGCTCAGCGGGCGTCATGTGCTTGGGGGTGAATGCTGCGCCGTAGGGCCGATAGTTAAGCCAGTGGCGCTCTTCAAGCCGCCCCTGGTCGTGGAGGGATTTATAAAGCGGCGTTCCAGGCAGCGGCGTCAGCTGGCTGAATACGGGGAAGAATCCCGGAGGCCAGTTCTGAACCACATCCCATGTCTTGCGGGCCACGCCGGTCCGGTCCGCATCAATCCCCATGATGAAGGCCGTGACGCAGTAAACGCCGCGCCGCTGAAGCTGGCCAATGATCTGGCCGTACTCCTCAGGCTTGTTGAAGGTCTTGCTCACTTCCTTCAGGCTTTCCGGCAGCACGGATTCCAGGCCGATGAACACACAGACGCACCCGGAATCTCTCAACAGGTCCAGCAATTCCTCATCGCGCAGAAGGTTCATTGAAATTTGCGCCACCCAGAAAATGCGAACCTTTGCTTCAATCATGGCGCGCATCAGGGATTTTGCGCGGCGCGGATTGATGGCGAAATTGTCGTCGACGAAGAAGACCAGGTTGCGGCCAAGACTTTTCAGGAGCTTGAGTTCCTCGACGACGCTTTCGTTGGTGCGAAAGCGGATCTTCTCTCCGAAAAACGGACTGACGGTACAGAAATCGCAGCGGTAAGGACAGCCCCGGCCGGTCTCAACCGGCGAGATGCTGACGTCAAACCGTTCCCAGCCAAACGTCCGCAACACCTTGGAGGCCCACTGCGGCAATACCTTGAACTGCCTGAAATCGGTCTGTTCCCATGGGATGCGCGGATAGTCTTCGAGGCTGGGTTTTTCACATGAACGGTAGATGGGCTGCAACTTGCCGGCTTTAAAATCGTTCAGCATCTGTGGCCAGAGGTCGTCGGCCTCACCGCAGGCAACGCTGTCGGCGTGCTCGAGGGCTTCCTCCGGCTCTTCGGTGACGTGCGGCCCTCCCATCACCACGGGTACGCCGAGCGCGCGGACGTTGTCCGCGACGGCGTATGACCGGTGGATGGTTCGTGTCATACCGCCAATTCCCACTATGTCAAATTTTTCGCGACGGACATAGTCAGCGAGTTCTTCGGGATTCATTCGGACAACGTTGCCGTCAAGAGTGGTTACATCGTGGCCGGCGGGAGTCAACGATTTGAGGACGTACGGCCAAAGGGTCGGCATGTAACTGTGAGTGATGCGATTGTCTGGAACGTAGAAGAGAACACGCAACGGTTACCTCCGCCTGATTCGGATTAGTACATCGGGAAACGTGAAACACCGATCGAGATTTTGTAGAGGCGCGCCCCGAGGGTCAATCGTACGCCCCTGATGGGCCAATGTCAAAGAGAAGCATCATTTTTCTGAGTCTTCTATTGAAAAGAGAAGAAAGTACAACCAGGCCCAAAGGGAGGCGAATCCGGAAACGAACAATCTTGATCAGACAAAGTGAGCGAAGTTCCAACCGGTTCCAGGGTAACCACTGGCGGTGCATTACTCCGAATTGACCGCCAGGCCCTTTCGAGTTGTTGTGGATGTCTTCGCCGCCGATTCTTCACCTTGCTGCAGTGCCGTGGAACGGCCCAGCCACGATTTGGCGACACTCATGCCGTCCAGATGCGCCGCGCGCTCGAGGAAGTCCCGCGCGTAGAGGGCAACGGCCTCGACACCGGCGGCATACTGGTAGTTGGGTTTTTCGAGGCTGCCGTTATAGGCCCCGGCTGCTTTGGCAATGTCGCCATTGGTGTTGTCCAGCAGATGACGGAGCAGCAGGCCGGCATAAGTGGTGAGCACCTCGGAATTATCTATATCAAAGCTGAGTTTTCTTGGTGGCCGGAGCCGGGCCGGCAGGACGGAGTAATCTCGTTTGTCCCTCAGATAAAGATCGTGCGCTCGCCGCAACGTTTCGCGCGTGATCTGCCACACGCCCATGGCGTAATCGCTGACCAGGACCCGCGACCGCGTGCGTTTCAGGACGAT
>DATLWV010000257.1:0-4672 GCA_035576145.1 Terriglobia bacterium
ATCAACCTGCGTGTCGGAAAAAAGCCAGTTGGTGTGTTCGTAGGCGCTGAAGACGGGCCTTGCGGTGAAATCCTCGGGCAGATATCGCAGGCCGTGGATGAGCCCGAAATCATCGAATTCATTTCCATCGGTGCCCGCCGCAAGCAGCCACACAAAAGTCTTTACACCGGCGGCCAGGTTGTAAATCATACCGCGCGGAACGTACTTCGACTGCACCGATTCGTCGGAGCCGGTCCAGGAGGGGATGGAATTGAATTCGTCGTCCCAGAATGGAATATCCGGACGGATGCCGGGATAGTGCCGGACAAACTCACGCAGTTTGGCTGCGGACTCGACGCCATACGCCCCGTAGTCCATCGTCTCCGGGTTCATGTTCTGCCCATAGCCGGGATAGGTGTGATAAGCGAAGACATCAATGCCGGAGGCGCACTGGCAGACATCGAGCGCCCGCTTGGTGAAATCTCTGACCGGGTCCGCCTGCCCGCCATAGATCACCTTCGCGTCGGGATCACCTTCATGCACGGCGGGGACAAACGCCTTCAGCAGCCGTCCGTACTCTTCCGGGTCTCCCCAGGGGTTCCAGTAGCCAATGTCTTCTTCATTCCACAGAGCCCAGTAGTGGATGCGCCCGCGAAAATGACGCACCATCCACTGCACGTACTTGGTGAAAGCGGCGATCTGGTCCGGGGTGGTCGGCGCCCAGAAGAGCGAATAGAGGCTGCGGTCATCGTTGTGGAAGCTGCCCGGCTCGGGGGTGATGGAATCCGGCCGTTTGCCCGCCGGAGAGGTGTACATCGGATTGCCATACAACAACTGGACCTGGATATCGATGCCATTGTCCACAAGCCAATTGACATAATCGTCCAGGCCGGGCGGCGCCGCGTAAACGCCACGCTTCTGCTCAATCCAGTCCCAGCTGGTCAGGTCGGAACTGTTTTCGTATTGCCCGATTCGGATCCATTTTGTTCCGGCGTCGGACATGCGCGTCCACCACCAGCGGTCCCACGGCAGCCAGGGCTTTCGAGGCAAATCCGAGTTGATGCCAAAGCCGTCGTGAATTTGCGAAGAGCGTTTGGGCGGTATGTGCTGTGGAATTACCCCGCTGGATTCGTTGTGCCGGCCCTGCGCCCAGAGCGGCAGGCCGAAGGCGATAAGGACAATAAGTGAAGATGCGAATCGAAATCCTGCCCGCTGGAAAGCACAGGCCATCGGAACGCCACCTCGCAGAAGCGAATATTCAGAGACGACGGTCACTCTAGCACTTCGTTGCAATGCCAACAAGGTCCCTGGGCGGCAGGCTTTTGGGTCAGGATTCGGCCGTAGCGCCGGCCGGCGAGTCCAGCGGGGATTCGAGTTTTCCCACCACGAACCAGTACGCCAGCAACCCGCTCACCAGCAGCACCGGTCCCAGCACGAAGCCGGCAACAAACGAGCCGGTCCAGGCGATAAGAAAGCCGGTGACCAGCGGCGCCGTAATGCCTCCGATGTTTCCTGCAAAGTTCAGGAAGCCGGTCCAGACTCCAACTTCGTCGTGCGGCGCGCAGAGCTGCACCATCACCAGCAGATTGGCGGTTGCGAGTCCGACGAAGCCCGCGCCGATAATCAGGGCGACAGCCACGTTGGCGCTTTCAGCAAACGCCGCGGGTATCATCAGCAGGCCAAACATGAACCCGAACGAGATAATGCCCTTCCGCGTCCGGGTAGCATCCCAGCCGCGGCTGATCAGGCGGTCGGCAATCCAGCCCCCCAGCGGCTGGCAAACACCGAAAACGGCATAGGGCATGGCTGAGAAAAATCCCGCCTTGATGATGTCCAGATGACGAGCTTCATAAAGGTAGTCCGGAAGCCAGGTCAGCATCAGATACCAGAAATAATCGAAGCAGAAGAAGCCCAGGCAGACGCCCAGCAGGTTGCGGTCAAAATGCGCCAGCCTGAAGCGCGGGCGCGTCTGTGCGCTGGAGGGTTGGGCCTGCTTTTCGGCTCTATTTGCCAGCTTTGCGGGGAAGGCAATAAACCACGGAACCAGCCAGACGAGGCCCAGGACGCCCACCAGCACAAATGCGTCCCGCCAACCATACCGAACCAGCAGCCAGGGAATGGCGAGGCCTCCCATGACCAGGCCGAAACGGGTCCCGGAATCAAAGAACCCCGAAGGCAGGCCGCGTTCCGAGCGTCTGAAAAGCAGGCTTACAATCTTATTGCCTCCCGGGAGGTAGATGGATTCGCCAAAACCCAGGACGACACGAAGCAGGATGAGGATCGTCAGGCTTCCGGCCAATCCCGTGAGCCCCTGCGCCACAGACCATAATGCAAAAGCTCCCGCATAGACCCACAACAGGTTCATGCGGTCCGCCATGAGGCCGATGGGAATCTGCATCATGGTGTAGGACCAGAAGAAAGAGGAGAGCAGAACTCCCTTTGATTCCGGGCCCAGGTGGAGATCGTGTGAGATCAGCGGCAGCGCAAACGAAATGGTTGTGCGGTCGAGATAGTTGATGACCGACGCAATGAAAAGCAGCCACATCACCACCCAGCGCCGGTTGTTGCTGACGCTGATGGAAGGAACCGGGGTGTAGGGCGCGCCTGATGCTATTCCATTCGATGGATCCATTTGACCTCCCAGCCTTCAGGAAGGGCTTGGGCAGAATATCGCATTTCTGGAAGAGATCAAGAAAAAGATGGAAAATTATCCCTCTCGGCTCCGGCTACGCGCTTTGCTGAATTCCACCAGCCCGGAAAAATTCTGCCGCGGTCGAGGGGCCGAATTCAATTTGAGATTAAGCCTCCGGGCCATTTTTCCTGTGATATTGTTGTGCCTCGAAAGACATTCCACTGCGGAGAAATCTTCCCATGCATCCCATCAGCCGAAGACAATTCATGCTGGCGGGCGTAGCCGCCACAGCGTTCTTGAAAGCATTGGCGCAGGATAATCCAAGGATTTATCCCGATCGATGGGTTTACGTGTCAACAGGCCTTCAGAGTGACGAAGAACTGGAACGTGTGCAGGGCATCGCGCAGACTGCCGCCAGCCACGGGTTGAACGGCATGCTGCTTTCCTCGGGCTTCGATCAGTTGGACCTGAAGCCTCCGGAATATCTCGCGCGCCTCACAGGTCTGAAGAAGACGTGCGACAGCCTGAAAGTGGAAATTATCCCGCTCGGTTTCAGCGTAGGATACGGCAGCGGCGTAATGGCCCACAACAGGAACCTTGCAGCCGGAGTTCCGGTTCGCGGCGCGCTGTTCGTTGCGGCAGAACATGAGGCGCATTTCGTTCCCGATTCACCCGCGAAGCTTTTGAATGGCGGGTTTGAAGAACGGCAAGAAGATCTGCCCACAGGCTTTTCCGTTCACGGAGCAAACGTTTCGATTGACACTGCAGTGTTCCATTCCGGGAAGGCTTCCGTCCGTTTCTCGGATTTTACCCGCGTCCGGGGAGGCGCATACCTGGCGCAGGAAATTCGCACCACTCCTTACCGCTGCTATCGGCTGCGTTGCTGGGTAAAGACGGAGGGTGTGTCGCCCGAAACGCGCTTCCATTTCTGGGCCATCGCGCCCGACGGCCGCAACCTGGCTTACGTGGAACTTCCCTTGAAAGGAACCAGCGACTGGAGCAAGGTGAACTGGGCTTTCAACAGCTGGGACGCCGACCATGTGGACTTTCGGGTCGGCATTGCCGACGGCAAAGCCACCAACGTCTGGGTGGATGATGTGGAACTCGAAGAAGTCGGGCTCACAAACATTCTGCGGCGGCCGGGGACGCCGGTGGTGGTTCGGAATGAGAAGACGGGTGAGGCGTATGAGGAGGGCCGCGATTACGCTCCTATCGCCGATCCTCAGCTTAACTTCCGATGGGACCACGACGGCCCCGCAATCCAGCTGCCGGCGGGCAGCCGCATTCGTCCCGGTGACCGCCTGCGCGTGGATTATTTCCATAGTTTGATGATCTACCGGAACCAGGTTCCCATCGACATGTCTGAGCCGGAGGTTTACGAAATCTGGAAAAGGCAGATTCCGCTTATCGAAAAATATCTGGGGCCGAAGAGATACTTCCTCAGCATGGATGAAGTTCGCATCGGCGGCTTCTGCAAGGCCTGCAAGGACCGCCACCTTTCGATGGCGGAAATCCTGGCAGATTGCGTCAAAAGGCAGGCGGAGATGATTCGCGCCGTTAATCCCGGCGCTGAGGTCTTTGTGTGGTCAGACATGTTCGATCCCAACCACAACGCCCGCAAGCAGTACTACCTGATCGACGGAAGCTTTGAAGACACATGGAAATATTTACCGAAGAACCTGACTATCGCGTGCTGGTATTACAATAAGCGCGACCTGAGCCTGCCGTTCTTCTCCAAGCTCGGTTATCACACGCTTGCCGGCGCCTATTACGATGCCGACAACCTGGACAATCCGAAGGGCTGGCTCGAGTCGCTTGACCGAACGCCCGGCGCAGTCGGCATCATGTACACCACCTGGGAGAACAAGTACAAGCTGCTGCCTGCTTTCGGCGATCTTGTTTCCAAGAGATGAAACCGCCGCGACGTTGAGGATCGGATTTAGAAAAGAAGAAACCGGACTCAGGCGAAGGGAAGCATGATCCAGCCGAGCAGCAAAGCGATGCCGACGAAGGCGGCAAATACCTTGGCCCCGTAGATTAGCTGCTCCCGCGGCGTCTGCT
>DATLWV010000258.1:0-5135 GCA_035576145.1 Terriglobia bacterium
ATTCTTCCCGGGTCTGGCAGGGAGGGGCCAAATCCAGGAGCGGATGCCCGACACATTCGACGGGAACGCCTGCCTTTTCATAGATCTCGGTCTCGAAGTCGAAAAGGCAAAGCATCCTGTCGACACTGGCTTTGATTTTCCTGATCCTCCACTTTTTCCAGGCCCAGATCTGCGGACTGACAAAATAGATGACGGGAATATTGTGTTGTTTCAGCCGTTTCGCCAGGCGCAGGTTCAACGACGGGGAATCAATCAGGATCGCAGCTTCGGGCTTTCGCCGCACCGCTTCGGCCACCAGGTGCTTTATGGCGCGATAGGCTTTGGGCAGCCCGGACACGACTTCGGAGATTCCAATAAGCGCCACCTCGTGGATGTCGACAAGGGTTTCGACACCGGCCGTTCGCATGGCCTCACCGCCGCAGCCGAAAACCTCGGCATCGGCGATCCTGGTTTTAAGCGCCTGGGCGAGGGCACCACCATACACATCACCGGAGCGTTCTCCGGCAACTATTAAGAAGCAATCTCTGGACATGATCCTCTGGCCGGCCCGGCGGAGGCCAAGAGCTCCTGGTCCTTGTATTGAAGCTGATAAAGCTTGAAATAGATTCCCTTCAAACGCAGCAGTTCCTGATGTGTCCCCACCTCCCGCACGCGCCCTTTGTGCATCACGATGATCTTTGAGGCGTTCTGGATGGTCGAGAGGCGGTGAGCAATGACGAGTGAAGTTCGATTTTCCAGCAGCCGCTGGAGGCCTTCGCGAATCAGATGTTCCGTCTCCGGGTCCACGCTTGACGTCGCCTCGTCGAGAATCAGGATTTTCGGGTCGTGTGCCAGTGCCCTGGCAAACGAGAGCAGCTGTTTCTGTCCTGAAGAAAGCGTGGCCCCGCGCTCCTTGACGGGTTCATCAAAACCGCCGGGAAGATTTTCAATAAAGTCCAGCATGTTAACGCGCCGGGCGGCGTCGCGGACCTGTTGATCGGAAATGCCCTCGGTCCCGAGCCGGATGTTGCTCGCTATGGTGCCCGAGAAGAGAAACGGGTCCTGCAACACAATCCCGAAATTGTTTCGGAGGTCACGGAGGCTGAGTTCGCGGATGTCCACACCGTCAAACAGGATGGCCCCTTCCTGTACGTCGTAGGAGCGCAGCAGAAGGTTTGTGAGGGTAGTCTTGCCCGCGCCCGTGTGGCCCACCACTGCGACTGTTTCTCCCTGCTCGATGGTGAATGAAACGTTTTCCAGTACGCGATGATTGTCCAGATAGGCAAACCCGACATTTCGGAATTCCACGCGGCCGCGACGTCCCTCTAGCTGTTTCGGTCTGGCGGCATCGGAAATATTCACCGGCGTGTCCAGCAGTTTGAAGACCCGTTCAGAACTGGCCATCGCGGCCTGAAGGATGTTGTACTTGTCGCTCAGGTCCTGAATGGGCCGGAAGAAGCGTTGCGAATACTGGATGAAGGCGATGGCGGTTCCCACCGTCAGAGTTCCGGCCGTGATCATGCCACCCCCTTTGTAGAGGATGATGACGATGGCCAGCACGCCCAGGAACTCGACCGTGGGGTAAAACAATCCGTAGGCCAGGATGGAGTCTTTATAAGCCTTTAAGTAGGCGCAGTTAATCTCTTCAAACTCGGCGTAGCTCTTCTCTTCACGATTGAAGAGCTGCAAAACGGACATGCCTGTAATGTGTTCCTGCAAATAGGCATTGATGCGGGCGATCGCAAGCCGGATGCTACGGTACGATTCGCGCACCGCTTTCCGGAAAAGGCCCGTCACCAGGATAATCAGAGGCATGACGGAAAAAGTCAGGAACGCCAGCCTCCAGTCAAGCTTCAGCATTACCACCATGATGCTAACCAGGGTGAAGAAATCCCCGAAAACAGCCACGACACCGGAGGCGAACATATCGTTCAAAACGTCAATATCGGTAGTGACGCGCGTGACCAGCCTGCCCACTGGATTGCGGTCAAAGTAGCTCATCTGCAGCCGCTGGAGGTGCTCAAAGACTTGCTTGCGCAGGTCGTACATCACCTGCTGCCCGACCATGTTCATGGCGAACGTCTGAACAAACTGCAAGACGAAGGTCAGCAGTACAGTGGGAAGAAAAATAACAAACGCAATCTGAAGGATGCCTGTGCGGGGATCCGGGCTGAGAAGATGCGCGAGAAACGGGAAAATCGGCTGGCGCTTCGTGGGATCGAGGTAACGGTCAATTTCCACCTTCATCAGGTATGGAGGCACCGCTTGCAGCAGGCCAAAAAGGAAGATAGCGACCAGGGCAAAGAACACCACCCTCCGGTAAGGACGCAGGTATGCAAGCAAACGCCGCATCAGTCGGGCGTCGTAAGCTTTTCCGAGGACTTCTTCTTCGTGATGATTGTCTGCCATCAGACCGCCGGTTTACATCTCCATTTCAAGCGATTCTTCAATCAATTGCTTGTTGTAAAGCTCTGTGTAATGGCCGTTCATTGCCAGCAACTCTTCGTGGGACCCCCGCTCGACAATGGTGCCGTCGTGCAGCACGACAATTTCATCCGCATTGCGGATAGTGGAGACGCGATGAGAAATAAGGATGGTGGTCCTACCTGCCATCACCTCAGTCAAATGCCGCAGAATTTTCTCCTCGGTGTAGGTGTCAACGCTTGAGAGCGCGTCATCAAGAATCAGGATTCGCGGATCGCGGATGATGGCCCGTGAAATAGCCACCCGCTGCTTCTGGCCTCCGGAGAGCGTGAGGCCACGTTCTCCCACCATGGATTCGAAACCTTTGGGGAACCCGAGAATGTCCGGCAGGATGTTGGAGACTTCTGCCGCGCGCTCTACCTCAGCGCCAGAAGAATCGGGAACTCCAAACCGGATGTTTTCCCGGATGGAATCGCTGAAGAGGAAAGTTTCCTGCGGAACAAACCCTATGTGTGACCTCAAAGTCTTGAGCGGAACATGGTTGACTGGAATTCCGTCCACGAGCACAGTTCCATCCGGCGCATCGTATAGCCGGGGAACCAGAGCGGCCAGGGTGGTTTTCCCTGCGCCGGTAGCTCCTACGATGGCGATGGTTCGGCCCGCGGGGATGTGCAAGTTGATGTCCCTGAGAATCGGGAACCCATTGTAGGCGAATGTGAGATTCCGGAATTCAATCTCACCCTTGAGTTCATGGACAGGAGTTGTGGGGACCAGACGGTCATCAATGGCGGGTTGGGCGGCGAAGATGGTCCACAGCCGCCCCATGGAGGCAAGTCCCCTCTGGATGATGTTCGTCACCCATCCAAGCGCGATAATGGGCCAGATCAGGTACATCAGGTAGACGTTGAACGCAGCGAATGTCCCGATGGTGATTTTCCCTGACAGGACATGCTCTCCTCCGACAACCATAATGAGCAGGAACGAGGCTGCGAAGAGCAATGCCAGGGCGGGCCACAGGAAGCTGGTGATCCAGATCAGGCCCTTGTTTTTCTCCACATAAAGCTGGTTCATGCTGTCAAACTGTTGCATTTCAGGCTCTTCCTGGCGGAAAGCGCGGACCAGCCGGACTCCTGAGAGATTTTCCCGCACCTTCTCGGTGAGCTCTGAATACATGGCCTGGATTCTCTCGAACCGCTCATGAATTCTCTGCCCAAAGAACTTGACCGCAATGGAGGCCAGCGGCAGAGGCGCCAGCGCCAGCAGCGTCAGCTGGAGGTCGAGGTGGGCCATCAGTGCGACCGTTGCAATGCCCGTCACCACGGTGTTAGCCGAATACATGATGCCTGGTCCCACGATGTTTCGGACAGCGTTCAAATCATTCGTCAGCTTGGCCATCAGGTCGCCCGTGCGGTGTTCGTTGTAGTAGCGGACGTCCTGCCGCATCAGATGCTGGAACAGGTCGTTACGGAGGTCGTACTCAACATCGCGTGAGATGCCGATCAGAATCCAGCGCATCCAGAACTGGAAAATCGCTTTGGCCAGCGCAATGCCGAGGAGAAGAATGGCGAAAAATGCGAGTTTCTGGGCGGTAACTCCGATGGTGAGTGCGTCAAACGTCTCTTTGATGACAAGGGGAACCGTGACTCCGACAACCTGGGTGAGGATGAGCGTAGTAAAGCCAATAACATAACCCTTCTTGTATTTGGCCAGGTACGGGTAAAGGGGTCGCAGAGGGTTTCGCATGGTTACCTATGCTTTGTGGTGGCGAAGTCAAGCAGCAGGCGCTGTGTTGCCCCAGTAAAATACTGATTATAGCTGAACCCCGCCATGGCCTGCCAGTTTGGGCGTTGATTTCATCGAGCCGGTGCTGACTTTTGGTTGTCACCAGCGCCCACGGCAATGGCTGAGCCAGTTCCTTGCATGCCGTTTCGGGTTGACCTTGCAAGATGGCATACGTAAAATCTGCGTGTGATGCTTCCCTGGCGGGTGGGAAGCCAAGACAACACAACTGAAAGGCAGGTTAAGTTGCAGAAAAGTAAACTCCTGTTTCTCATCCTGTCTGTCGTGATTGCTTCTGGGTCGTGCAGTACCGGAAGAAAGAAGGTTGCGGTTTCGCCACCAACTCAGGTTGTCCCACCCCCGGCAACTCTTCCCATCCGGCCCCCGGCGCCTCCTCCCCCGGTCATCAAACCCAAGCCTCCCGATCCGACAGCAGTCCTGATTTCAAAGGCTGATGACATCTATAGCGAGGGGATGAAAGAATATCATGCAGGAAATCTGCAGGTAGCCAGGCAGGACTTTGACAAGGCCCTGAGCCTGCTACTTGAGTCTGGGATGGGCGTCCAGAATGACGGGCGGCTCAAGGCAGAGTTCGACAAGCTTGTTGAAAAGACTTACGGGCTGGATGCCTCGACCTCGGCAAACGGCGACGCCTTAAGCCAGCATGATTATGAAGCCCCGCCGATCGAATCTTTTGCAGGGCTTACTTTCCCTGTAGATCCGAAGGTTCGGCAGCGCGCTGAACGTGAACTGATTTCAGTGCGCTCGGACCTTCCTCTGGTCACAAACGATTACGTGGCCGGCTTCCTTACCTATTTCCAAAACGGGGGACAAGGCTATATCGAGAAAATCCTTTCGAGGGTGGGGATGTACCAGCCGATGATCTCCAGCGTCCTCCGCAAGTATGGACTACCGCAGGACTTGATCTACATGGCTGCGGGGGAAAGTAGTTT
>DATLWV010000259.1:0-10930 GCA_035576145.1 Terriglobia bacterium
ACGTCCACACGCAACTCTTCCTTCTGTTGCGGTTTGAACCAGCGGTGTGACCAGCGCCACAAATGGATGGGGCCACTAGTCAACTTGTTCATCGTGGCCAGACCCTGCGTTCGCTCCAGGTATGTCTTGGAATCGTCATCGTAGGTAAATATGGCGGCGTGACGGTACCCGTCGGCGCTGAAGCCACGGGAAGAAAGAAACTGTTCTGCAATAGGGAGTGAGTCAGCGCGGTTAACCCGCAGAGTAAGGGAGGCCTCAGGGAAAGCCCGGGAAAAGTACTTGATGCCGATCACCAGCGACACCGCTGACACTGCCATGGCGACCAGGATGATCGTTCGTTCACGAGACCCAAGTTTGACAGGCATAGCAACCTCTGGGAAGTAGAGGTAACTTCACATTGCAACGAGGATTATACCAATCACCCGGTCAGTCAACGTATGGAATCGGTTGCGTGGCGAAAAAACTTCTACCCGCATGCGGGGTGGTCCGGCGCTTCCGGAGGTTTGTTATTTGAGGTGCTTCACCATCACCCAGGCTGCCTGGCCATTGCTATAATACTTTTCCACTTTTTCCACCTTGCGGTATCCGAGCGCCTCGTAAAAACTGTGCGCCGCCACGTTATCTTCCGCTGTCTCCAGATAGATGAGTTGCAACCTGGCCTTGCGGGCCCATTCTTCAGCGACATTCATCAACCGGGTTCCCAAGCCCCGGCGGCGCGTGCCCTGCAGGACGTCGATGGTGATGATGTGCCCAACTCGTGCAGGCTCACGGCTTGCCACGAGGAAACCAACAATCGAACTCTTGTGCTCTGCAACCCAAGTCCGGGCAAACCGATGGCCGATAAATCCTGCCAGCACCTCAGGTGGATAGGCAATGCCGGAAGGAAAACACGCCTGATCTATTTTGGAAAGGGCCGGTAGATCCGAAGGCCGAAAATCGCGAATCCGCATGAGGAACCTGTAAGGCACTCACATTGAGGTACCGCCGGCTGCCATCACCAAATGCGTGACAACTCGCCACTCATAGCCGCTATATCCAAGATGGCTGCGCGAATTCACACGAGGGTAGCATTCTCATAGCGGCCAAGCTACCCGGCTATCTCCAGGAGGCGATCGATGTCCTCTTCGTTGTTGTAAAGATAGGGCGAAACCCGAATCCGATGGTGACGCAGGCTGACTTCAACATGGTGAGCTTTCAGCTCAGCGTACAATTTATCAGTCGCTTCGTCTGAGCCGCAGCGGAAACACAGAAGGGACGAGGGATGTTGCGCCCTGTCACTGTTAGTCAGGATGTATCCGCGCGCCTTCAAGCCTTCTGCCGCGCGGTCAAGCAGGCTTATGCAATGTCTGGTCACAACCGGCACGCCCACCTCGCGGACAAATTCAAGCGAAGCCTCCATCGCCGAAAGGTTCAGGAAATTGGCGGTCTCGGGGACATCAAAAATTCTGGCTGCGTCTGCCAGCCTGAAGTTGTCCACCGGCAAAGCGTCAAAGTCGTCCGCACCGTCAACAGACATCCAGTTGACTACTTTCAAGTCCAAACTGTCCAGCAGACCTTTCCGGACATACACAAAACCCGTGCCATAAGGACCCAGAAGCCACTTGTACGCCGCCACGGCCAGAACGTCAACGGGAAGCGAATGGACATCCAGTTCCAGGGCCCCCACACCTTGCGTGCCATCGACGACAAACAAAGCACCTCGCTCACGCGCCAGTTCCCCCATCACGGCAAGGTCAATTCTCCTTCCCGTGGAATAGTTCACCCAATCAAGCGCCAGAATTCTGGTTTTCGCTGAGAATGCGGCCGCCACATCATCCGCGTGGAGGGCCCCCTCGCTCCTCAGGACACGCACCTGCACGCCGCGCTGACGCATGTGTAACCAGGTGAAGAGATTGGCTGGAAAGTTGTCGCCGGCAACAAGCACTTCGTCTCCGGGCCCAAGTTGCACTCCGGTGGCCACTATCCCGATACCCTGCGTTGCGCCGCTGGTCAGGGCAATTTCCTTTTCGTCGCAACCGATAATTGCGGCAAGGTGATTCCGAACACGCTTCGGAAGATCGAAATATTCGGCCGGGTCCATCCGTTCTGGATGACATTTCTGATCTATCGCTTCATGCGCGCGCGCAACCGCTGCCAGAGGAAGCACTCCCTCATAAGCACAATTCAGATAGGTCGTCTCGCCAAAGTCGGCGAAGTACGGTCGGTAGTCGAGCATAAGTTGAGACACCCTTTTGCAGAAAATTGGACCCGAAATGAAGATTACGGGGTCGGCATCCGCGTCATTTTTGCCGTCTAGAAACGGTGCGAACGCTTTCGTTCAGGTGGTTTAGAATCTCAGAAGCCGCCTGATCCACGGCCTTCGTGAGCTCCGGCGGACCATAAGGAACACGAACAGCGTCCTGCCAGATCGACTTTCCGCTGACACGGTCGGTGATGTAAACCTCAGCGTGCAGGCGCTTCAGTCGGCGCAGGTCAAAACAGGTTCCCCGAATGATTGCGTCGGCCTCATCCTCACTGTTAACAACTTTCAGCCACGAAACATGGGCCATGTCGTCCTCAAGCTTTTCATTCAGGTTGTGGTCTATTCGCTCAATGTAGACCTTGCGCATTTTCAGCAGCATGCGAGGGTTTGCTGTCCGCGTGCTGCTGGGACTTTCGAGAGACGGGCGGCCCGGCCCGAGTGTCGGCGCTTCCTGGCTGTAAAGCATCGGGATCGAGACCAGGCAAATTGCCAGGCCCCAGATTAGACGCCTCATCACAAGCCTCCAAGTGCAGAGTTAATCCCTAGTTTAGCAGAAAGGTTTGCGCAAGGTTTTGTGGTGGTGGAGAAATGTGGTTCATCCAAAGCAGGAGGAACGGGTTCATTGGTGGGAATAAATGTCAACGGGCCGGATTCGGTATGTGTTGAGGGGACGATATCAAAGATATTATTCCAACACCCGGTTTCTACTATTCCGACTCAAGATACCTCAGATCAAGGTTCAACAATCGCTCGCGGTCCTTCAGCGTCTGCCGCTCATCCTTTTGCTGCTGGCGGAGTTTATGCTGTTCCTGCTTCAATTCGTGCTTGAGTTGGATGCGGACAGCTTTGGGCAGGCTGGAACTCTGAAGTGATTTTCTCGCGTATTTCTGTTTCAACTTCAAAGCCTGTAATTCCTGCTTCTGGCGCGTCTTCAACATCGCAGATTCAGAAGGCCACCGTTGCCCGGCGAGCAACGGTACCCCAATCAAGCTGGCGACCAACACCAGCAGGCAAAGTTTTGGCATCATCCAGCCCTTTAAGCAGAAGCGTGTCCAAGGCCAGGCTAAGTTTTGGCACAGGCCCGCGGCCTTGGCTCCACGTTTCTGTATATCGGCTGCATCACCCGGAAGATGAGTTGTTGCAGTTCTTTGTTGAGAGTTCCGCTCGTCCTCCTGTCGGCCCCAGGAGGGCATTCGCGGCCAGACGACTGGCGGGCCCACCCAGAGGCTATTTCATTCGCTGCTGGCGGACGTAGGTGATGTAGTCGGTCGAGGAAGGCGTTCCGCCGGCCTCCCGAACTGCGGCGGCAATCTGTCCACGGTGGTAAGCCCCGTGCACCACCAGTTGCATCAGGACATCCCGCACCGGAGCGCGAAACTCAGCGCCTTTGGTATTGCGGTGGACCAGGTCTTCATCCAGACGCTCAGGCGGTAGATTGGCAAGGAAAGAATCCCACCGCTGGTGCATCTCGCCCACAGCGGCATTCGCTTCTTCCAGGCTCATCAGCGGCCAGGGCGCGGGAGGGGCATCGCCAGGACCTTCCAGCCGGCCCAGCCAGACGCGCTGCGCTCCGACGATGTGGCCCGCAACGTTCAACACCCGGTCTGGCGTCGGGTTCAGGGTGGCTATGCTGCGGAGAGCCACCTGATTGGCCCAATGGTCATACTCAAACAGTTGTCGCAATGAATCCAGGGATTCCATATGATTTGTCTCCTCATGTTGATTGATCAACGCCCCGCGATGCCAGGCGGGGATGAAAATCTCGCGGCCTGCCCCTACTTGGCTTCTTTCCAGTTCTTTCCCGCCCCCATGTCAACCTTCAGCGGCACCTTGAGCGAATAAACGCCTTCCATTTCCGCCCGAATGATTTCACG
The DNA here is from genome assembly GCA_035576145.1 of Terriglobia bacterium. Classification (GTDB taxonomy): domain Bacteria; phylum Acidobacteriota; class Terriglobia; order UBA7540; family UBA7540; genus SCRD01. The sequence continues at coordinate 4,117 of DATLWV010000259.1, forward strand.
AGCCGCGTCAACTTCCGCCTCCGGCGCTTCGAAAACCAGTTCGTCGTGAACGGTCAGAATCATTCGTGTTTTCAGCTTCTCGTGCTTCAGCCGCCCGTGGACCTTGACCATGGCCAGCTTCAGCAGATCAGCGGCTGTGCCCTGCAGCGGCGTGTTCATCGCCTCGCGCTCGGCGCGGTTGCGCGCCATCATATCCTGGCTGTTGATTTCCGGAATGGGGCGCAAACGGCCGAACAGTGTCCGCACTCGCTCGGTTGTGCGGGCTTCGTCAATGCGGGCTTCCAGGTAGGCTCTCACGCCGTCATAGCGCTTAAAGTAGGCGTCAATGTACTGTTGCGCTTCGGTCTTGCTGGAGCCGGTCCTGGCCGCAAGTCCGAAGGAGCTGAGTCCATAGATCACTCCGTAATTGATCGCCTTCGCCATCCGCCGGTGTTCGTGGTTCTGCAGGCCGGCCGGCACGCCGAAAATTTCCTGCGCGGTGCGCGCGTGGATGTCTTCACCCTGAGTAAATGCTTCAATCAGCAGGGGATCTCCAGACATATGCGCCAGCACCCTCAGTTCAATCTGCGAATAGTCCGCCGCGATCAGCAGCCAGCCCCGCTCCGCCACGAAGGCTGACCGGATCCGCAGGCCAAACTCTTCGCCGATCGGAATATTCTGCAGGTTGGGGTTCGAAGAAGAAAGCCGTCCGGTGCGCGCCACCGTCTGGTTGAAGCTTGTGTGCAACCGGCCGGTTTCAGGGTTGATGTATTTTGGCAGCGCATCCACGTAGGTTGACTTCAGTTTCGCTCGGGTGCGGTAATCCATGATTTTCCGGGGCAGGTCGTATTCCTCGGCCAGCGATTCCAGCACCGAAGCCTCGGTGGAATACTGCCCGCTTTTCTTAAGTCTCTTGCCGCCCGGCAGTTTCAGCTTCTCGAACAGGATTTGCCCCAGTTGCTTCGGTGAATCGATATCGAAGGACTCGCCCGCCAGGTCGTAAATCTGGTGGGTCAGTTCTTCAAGCTCGCCGGCAAACTCATCCGACATGCGAGCGAGAATCGCCGGATCAATCTTCACTCCCGTCATTTCGACCTCGGCCAGCACCTCGGCCAGCGGAAGCTCGATCTCCGAATAAAGCTCCCGGACGCTTTCACTCGAAACCTGCGGGCTCATCATCTCGGCAAGCTCGTGGGTGTAGCGCGCAGCCAGCCCCAATGAGGCGTTGATCTTTCGTCCCAGGCGCAGCAGTACGAGCGATTCGAGCGTGTGGCTCGTAGCCAGGGGATTCAGCAGATAGGAATAGAGCATCGTGTCGTGCGTCACTTCACCCAGAGCGATCCCCTGCTTGCGCAGCATCATCCGGAAGAGCTTTGAGTTATGGACCGCCAGTGCATGGCCATCTCCCGGGAGTACCGTTTTGAGCGCACCGAGGGCACTTCCCAGGGCATCCGGCGAAATCATCGCGGAACGCCTGCCGTCTGCAAAGCCAACCCCCGCCAGGCTGCCCCCGAAGCCTTCTTCGCCTTCCACGTCAAAGGCTATGCCCAGTTCTGCCTGTTCCGCTAACGCCTTGAGCCACTTTTCAACCTCGGTGGCGGAGCGAAGTTCTACTGATTCGTCCCCGACCTCCGATTCTTCGGTTCCGGACTCCTGGAGAAGCTCGTTCAGCAGAGAAACAAAACCCAGTTCCTGGCACAACGTGCGAATCTCGTCCACGTCATACCTGGCGGGGGTCAATTTCTCCGGGCCGATTTCCAGCGGCACGTCCGTGCGAATGGTGGCCAGCTCACGGCTCAGCAGGGCCTCCTCGCGAAAATCGCGCAGCGCTTCCCGGTAGCTCTGCCGCGGCACCTGCTCGTAGTTATCCAGGGCCGCCTCCAGGGTTCCAAAGCGGTTGATGAGCTCGGTGGCGCCTTTCGGCCCGATATAGCTTCTCTTTTTTCCGTTTTCCGTCTGCAGGGGTTCTCGGCCCGGCAGCGGACGCGCGCCGGGAATGTTGTCGCTGGGATCCCCAGTCAGCGCCAGCCAGTCGACCACCTGGCCGGGTTCCACACCGATGATTTCCTTCACCTTGGCAGCGTCGCAAACTGTTTCTCCGCTTGTCGATGAGCGGGCCGGCTTGAGGACTTTGATGTTGTCATCAACAAGCTGGAACAGGTCCTCGTCACCGGACGAGATGAAGACTTCCTCGCCCTGTGTGGAAGCTTTCTGTGCGAGGGTGCCGATCAGGTCGTCGGCCTCAAATCCTTCCATTTCAACCAGTGGTAGCCCCAGCGCCTTGCAGAAGCGATGCACATAGGGAAGCTGAACACCCAGTTCTTCGGGGAACGGCGGCCGATTGGACTTGTATTTCTCGAAAAGCTGGTCGCGAAAAGTGGGGGCTGCCGTGTCAAACGCCACTGCAACCTTGTCGGGCTTGTAATCCTTCAGCAGCTTTCGAACCGTCCGCAGAAAGATGTAAATTGCCTTGGTCGGCATGCCGCTGGGCGAAGTCAGAGTGGTCTGCATCGGGGCGTAGAACGCCCGGAAGAGTAACGACATCCCATCAATTAAAACCAATCTCTCTGCTTTCGCAGTTCGCGCCACGCTTTTTTCCTCCCTGAGTAACAGTCATTGTACCTTACAGGAAAAGTGGCCTGCGCATCTGATTTGCCCGGGAGGATTGCCAATCTGAGCCAAATTGTGGTATTTTTGACACACATCGAAAAACTTTCTCTTGGCGTCGCTCCTGCAACCGATTCATAAAACATAACTTATAAATTCACATGGCGTGGAACCGATCTTGCTTATATCATGGTGGACTGCGGGAGGCTTTTTGACTCATCAAAATACGATTGCACGAGCCGTATCAACGGAAGGGATAGGACTGCATACAGGCGTGCCGGTGCATGTGCTGCTGTTGCCGGCGCCGAGCGGCACAGGTATCGTATTTAAGCGGGTAGACCTGGACGGTTTTGCCATCAAGGCCAAGGCCAAGAACGTGGCCAGAGTCAGCTACGCCACCAGCCTGATGAGGAAGGGCGTGCTCATTTCCACCACGGAGCACCTGCTTTCTGCACTCGCGGCATCAGCGGTTGATAACGTCTTCGTTGAAATAGACAACCTTGAAGTTCCGATCATGGATGGCAGTGCGATTCCCTTCCTGAAGCTCATCCGCGAGGCAGGCCTGAAGCAGCAGCGCGCACCGCGAAGCTGGGCGAAGATCATAAAGCCCGTCGAGGTCGTGGACGGCCAGAAGCGCATCTCGATTTTTCCTGCCGAAGACTTCAAAATCACTTACCGCATTTCCTTCAATCACCCTCTGATTGGCGACCAGGAACGTACTTTCACCATGAACCTGCCTGGCTATGAACGCGGCATTGCCCCGGCGCGAACATTTGGCTTTTTCGATGAGGTTGAAATGCTTCGCCAGAGCGGCCTGATACGTGGAGGCTCGCTTGAAAATGCCATCGTCCTCACCAAAACCGGGGTGATGAATCCTGAGGGCTTGCGCTTCCCTGACGAATTCTGCCGCCACAAGATTCTTGACGTAATCGGCGACCTGGTCATGTTCGGACGCCCGCTGCTTGGCCATGTGGTTGCCGACCGCGCCGGCCACGCCATGCACATTGCGCTGGTCAGCCGCCTGCTCCGCGAAAAGAGCGCCTGGAAACTGGTTCGCGCGCCGCATGCCAGCCCCGCAAAGTCCCGTTCTGAAGCCCCCGCCATTGCCGCCAGCCCGGCGTCCTGAATGCCTCTAACACGTGCCTGTGACGGTATGGCCGCCCCCCTGCCCATCTGATATACTTCCATCGAGGGGAAGCTGCAGATTGCGAGAGTTCCCATGTCCACCGTAGATACCGATAAAGAATTCAGTGTTTTTGATTCAATGGCTGCGCGCTTCGACGTAGCAGCCCAGAAGCTCGCATTGGACGAAGGAATTTTAAAATATCTTCGTACTCCCAACCGCGAAATCATTGTTCACATTCCCGTCACTATGGACGATGGAAGGCTGGAAGTTTTTGACGGCTTCCGCGTCCAACACAGCATTGCTCGCGGTCCCTGCAAAGGCGGCGTGCGTTATGGTCCCGAGGTTACGCTCGACGAAATCCGTGGCCTCGCCGCCGAAATGACCTGGAAATGCGCTGTGGTCAACATTCCCTTTGGCGGGGCCAAGGGCGGTATCATTTGCGACCCGGAACGTCTAAGCATGGGTGAACTTGAAAAGATCACTCGCCGCTATACGGCTGAAATACTTGACTATATCGGCCCCGAGCGTGACGTTCCCGCCCCGGACATGAATACCAATGAACAGACGATGGCCTGGATCATGGACACTTATTCCATGCACGTGCGGCACACCGTCACTGCTTCTGTAACCGGCAAGCCATTCGGACTGGGAGGGTCGCGTGGCCGCCCGGCCGCCACCGGACGCGGCTGCATGATTGTGGCAGACCAGGCCCTCAAACGCTTCGGCAGGCTGCGCGAGCAGACACGGGTGATTGTCCAGGGATTCGGAAATGTGGGATCGCAGGCTTCACGGCTGATGCACGAGGCCGGCTACAAGATCATCGGAGTTGCAGACATTCACGGAGGCATCTTCAACACCAGCGGATTGGACATTCCTCAACTGCTCGAATACTCAAAAGAAAACAAAACGCTTGAGGGCTTCCCTGAGTCCGAGCACATCAACAGCCAGGAAATCCTGGAACAGGATTGCGACGTTCTGCTGCCCGCCGCCACCGAAAACGTCATTACCAGCAATAACGCCGGCCGCATTCGTGCGCGCATTCTGGTGGAAGGCGCCAACAGCCCCACCACGCCTCCCGCCGATGACATCCTTTTCGACCGCGGCGTCTTTGTGGTGCCGGACATCCTGGCCAACGCCGGAGGCGTCACCGTCTCCTATTTTGAATGGGTGCAGGACCGTCAGGGATACTTCTGGCCCGAAGGCATGGTAAACGAAAGGCTGAAGCACATCCAGGTTGCGGCGTTTAATGACGTGGTCCTTTACGGCGAAAAGCACAACGTCAACAACCGGATTGCTGCCTACATGCTGGCCATCGATCGCGTCGCCACCACGCTCAAGCTGCGTGGCATATACGCGTGAGCCCGCGTCTGCCGGCAGTTGTGATCACTTTGCGGTTTGCTCCCGCAGGTGCAATGCCCCGCTGGCTTGGAACCCTGCATCGCCGCCTTCCCAATCCGGCCTTTTGCCTCAATAGGCAGGGTGGGCAAGCCGCCGGTATTCCCTTTCGGACTCGGCGGGCAACAGGACCCACAGTGTATAAATCCCAAGCGCTGTCCCGAACGGGAAATGTATCAGCGCGATGATCCCCAGAATCAACGCCAGCATGCGCGCCCACGGACGATAGTTCAAAAGTCCCCAACCAGCCAGGAAACCCGCCACGGCGCTAGCCAGCAGAAGCGCCCCAATGAAGCCTGCGATAGGCCAAACGAAGCTGCGAATCGGGAACGGAATAAAATGCATTGCGATGCCACTGCCAAACCCCAGGGCGAGAGCTGGAACCAAACGGATAATGGAAACCACCAGCCATAGCACAGCCAGAATTCTCGAGTGCTTTTCAATCCGGCTTTGATAGACGGGAACAGGCGCGCTGCGAGTTTCAACCGGCGGCTCGGGCGCGGATGGTCCCGCCTCTACAACAAGTTGATTCCCGCATTTGCTGCAAAAGCTCTGCCCTGGGACGAGGCTTGCTCCGCATTTGTTGCAAAACATTTCGCTACCCTCTTTTCTTTCCCTTGTTACAACAGGATACGCAGAATCAGGCAAAATAGTTCCCTGCCCCCAAGGATAACACCCGGCGGAAGGGGATGCATGGGGTACAATCAGACACTTGGTTTCGGGAAATGCCACAAGATCCCAAGTCCGATTACGACGCGCGGCTGCAGGCCCTCCGCGGGGCGCAGTCACACCTTGACCGTCGGCACAAGTCGCTCGGCCGTGTGAATCTGGCAGTTGCCCTGGCAGGTCTCGTCGTTATTGTGCTGGCCCTGGATTCCCGGTCGTTTTCCATTTTGTGGGCGCTGGTGCCTGCCGCAGGCCTTGCAATCTCTGAAACCGTCCATACACGCGCGCTGCGCGCATTACAGAGGTGCAGACGTGCCATTGCTTTCTACGAGCGAGGTTTGGCACGCCTGGACAATCGCTGGATGGGCACAGGGGAAACGGGCGAGCGTTTTCTCGATCCTGCGCATCCATACGCGCGCGACCTCGACCTGTTCGGCAAAGGATCGCTGTTCGAACTCCTCTCGACGGCCCGCACTGCCGCGGGTGAAGACGCTCTGGCCCGCTGGCTGCTTGCGCCCGCCCCCGTTGAAGAAATCTACGCGCGCCACAGCGCGATCTCCGATCTGGAAACCAGGCTGAGCCTGCGTGAAGACCTGGCCGTTCTGGGAGAGGATGTCCGCGCCAAGGTTCATCCCGATTCCCTATCAGCATGGGCGGAAGCCGACACAGTTTTGAAGCCCGGCCTGGCCCGCGCAACGGCCTTTGTGCTCGCCGGAGTGTGGTTAGTCAGCCTCGTTGCCTGGTTTGGCCGGGGCTGGTGGGAGCTGGCGTTGGCGTCAAGCGCGGTCAACATGTTTTTCAATTCCCGGTTCAGAGAACGCGTTCAGAAAATCGTTCCTGACGTGGGAATCCTCTGCAAGTCACGCGCGATGGAGAAACAAAGACTGCCATCCACCGAGGATGTCTCCCGGGATCTTGCCGTTCTCGCCGCTGTGTTGGAGCGGCTTGAGCTCGAAAAGTTTTCCGCGCCGAAGCTCGTTGAGCTCCAGGCCGCCCTGAAAGTGGAAGAAGAGTTTCCTTCCCGTGCGATTGCGCGGCTGG
>DATLWV010000260.1:0-27206 GCA_035576145.1 Terriglobia bacterium
GCGACTTCCAGCGGCTTGTTGTGGTCCTGGCACCACTCGAAGTAGTTGATCGCCGTGGGGTCCCCTGTGTTGTAGCCATTGCCATCCGCGGTGCAGAAAACCGTGGCGTTGGGATCATTTGACCCGGGATGGTGGCCGTACATATCCCAGTTCAGTCCCCTGCCGGTGAAATAGAAAATTCCGTCAGCGGTCTGCCCCGGAACAGTCGACGTTGTAAAGAGCACCGGCCCCGCGAGGTCCTGCGTAGGATTTGTCTGGCTGACAATGATATTTCCGTCGCGCCCCAGAATTCGCACGTGGTTGGCGTGTTCGTGGAAGGGGTGTTGCCACCGCCCGGTGCCAACCACTCGGACCAGCACCTGCTCGCCAGCGTGCATGTGCGGATTGGCATTGTAGGGTTGGTGCGGATACTCGGGTGCATACTCGGGGTCCATAAGGTCCGGCATGGAGCGGCCATTCACCAGGAAGTACGCAGGGTGGTACGGCTCCGTTGGAATGTTGAGACTGCATCCGACGGCACCAGCGGTGCAACCTGTTTTAGCCCTGACCTGCATTTCCGCCGCGTGGTGAATGGCGGGATCCATTTCAGAGAACTGGAACATGTATTCGCGGTCGTAGCAGGCTTTGGGGTGGTTCCAGGCAGCTTTCGCGAGTCGGTAGTCGTGCTCGCCCCAATTTTGTTCTGCGAGGATATTCTTGGCTGCCAGCCCAGACATACAGGCGGAGGGGGTTGCGCTCGGAATAATGACGATGGCCCCGTAAAGGCCCATCTCGACCTGGAGATCGCCCTGCGTTCCGCTGTAGTAGGAATGGGTACCCCCTGCATCGGCGGGTACCGTGACATTGTAAGTTACGATGCCGCCATGCGCGGCCTCTTGTGTCAACAGACCAGCCACGCCGCCGCTTGTTGACACCTGGAAGCCTGGAAAAAGTATCGAGGTGTTGCCGGCGGCCGCGGGGAGGTTGTTATGGAGTGTCACATGGAATGTTGTCCCTGCCGTTACGACCATCGTGGGGCCGGGGATCTGCATGGTGGTGCACAGCGCGTTGGGAAACGTGACGTTGCCGACCGTCGGTGCAAAGTTCGCTGTGCTGCCCGCACACCCGTACCCCCAGGAGTAAATTGACGCCCCGTCCGGTTGGACGATGTACGCAGCTTCGGCGGAGATATCGAACGTCCCATTTGAGCCGCCTGTGCTGACGATCCCAGGGACCGCAGCGTAAGCCGAGGCCGTAAGTAACATCGCCAAAACTGCCGACCCAAGAAGCCATCCTGTCTTCAAAAATGCTCTTTTCATTGTTCTCTCCCTTATTGCCGCTTTACTAGTTGCAGGTGTTGCCAAAGGTGTTTCCACCCGACACGGTCGCGCAAATATGGACTTCAGTCATGAGGCCACCAAAATTTTCGGCGTCGTTCGACAGATGGTCGAGATTGGGCGTATAGAGATAGAAAACCTGACCGGCTCTATACTTGCTGGTATCACTTGCATCCAGGATCACATCGAGTGACTCGCCGCCGCCCAGGGTGATGGAGTTTGTTTTGTAGTAGAGGTTGTTACCCGACTGATCGCGCAGCAGTTTGGCATTCAGCGCAATCACCGTCATGGGGATGCCGAGCGAGGCGAGAGTCTGGTGCTCCTGCACGTCGAGGTCTGACAATCGCAGCAGCGCCCTGCCACCTACCGGAATGTTGATGATGGAGGGCAGCGGCTGGGCATAGTGCATGCTGCCGTCCGTCGACTGCGTGGCCATGGGGCCGGGCATGATGGTATCGGGATAGCTTCGCCCGTTCAGCGTGAAGTATTTGTCCTTCATATCCGCAAAATTTTCCGGATTGAAGGTCATACCAACAAAATGGAAATTGGGGTCAAAGCCGTGGATCTGGATGGGGTACTCGACGTCATATTCCGTTGAGCCGTCGCCGTCGTTGTAGGCGTACTTAGCGTACGTGTGGCCGCCCGGTGTTGGGTCTCCCTGCTTGATACCGGCAGTGTCGGATCCGCCGTATGGTAGAGGACTGGCGCACAGGATATCAGTGGCGGTATCGCATTTTGTACGGTTATCGGCCTGCTGTTCATCGAGGGCGTAGTAGAGGTATGTTCCGTTTGGAACCCGGTCCTGCCGCGGGCGCACAAAAATCTGGCCCACCATGCCCATCTGCAAGTGTTCAGGAGGCGTGATATGGCAGTGCCAGAAGTATGTGCCGGCATCCGGCGCGAGATAGTAATAGGTGAAGCTGGCGCCGATATTGATGGCTACCGATGCATCGGGGACGCCGTCATAGAATGAGGAAGCGTTGGGATAACCATGCCAGTGGACGGTGTGCTGTTCGAACAAGTCCGGCCGCATCACCATTCCCACGTTGGTTAGAGTGAGAAAGAATTCGTCATCCTCATCCACAGCAAACATCGGCGCAGGGAAGTTCCCGTTCATCACTCCCACATCCATGATGGGGCGGGGGTCGACGTGCCCGTCAATGGCGCCTCCGTTGTCAATGTCGGGAGCCAGACCAACCGCGCCGTTATAATTGAAAGTGGAAAGTGAGTTCGGGCCGGGACCCGCCCCGTCGGCTGTGGCAGGATCGCCGGGCATGATCATTGGGCCTGAGTAGACGGTGTTAAAGACATTCGGGAACTCCGAGCCTGGCTTGCCATTCGCAATGTCGGTGAACCCTGACAACGGCCCGAAGGAAAACGTGTAAATCTGATGGCCGTCTCCCATCGTTGCGAAGCCGTCACCGCCGGAGATCTGCTGGCACCTGATCGCTCCGTTGATGTGTGAACCCGGCACCTCATATCCTTTCGGGCCTATCGTAAACGTCGTCGGACCGGTGTATTGGGGTTCCGAATTGTTATTTGCCGCGGTAGGGTGAGTGAGGGTGGTCGGCGGACATTGGACTCTGAACGACTGGGCTCTAGCAGTGAGCGCCGCAACACAAACCAACCCTATTAGTAAGCAAAGCCTGCCTAACTTTCCGGTCACCATACGTCCATCTCCTTCTTCGCCTTGGCGGCGTAAGTTAGTTTCAGAAAGCCTGTAGGGCGACAGCTTAACGACCCCTACCTACGTTGGCATTGGACTTTGGCAAAACTGCTGCGCGGTGCACAACGAAAGAGCCAAAAAGGAGCCAAATTCCAAATCAATTTCTTGAGGATGCCAAGTTTCTTCGTTCGTATCGGGCCCTGAAACTTTTGCCTGAGTATCCCTTGTCCATTCATCGTTGTCTTTGCCGTAGCGCAAACGGCCAATACATTGAATGAATTGAAGAAAGTCATTAATCGCGGAGGCAACAGCTAGGAGCTTACGACATCCAGGCAAGGGCTCTTATTTGCGCTCCGCCAAAGAAACGGCATGGACATGGAGGTAGTGTTGGTGGAAGTTATTGGCGGGGGAATACGGATTCAAGTCGATGTTCAGGTTACTGAATTGCCTCATTGCGCTTTCGGTCTGTGCGGCTGCCTTCGGAGCGGATGGCGGTGGTGTCGGGTCCCCGAAGTCGGCGGAAGTTGGGCAAGTAGGATGCCAGGTCGCCGTACTGGTTAATAGATTCACAATTCAATACTCGCGTCGGGAGACCGTTGACGCGGTTACCCGGCTGTGGCTCTGTGGCGTTGGCGGAGTCACTGGCTACTTGGAAGTCCCTAGGCAGCAGATCGAGCGTTTTGAACACGGTGAGGCTCCTTTCCCGCTCGCCTCGGATAGTCCTCCCGCGGCGCAGGCACGTGAAAAGCCCGCGGTTGGAAACTCCATCGAAAATCTAATCAGGAATGTGGCCTTGCGGCACCAGGTTGATCCGGATTTCGTGGCCAGCGTGGTGAAGGCTGAAAGCGGCTTCAATCCCAGGGCAGTCTCCGCCAAGGGAGCCCAAGGGCTGATGCAGCTTATGCCCCAGACAGCTGAGAAGCTTGGCGTCGAGAACGCCTTTGACCCGACCGCCAACGTCGAGGCAGGGACAAAATACCTACGCCAGCTGCTTGAACTGTACGGTGGTGATGCAGCAAAAGCCCTGGCCGCCTACAACGCCGGCCCGCAGACTGTGAAGCAATATGGAGGCATTCCACCGTATCGAGAGACCCGCGCTTACGTCGTCCGGATTATTCGGGATTTCAACGCCAAGAAGCTTGAGCAACTCGCAAAGTCCCATACCGCCAAACATTAGTCGGCTGGCCGCGCCACCCACCGGAATACTTTACCGCCTGCTGACATTCAAGGGGATTCGTTGAGAACTGCACCGTAGAGTGATTGGGTGTCACTCTCATGCCGTCCGTGCGGGGGAGTTTGTTGTTTTGATGCGGCACGGACAATTCACGCCGCCGTATTCGAACTAATGATTTCCGGGATTTGCAGCCGTGGATGGCGTGACTTGGGGATTCGTCAGCCGCATCATCTGAGTTCGCTGCTGATACATCTGCTGCAACTGCTGGTTGATACTCTGGCGGTCCATGGCGGCGGGTGGATTCATCGCGCCTTCAGTTGTCAGCCCTGATCTATTGGATGGTGCGGGCGGAGAGCCTGGAGACTGCTGCACCGGCTGGTTGGACAACATCTGTTGCTGTTGTGCTGATACCAATGGCTGCCCATCTACCAGCCCGTTCTCGGATTGTTCTGTGGCCCGGGCGTTACTTCCTTCAGACGGGGCTTCTACCTGGGAACGTGCGGCCACTGATCTCGAGTACGGGCCACGGGAACGAATCGCCACGGAGGCTGCCGAGCTTTCGTTCCTGGGCTTTTTTGTGTGCGGGACCAAAAGGACGCTTGCGACTTTTTCTGAATCAGTCGAAGAACCCTGGATGAGGTAATCAAGGTTTGACCCATCGAACAGTAAGGCAAGTATCTGGCGAGGGGCTCCTGGTCCTAAATCGACTATCCGCAGGTGCTCGTTTGTGGCTGTTGCTGGAATTTCAAATCTTACGCCGGTGAGAGATGCGACTTGCGCTAATACGTCTGTCAACGTCGAATTGAGAGCGTCAATGCTGAGCTGTCCGCTCACATAGGACACCTTCAGGTGGGTGGCGGCAGGAGGCTTTGACTCGGGAGATGGCGATGCAATTGGTTCACTTGATTCAGGTGACACAACTCGGGTTCTCATAGCGGTCGCTGCCGGACCGTCCTGCGCCACTGCGACGCCAGTCATGATAAGGAGTGCGAGGGTACAGCTGACAAATGTTATCCTGATTCTAGTTTTTCTCATAGCCGCTATACCCCCTGTCGCGATAGTTACTCACGCACAAGATCCAAAGTTGGTGAAGCCGGTGCAAGTTCCAGCCTGGCGTCAGATTCCTTAGTGAACGACTTGCATTTCCACACTTCGTAAATTGCGGGGTAAACCAGAAGTTCCAGGATGAAGGAGGTGAAAATGCCCCCTACCATCGGCGCTGCGATGCGCTTCATCACGTCGGAACCCGTGCCCGTTGACCACAGGATAGGGAACAAGCCGATACAGGTGATTGCGAAGGTCATGAATTTCGGCCGCAACCTCTTTGCAGCGCCTTGAACGATGGCTTCGCGCAGGTCACTTGGATTCCACAGGCGCCCCTGGCGCTTGGCCTCCTCATAGGCCAAGTCAAGGTAGAGCAGCATGAACACACCAGTCTCGGCATCAATGCCAAGCAGCGCAATAAGTCCCACCCAGACCGCGACACTCATGTTGTAACCGGCCAGATATAAGAACCAGACAGCACCAACCGCAGAGAAGGGTACCGCCAGCAATACGATGAGTGTCTTGGTGCTCGAGCCTGTATTGATGTAGAGGAGAAAGCAGATTAGAAGTAGAGTGATCGGGATGATCACCTTCAGGCGCTGTTTCACCGCCTGCATAACCTCATACTGCCCGCTCCAGGTGATCGCGGAGCCGGTGGGAATCTTGAGGTGGTCGCGCAGAAGTTGATTGGCTTCGCTGACGTAGCTGCCCGGGTCGCGACCATCTAAGTCCACGAAGATGTATCCTGTGAGTAAGCCATCTTCATTTCGGATCATCGCCGGCCCGCTGACGAGGCTGATTTTTGCCAGGTCACTCAATGGAACTTGCCGCTGGCCGGCTGTGGGGACAGGAATACGCCCGATTGTTCCAAGGTTGCTGCGGAAGTCACGCTGGTAGCGAACATTCACCTGATATCGTTCTTGGCCCTGTACGACTGTGGTGATGTTCACACCGCCGATTGCATTTTCGACTACTGTTTGTGCGTCTTCAATGCTTATGCCAAATCGCGCGAGTTGCTCGCGGTTCCAGCCGATATCAAGAAAATAGCCCTCGGCGGTCCTCTCGGCGTGAACGCTGCGCGTCCCTCTTACCTCTTTCAATATCTCCTCTGCTTTAGACCCGATCTCCTGAATTTGCTGTAAATCAGAGCCTGTGATCTTCAAACCTACCGCGGTGCGAATTCCCGTGGTCAACATGTCGATACGTCCCCTGACGGGCATCGTCCAGGCGTTGCTGACTCCGGGGATATTCAACGCCTGGTCCATCTCACTGATCAGTTCGTCGGTTGAAATCGTATCGGGTGTGACGTGGCGAAAGACCCGTTTGGCCCACTCCGGCGCCCACGAGGAGTACCATGTATCGACTCGCCGCCACTCCGAGCGAGGCTTGAGTACAACAACCGTTTCGAGCATGGAGAGTGGGGCGGGATCGGTGGCAGTTTCCGCCCTCCCGGCTTTCCCCAGCACGTGATCCACTTCCGGGAATTGCCGGATTATGTGGTCACTCACCTGCAGCAACTGTGTAGCTTGCTGGATGGATATGCCGGGCAGAGTGGTGGGCATATAGAGAATCGAGCCTTCGTCGAGTGGCGGCATGGATTCGGATCCCAGGCGAGAAAATACCGGAATGGTAACAGCAATTAACGCCGCCGCCCCACCGATGACGAGCCACTTCCAGCGCAGGGCCCATCGAACGGCTGGCTCGTAAGCACGGGTCAGCAGTCGGCTGACAGGATGGCGCTCTTCGGATCTCACTTTCCCGACGAGTACAGCATTCGCAATCTGGCACAGCCACCTCGGCTGGAAGTAGAACCGTTCGACCCTTATCAGCAGTAGGCGTAGGGCGGGATCGAGCGTTACCGCCAATATTGCGGCGACCACCATCGTAAGTGTCTTAGTGTAAGCCAGGGGTCTGAACATCCGTCCTGGCTCAGCCTGCAACGTGAGCACCGGCAAAAACGAGATTGCAATCACCAACAGCGCAAAGAATGTCGGTCCGGCAACTTCTTTGATTGCGCCGACAACGATTTCCCGACAGTCGCGTTGGCGCCCATTCTTTTCCCACAGTTCGAGCTTTTTGTGGGTTTGCTCGGCCACCACAATAGAGGCGTCAACCAGTTCGCTGAAGGCGATGGCTACCCCGGCCAGGGACATAATATTGGCGCTGATTCCCATCAAGCGAAATGGAATGAACGCGAGCAAGACTGCAGCCGGCATGATTGCAATCGGGATTGCCGCGCTCGGAAAATGCCAGAGAAAAACCAGAATGATCAGCACAATTGTAACGACTACCTCGATGATGGTTTCCTTTACTGTTCCGATGGTGCGGTGGATTAGTTGTGAACGGTCGTAGACAGGAACAAGTTTCACGCCCTCCGGAAACCCGGGCTCAAGTTCTTTGATTTTGGTCTTTACCCTGTCGATTACATCGAGCGCATTTTCGCCGTTACGCATGACGACGATGCCGGAAACAACTTCACCTCTCCCATCCAAATCAGCAAGGCCCCGCCTCAGGTCCGGTCCCATAGTCACCTGACCGACGTCCTTTATGCGCACCTGCGATCCCGTAGGGGTAACAATCAGTGGGATGTTGGCGAAGTCCTCGATCGTCTGCGCGTAACCGCGGCCTCGAACCATGTATTCTGTCCCGCCGAATTCAAGCAAACGCCCGCTCGATTCGTTGTTGCTGCTGCGCACTGCATCAACAACTCGCTTAACGGGAATTCCATACAGCAGAAGGCGGTTAGGGTCAAGATTCACCTGGTACTGGCGTGTGTAACCCCCGACCGGTGCAATCTCCGCCACCCCGGGCACCGCCTGGAGGTAATACCGCAAATACCAATCCTGGAACGAGCGAAGTTCCGACAGACTGTGCTGGCCCGACGTATCCACCAGCGCATACTGATATACCCACCCAAGGGCTGTAGCATCCGGGCCAAGCTCAGTCTTGACATCGGCGGGCAGTCGGGGAAGGACGCTGGATAGATATTCAAGGGTTCGCGAGCGTGCCCAATAGAGATCAGTACCGTCTTGAAAGATAACGTATACGTAGGAGTACCCGAAATCCGAGAAGCCTCGAACGGTCTTGACCTTGGGTGCGCCTAGCATGGCAGTAACGATGGGATAAGTAACCTGGTCCTCGATGATATCGGGGCTACGATCCCAACGTGAAAGGATGATGACTTCTGTATCACTCAGGTCAGGAACGGCGTCGAGCGGTACGTTGACCATCGACCACCAACCAGCGACGCAGGCTGCCGCAACCAGCAATAGTACCGCCAGTTTGTGCTTTACGGAGAAGTCGACGATTCTGCTGATCAATCGGCTTCTCCCTTGTGTCTGATGAGTGACGCAACCGGATGATTCTGGAAGGCTTGTTTGCAGTGCTGGGAACAGAAGTAGTACGTAATTCCGGCGTAACTCATAGTGTTGCCTGTCGCTACCGCACGCGCGGTGTCCACCTGCATGCCGCAGCTGGGATCATTTGCCATTTTCAGCGGGGTCCTGGATTCTGAAGCTGACGACATACTGCCAATATTGTCTGTTGTCATCGGTCTGTCATCTGGTGCTCTCAGGCGGCTTTCTGAGTCTACGAGGAAGGTGGCTGCGCTGACGACTCGCTCACCCGGTTGGACGCCGTGCAGAATCTCGACCCGGTTGCCGAAACGCCATCCCGTTTCGACTTCGCGAGGCGTGAAAACGCCACCAGACTCTTCAACATAAACGCGGGCGCGCGATCCGGAATCAACCAGGGCGTCTATTGGTACTGTGATTGCTCCAGGCATTTGGACCGGCAGTTCGACATCAACTATCATGTCCGGCCGCAAAACAAATCCGGGATTGGCAACCTCCAGGCGAAGTTTAACGCTCTCACCGCCGACCTCGGATTCCGGGAGGCTGTCAGCAATTCGGGCTGGCAAGCGGCGCTTTTCGTTTGGGAGCACAATTTGTGCGCGCCCTCCGGGTGCCAGATAAGGGGCGTCCTGTTGGTAAACCTCTGCGGTGACCCAAACGCGGCGAAGGTCAGCGATGCGATAAAACTCCGCATAGCGGCTGAAATGCTGTCCGGCTGTAATGTTCCGGGCGATGATAAAGCCCTCGGCCGGTGCCACCACGTCCACCGTTTCGGGGAGCAGGTGGTTCTTGGCCATCCTGTTGATCTGCACATCGCTCATGCCCAGATTGCGAAGGCGGTCAGTATAACCCTCAAGGCTGTTGACTCCTTGCCTTGTCAGAGTACTGTGAAAGGCAGCGGTGTGCCCCCCGTCTGTACCCAATGCGCCTGGCACATGCTGTATCGCGGCCAGGAATCCCGATGCTACTGCCAGAAAGTCCGGTGCATACATAACAGCCAGCTTCTGGTCCTTTTTAACCAGGGTTCCAACCGAGTCGTTATATGTTTTGCGAATAAAGCCGTCCGTGCCGGAGTTGACCTGGTAGATTCGGATGTCTTCGGGTACTACGCGCCCCACAACGTGCAAGGTTCGCCGGACGCTACTTTTTTCTACGTTGGCCGTCCGGATCCCCAACAATTGTTTCGTAGCCCCATCAACGCTGATCGACCCTGCCGGAAGCTGTCCCGCCGGCGATGGTGCCGACACACGCGAGACATCCTCGGCGTAGACCGCCTCAAGTTTCATTCCGCAATCGGGAGCGATACCGGGTGTATTTGACTTATAGGCGGGATGCATGGGATCAACATAATAGAGAATTTGGCGTCCCCTATCAGATCTGTTATGGGAACTTGCCTCGTGCCGGCCGATAGCGTAAGCAGCGACCAGAGCCAAAACCGCCGTAATTGCAAGACTCACTCGCTTCATTTTCTTTGCCACCTCGATCTGTTTTGGCGTGGGCCCAGTTGGTTAATATACCTGCACACCATACCAACTCAAGGCAACACGGTCCAAGCCCTTGCCGCAACGTTAACCCGATATCCGCACGGTCCCCCGCCTATGTTGAAGACTAGGCACCATGCGAAGCATCTGTCTTTGCGTTTGCGCAAACGTGACAGCGACGTGTCCCAAAGAATTCCTGCATGGGTCCTACCAGCCAGGCAAATGGCAGGTGGGGTTCAGGGTTTGGCAACGATGGAAAGCAACTCCACATCGAATATCAGAGTGCTGTCAGGTCCGATCTTCCCCGCGCTGCGCCGGCCATAGGCAAGCTCAGGAGGAATGACAAGTTGCCACTCGGAGCCTACCGGCATAAGTTTCAACGCCTCCTGCCAACCCGGGATAACCTCCGAAACCTTCAACTCAACGGGTTTTCCAAGCTTGTAAGAGCTATCGAATACGGTGCCGTCGGTAAGGGTCCCACGATATTGGCACTTCACAGTATCGCCTTTTTCCGGTTTATTTCCGTCGCCAGCCCTAATAACCTTATATTGCAGGCCGTCCGCCAAAGTGATCACTCCTTCCTTCGCCTTGTTTTCCTCCCGGAAAGCATCGCCCTTCTCTTTGTTTTCCGCAGAGACGCGGTCCAAAGCCTGCAACTCCCTTTGTCTGATTTCGGCCTGGGCCCCGGTCAGGAGAGTGCTGATTTCACCCGGGCTCATAAGGAGTGTCGTCCCCGACATTCCATCTTTCAGACCTTTTATCAGGTTGTCCTGGTTGATCTCAATTCCCTGTCGTTTGAGGTTATTGGCCATGGCAACCCCGATGGCATAACTCACTTTGTCCGTGTGGGTATCGAGAGTTGAAGCATCCTGGGCGTGCGCCTGGACTGCCAAGAATCCAAGCCCTACCAATAGTACCCACCATCTTTTCATGGGTTCCCCCTTCAGTTGATGATCGTGATCTCTTTCAAGCACAGTCTCCCGACGAGCACAGTATCCCCATCTGGGTATTACGCCTCGTATCGAACTGCTCGTGCCAAAGCGGCAAATCCGCCAATATTGCTTTCGATAAACACCAGCCGGCTGCATAAGTGAACAAATTCACCTTGCTTCATGGCGCATTCAGGAGAGATTGGATCTCGATCGACAATGTGGTTACAGCGCCTCATCCTGATCGTTCGCGACCTTTCTGCAGGTGCAATTGCCCCCTTACTCTTCCGCGGATATAGCGCGCAGGGACGGAACGTCGCGAATCGCCACCGCTTCACGGCACGGTCGCACTGCTCCGCGCGCCTCCCAGGCGGAGAGCAGGCGGCTAACAGTGAACAGAGTTGTGCCCGTCATTTGGGCTAGCTCTTCGCGCGACAAACCGATCTCAACTTCCCCGTTGACCGGCCGGCCGATCGATTTCAGCAATCGCAAGAGTTGGAGGGCGACGCGTGGGCCGACTCTTTCTGTCGCTACCTCGTAAAACCGGGCTTCGAGTTCCCGTAAGTGTTCGTTGAGAATTACGACCATGTTCTGGTGCAGGATTGAAAAACTCTTCATCAGGTTCTCAAAAACCTGCGCATCCCAGACGAGTGCCCGGCAAGGCCGGAACACCTCCGCGGTGGCACACCGCCTGGAAGAAGAAAACAGGTTTGTTGCACCTAAGACGTCGCCGGGGACGGAAAGGCGGAGAATGACCTGCTCGCCTCCCGGTCCCAACTTGGTGATTTTCACGGCGCCAGAGGTTAACAGTAGAACCCGCTCGACAACATCACCCTCGATAAACAATATCTCTCCCCGGGCGAACTGCTTGACGTGTCCGGCACGGCGGATCCTTTCATATTCGTCTGACGAAATGCCCGAGAACAAGCGGGGATGCTGCTCCTTCGTCGGCGCATGATCTTCCTCAGCTGTGCCGAGGGCCGTGGTTGAACTATCTTCGTTATACGATTCTGGAATTTCGTCCCATGTTTGATTCTTCATAGGTTCCCACCTTTGAAAATCTCATCATTCGGCGTGTCCGTCGTGCAATGATTATGAACTGCGCTGCGAAGGATTCTGTTCCGTAGCCTGACAAGGGACTCTGTTGGAGAATTGCTGGAACTTTTGTCAACGAATCGACCTTTGTTGACCTCCAGCTAGTGAGCCGTAGTTACTACGAACCCTCTTTGACCAATCCCTGTCTCTGTAATTTATGCTACGGTGGACAAGCTCCCGATATACCACCTGCCCACACAATCACCCTTGGCAGGAACGTCTTTGTGTTTCCAGGGAGCTAGCTCATTTGTTGAGGGAAGGATCGAGGTGGGGCTCTTGTTTGTGATTCATTACGGCAAGTTTGCTGACGTCCGGCGAAAGAAATGGGCGGGGACCGCCCTAAGACCATCATCCCGGAAAAACGGGAGCTGGCGGTGAGGTCGACGACGGACCGGTGTGTGCGCCTGGCTTTTACTCTAAATGTCTCCTGTTTGTTCTGCGGAGAGATTGGAGTGCTTCTGATCCTGGAGGACCGTGATCGGCCATCGAGATCAACGAAGCCAAGCCCTCCATACCCGTCGTTCATCTGGTTATCGATTGGAGAGCATGCCGGCTGGGTAGTTACGACTGGATCCATGCCTTCGCTGCCAATCAAGTCTTGGGGAAAAATAAGAAGTCCGGGAGCTTCAGCACAAACACGGAGAAATCTTGGGCCCTTCTGCGAGCCAAGGCTAAATTCAATTCGATGCTGAAAGCCTTCAGGGCAGCTACCCTCCTGTCTAATGATGACAAAGTCGGGACGACCTTCTAATTCCAGAGGAGTGGTTAACCCATTTGGGGTATCAAGGGTAGGTTTGTTTGGCAGTCGTGGGGAACGGTGCAAGCGTGTCGGCGGCCCGAAGCAAGCAGTTGTGGTGACCCACAACGCGCACAGCAGTGTGGCAGCGAGGCGAGAAGACGCCGTGGGGTCGAACGAAGCCACGTACCCATTACTGAAGTTGGCGGCGCGGTCCGTCCGCAATGGCCTTCCACGATAAACCGCAAATCGCCCCATGTCCCCCACCTCGAAAGCTCACTCTCCCCGTTAAGACCGTATGTATTGACGTTGGTCAAGAACGCTTTGTGAAGAACCTCACAATTAAATACATTGCTTATCTATTGAATACAATCGGGTTGATTACCCAACGTTTGTAGCAGAATCCCCTGTTAACGAACTCTTTATTAATAGTTGGCGATATGTGAATTAGTCGATTCTCTGAGAAGATCTCCGGCTTTCCTCGTGTTTGACGCGGAAATTTCCCGGGAAAATGGATATCCAGAAATCTAAGCCGTGCGGCTCGAAATAATCTTGAATGAAGACTCAGATTGGCACTTGGGGCGGCGACTTTATCAATAATGGATCCCGTGGCGAAATCTTCTGGGAGAAGTCCTGGCGGTCGGCTAAGTGTTGACGGAAGAGGAAAGGAATTGCGTTGCCAGGACCCTCAATAATTTGGTGAAACAATCGGTGGGTGAGGTAAACGCTAATACCGGGGCAAAAGCGGGACCAAACAGCAGACCGTGCGCCTCGACACTTCAGGAACCCCTATTGGGAGAAGATGTTGCTGAAGGTGACGCAGCACGCGGGTATGTTCTTGCCCCTTCCCGTAAGTGTCTTGCGAAGAGTGTGGGGCTCAATATGAGGTTCTGCTCACGCCGACAACGCCTTTTCGACGATTTCTACGCCGGTCCTCCGCAGGAACTCTTCAGGAGACTCGCCGCCGATCAACACAAAGGTGTAGTGATTGGGCAGATCGAGGCCTCGGCCCCCGACATCCAGGGTTACGCCATCAGGCCGGATTTCCCGTACATGCGAGTTTCGCTGGACTGATATGCCGCCGCTGCGTTCAGCTTCATCGAGGAACGTCCTGTTACGTTCGCGCGCGCGCTGGAAATTATCTCCCCGGTAGCTGAGAGTGACGTGGTTGGTTCCAGACCGGCTGAGCGCTAGAGCGGCCTCGATTGCCGAGTCTCCGCCGCCCACCACCAGGAGACTCTTGTCCTTGTAAGTCTCGGCTTCGATCAGGCGGTAACACACCTTGGCGAGGTCCTCCCCCGGCACACCCAGCCGCCGCGGGACGCCGCGTTTTCCCATGGCGAGCACAACCTGCGTCGTCTTGTACGTACCCTTCGCGGTGGCAATTTGAAACCCCGAACCGTTCCTCAGGACCTGTTCAACGCGCTCGTTGGTTGCCACCTGCACTCCAGTATTGGAGAGGATCGTTTCCCACACGCTGAGGAGGGCTTCCTTTGTACCGTCGGCGACATAAAGAGTCCCATAAAGTGGGAGATCAATCGGTTCAGCCATCAGGAACTTCTGGCGCGGGTACTGGCGAATCGTAGCGGCGATTTCGCCCTGCTCCAGTGTCAGGTATCGCATCCCGTATTGCTGCGCGGCCAGGCTGGCGCTCAAGCCTGCCGGCCCTGCGCCAACGATGACCACGTCATAATTCCCATCAGGGGAAGGTGCGTTCGAAGCTTCCAGGCGTTGCTTTAGATGGTCGACAACCAGCTTGCCCTCGTTGATCGCCGTTTTGATGAGGCCCATGCCTCCCAGCTCTCCAACGATGAACACCCCGGGAACATTGGTTTCAAAATTCTCCTTCACATAGGGAACTTTGATGGTCTGAAGAATTCCCTCTGCAGCCAGCGTAATGGCGCTTGTGGGGCAAACGGCGGCGCACTTGCTGTGGCTGACACATCGCTCGGGGTGCGCGAGGATGGCCTTGCCACCCGCGAGTTCCAGCGTGCCGGTTTCCGGGCACTCGTCCACACAACTTCCGCAGCCCACGCACAGCGATGCGTTAATGACGGGCTTGGGCTTTCCGGGTGTGTCGCCTTCAACCGTAACGGACTGGACGGCTGCGCTGTGGATGTTCCACATGGCGAGGGCGGCCCCGCAATGAGGACAAAAGGCTGTACCTTTGGCAATAGAACGACTGCATCGTGGGCATGGGCGTACGCCCGCCGGCGTGGCGACTTCCTCCCTGGGCCCACCCGGCGGGGCCTTCTGCGAAGCCGTCAACTGTCTTAAATAGCCCCGCATGAAAAACAGCGTAACAGCAAGAGCGATAAGCGCGGCGAATAAGGTGTCCATGGGTTTAACAGACTCAACGCACTCCAAAAAGCATTACTACAATGATGTGGAGCGCTGCCAGCAAGGCAAATGAATAGCTGAACGGTTTGTGCACAACGTGCCAGAGATGAAAAACCTGCTGCGAGCGCTCAAGGAACAGGATGCGCTTGCTCAGCGCCGCCTGCTTTCTGGCCATGACGATCACCTGTTCAATTTCGGCGTCCCCGGAAGGCAAAATGCCCCCAAAAGTCAGCAGACACCCCCACAGGCTCAGGACGCGAAGGCGGAGTCGGGCAATGTGGAGGACGCGCAGTGCATCGATCAAGATCATCAACACCAACGCTACCACCATCGGCAGCGATTGCACAAAGCTTTCACCGGGGAAGCGAAACAAGGGTTCCAGATGGGAGAGCGAAAAAAGCCTTTGGGTGGTGAGTTGTTCGGCAAGCTGCATTTGTTCCTCCTGGACTTCCTGTAGCGAGAGTTCCGCGGCGTTCAAGCTACGGGGAATCTGGGCATAAAGATACCGCCCGATCACGCCGCTCAAGGCCACGGCGCTCATGATCCAGAAGGCCATTCCTGCTATCCCGCGAAACTTGAAAGATGCGTGAAGGGCAATAATGAAGGGCGCAGACAGGCCCACCATGACATGAAAGTCCAGCCAGTGCCGGGTGTTTCCTTTGCTTCGCAGCCATGCCCATCGCTTGCGAATGGGGTAGATGAAGATGATAAGAAACATGAATGCCCCCAGCACGCCGAGCCAAAGTCCGATCGAGCCGTTGGGCCGTAACAAAATGTGCTGTGGGGAAAAGGGGCGGTGAGCCGCGTCCATGCGGTAGTAACTCTCCCCATAGAATGCCACCCCCGCAATAATCAGGAACGCCATCAGGTAGAAGAAGCGCAGCGCCGCACGATGAAAGTGGTCAGAGCTACGACGGGCCACCCCAGCCAATGGAGTGGCGGTGTGCGTACTCATGGTTTTCTGGACCCCTTTTCCTTCGCACTGGTCGAGAATTGGCGATAGTCGGTGAAATGGTGGACGTTGCGCCAGTGCTCGTGGAGTGATTCTACGTCAATCGTTGCCGTCTGGGGAAGCCAATAGATATTGGAAGTCTCCTGGAACTTCACCGGGGCGTAAACCACTTCGGTGTGCATCGCCCGAAGGCCGATATCCTCCATTGGCGATTCCAGGCCGGCGCTGATTTTGCGGATTTCGCCCGTCCCTTTGTCAATCCAGACAACGCCCTGAAGGTCCAGCGGATACTCACGGCCTCGAACCATCAACGCTGCGGTTGAACGCATTCCCGGGATGTGGCGGAAAGCCAGGCGGGCGTATGCCGTGCCGTCCGCCTCCTCATCCTCAAGCTGTTTGAATTCGAACCCGGAACGGTATTCAGGGTGAAAGATCAACAGGAGCGTAGAGAAGCCGTTGGTGACCATAAGCGGCAGGCGAGTGGTCTTGCGGGGCTCCTGCTTGGCCAGGCGGGATTCGGCCAATGATAGTTCTCCGCCGTTTGATTCCGCCAGCACCAGGTAGTCGTAGATGGAATTCTCCGCAAACTCGATCTTGCCATGCTCCTTCAATCTTGTCTGGGACACCGCCTCCGTGCATTCCACGTTTGAAAGTTCGCCCAGAAAGGTTGTCACGGCTTGCGAGACCGAGTCGACGAGGGGCTTCGATTCGGCGGACTCCTGGCGAACTGTTTGAGCTCTCAAAAGCGGAACCGTCAGAACGGCGGCCGCACAGGCCGTTGCCCAAAGTAAGAGGAGGCCGCGAGAATGGTTCGTCATCTATTTCCCCGCCTGTTTGTAATGTTTCCGCACGGACTCAAAGCGATAACCGATGCCGAAATACCACTGGCTGTAATGCTGTGTGGTTCCTTGCTGCTGTGTAACGCCTCCGTCCAGATAGAAGCTCCCTTTGGGAAACCAATCGAACTGAGTGCCCAGCGTCCGATAGCTGGAGTCATTCGTAAAGATTGATGCCAGGCTTTGTCGCCCTGCTGTCACCTCGCAGCGGAAGGTATCCCCAAACTCCCGGGAAAGCGAAACCGAATAGTAATCGCCGCTTCCAAAGGAACTGTCGAACTTTGAGTACTGCGCATCCCCGCGGATTCCGGTGCGCCAGATGCTGCCCAGCGTAACACCATACATCTGGTTCCATGAACTCTTTGCATCCCCCGTCTTGGAACTGCGCCCCAGGCTGTTGTAGACCGTGAGACGGCGGGGAAGTTCAACGCGAACGCCAGCACTGAATCCCTGAAAGAGCAGCTTGTCCAGCAGTCCCGTGCTGATCAGTGCAAGGTCGAAAGTGGGGATTTCGCGGAAGTAATTATGGTTCAAGTCGAAGGTGAGGCGGCGAGTGGGATGAATGCGTATGGTAACGAAGCTGCGGCTGACGCCGGTATAGTCGCTTGTGGCCAACTGGCTTGGCAGGTGGGGCCGGTCCGCCTGCAGCGATTCGTAAATCGAAAAGATCTGTTTGTAGAAGATGCCGTTTTCGGTGAACACAAACTGGCGATCGGCTGTCCATCCCAGGGTGCTCAATCCCAGGCCGAAGGTGGATGTGTAGCGCCAGTTATCGAAACCGCCCCCTTCAAAATTGATGAAGCTGCCGGCAATTCGGCGATTGGGGTTGTAGTCCCACGAGGTCGGGTCGGGTGTGCTGCCCGCAAAAATACCGGTCGTCACGATTTTCCCGAACCTGCGCCCGAAGTAACCGCCGTCCAGAGTGTTCAAACTGCTTGCCCAGGGAAGATAAAGACGCCCCACACCAGCAACCCAGTGCGAATTGGGGTTCGCATAGGTCAGTCCCAGATGGTAGGTGCGGTTGAGCAGGTCATTGACAGTTTGCGGCATGGAGGGGCCGGAACGCGTATTCAGCCGGCCTCGCCAGTAACCGGACAGGTTCCAATAGGTGCCGCCAATCCGGGTGGTATCTATCCGCATCACCAATCCGAGCTGAGTTGTGTCGGTGGTGAATGGCCCCGCACTTCGAAGACCCCCGTATTCAAGGGCAATTCTGCCCCGGGTGCGATTGATTTCCGGCAGTGGCGGCCGGGGAACTGCCGCGCGGACTTCGTCTTCCAGCGGATTGCCCTCGGTGAAGGTGATGACCTGAGGATACTTTCGCGAGGTACTCAATTCGCGGTGTCGGAGTTCCTTTTCAGCGTCTGCAACATCAAGGATTGCAGTATCACCGACCTGGACATCCCGGCCACCGGGCAGGATATTGCAGACTGCCGAAACTGCGGCGACCGAATCCACCTCTACCTTCGCAACCACCTTCCATTCAAGGATCTCTTTCTTCGTTTTGGGGTCCACGACGGACTCTCGGCGTTTGAGGGTCAGCTTCATGCCTATGGCTAACCCCGCCCCGCGCCCGCCGTCCAGGTAGACCGCTCCCGCCGCAACGTATTTCACTCGGAAGTCGGTGCGCACTGAGCCTGCCGGGTTCTGACCTGCCAGCGCGCTGATGCTTATCGCCATCAAGGCCGCAAGTACCCGTAGCAATACCCCCATATTACCCAGCCCGTCCCGTTGGATGGCACGAATAACAGCTCGTCCCGTTATAAACGTAACCTCGAACACCGGTGTGGTGTGGGTCCGTGTTGGCCTGATCGTGGGCGTGGCATGTGATGCAGGAGAAAACGGCGTAATTGGACGGATTCACGTGACAATCAGTGCAGGTGGTCCATCGTCCCGCATGAGTGCCTGAATAGATTGGGAACCACGTGTGGTTGAAAGTGGCCCCAAGCCAACTGGTGGTGGTGTGGCAAGTGGAACAGTCAGTCGGGAAATTGGCGGCTGCGTGATTGGGATCGGTGGTGGAGTTATAGTCGCTCTTGTGGCACGAGTAGCAGTCTGTTGGCGTTCCTGCGTACTGCCCGCCGATGTGGCAACTGGTGCAGGGAACATTCACGTGGGCGCCCGTCAGCGGGAACCCCGTCAGATTGTGATTAAAGGAAGCCGGTGTCCATGCGGTCGTGGTGTGGCACACCTCGCACTGTTGCGGGAATCCTGCCGCCTGGTGATTGGGGTTGGTCGTATTGTTATAGTCGTTGAGGTGGCAGGAAACGCATGCGGAGCTCAAGCCCGTGAAATTTCCCCCCACATGGCAAGTCTGGCACGAAAGCGTCGCGTGGGCGCCCGTCAGCGGGAACCCGGTCAGTGAATGATTGAACTTGGCTCCCTGCCAGCTCGCCGTGGTGTGGCAGATGGAGCAGTCGGTGGGAAAACCCGCCGCAGCATGGTTCGGATTAGTCGTCTTCTGATAGTCCGCCAGATGGCAAGACGCGCAGTCGGTTGGAGTGCCCGCAAACCGGCCATTGATGTGGCACTGGCTGCACGCGACCGTGAGATGCGCGCCCGTCAGGGGGTAGGAGGTAAAGCGGGCATGGTCGAACGTGGTTGACGTCCAGTTGAGCGTGTTGTGGCAGATTGCACAATCCTGCGGGAACCCCGCTTGCACATGGTTGGGATCCTGAGCTCCTGTGTAGTCTTTCAGGTGGCAACTCACACAAGCGGTGCTGGTGATATTGAAATTCCCACTCAGATGGCAGGCCGTGCAATCCAGCGTTGCATGCACCCCGGTCAACGCGAAGCCTGTAAACTTGGCGTGGTCAAAGCTTGCCGACAGCCAGCTGTTCATGTCGTGACAGGACTGGCAGGTGGTTGGGAATCCTGCGCTCTGGTGGTTGGGGTTAGTCGCCTGTGTAAAGGCCTGAGTATGGCACGACAAGCAATCTGTTGAAAGGCCCTGGAATTGACTCGCGGCCGCGTTCTTGTGACAGTCATCGCAGGCGAGTGCCGCATGTGCTCCAATCAGGGGAAACCGGTTCTGGTGCGACCGCAGGTCACGAAGGCTCTCCTGCCACCCTCTGACCGTGTGGCACCGCTCGCAATCGGATCCGAATTGTCCGCGGTGGATATCAGCATGGCAATTCGCGCATTGTGTGCCAGCCTTGGTGAAGACCAGACTCACGTGGCACGCGGTGCAGGCGACCCCTTTGTGCAGACCTCTAAGCGGATAACGGGTCTGGTTATGGTCAAACTCCAGAATGTTCCGGAGGGGTTTCCAGGAAGTAAACGTATGGCAGTTTTCACAAGCAATCTTCAGATTGCCATGGGGGCTGTGTGTTGTGGGCGAATGATCAGGCGCGGGGGGTTGCTTGGACGCGGGAGACTGAGGCGCCTGCGTTGCACCCGCCACCACGGCCAGGGGAAGGAATATAAATGTCACCATCAACAGCGCGCGACGCATGTGTTTCCTGGCTAATAAGTTGGACTGATAGCCCCCCATCGGTTTCGAGCAATTCGGGTTCCCAGGCCTCTACACAGACCTTCAAACAAATGAGCGGGTGTACATTTCCCTTAATTTTGGACTGCGTAACCCCTGAAAAGCAGCAAAAGTAACTACGAAAATGACCGATTAATTGTTTCTGATGAGTAATTTGTATACGAAGAATGTAATTCCTTCCCAAACCACTGAACCTTCTTTGTGGTTAACTTTTCCCCTGAATTCCCCAGTACCTGGAAAATCGCATGGCGCCGGGGTTTTCCTCAACTCCTTTTCAATACTTCGGGTCCATGACATGCAGCACAGCGGGTGGGAGTCGGTTTGTAACGAATTACTGGCTGGCCTCCCACGAGCGTAACGTTCTTGTGACATTCCTTGCAAGGTACGTTCTGGTGCGCTCCTTTAAGTGGAAAGATCGTACGGGTTTCATGGTCGAACAGCGACGGCCTCCACCGTGAACTGTTGTGGCAACTCGAGCATTCCGGATTCACGCCGTTTTTTGCAAATTGCCGGTCGTGAGGATCTTCATGGCAGGCATGGCACTCTGTGGGCGCGGACTTGAAGTCCACGTTCCGAAGAGTCACCTCCAGATTGGGCGGCTTATGACAATTGATGCACGCGACGGCCCGATGAGTGCCAACCAGGGGAAACGAAGTTGTGGAATGATCGAATCGAAGATCTGCGGTCCAGGACTCCGTTGAGTGGCAAGATTCGCATCCGGCGAGTTTTCCATCTGGCCGCAGCTTCTTCATGCGCGTTGCAAACTCGCCATGGTGCGGGTCGGTGTGGCACTCGGTGCAGGCGAGCGTTTGGAATCGATACGGAGCGGGACCCTTCGTGCCGGGCGGAATTCTTGCTTCGTGGCATTCGGCACAGGGAATCGCAATATGACCGCCCGTCAGGGGAAACGGTGTGGACTGGTGCCGCGCCAACGTGAAAGTCGAGGGCTTAAATCCTTGTACCGTGTGGCAGTCCTTACAGTGGTTATTGTAAGGAAAACCGGCAAACTGGCCCTTGTGGACATCGGCGTGACAATCCTGGCAAGCCGTCTTCCTGATTTTGAATACGGTCTTTACGCCAGCTGGTACGTGGCACTTGTCGCAGGCCACCTTGGCGTGTTTCCCCTCCAGGGAATAGGTTGTTGCCGCGTGCTCCTTAATCCCAAAAGTCGAGGGCTTGAATCCGTCAACGGTATGGCATCCGACGCAGTCGCCGCCGTCTTTTCGTGCGGTGAATTGGCCGCTATGCTGGTCCTTGTGACAGTCCATGCACCGGGTGAATGCAATCGGCCGTTTGAAGTCGCCGCCCTGATGGCATTGCGCGCACTGTACTGTGGCATGTTTCCCGAGAAGAGGATACTTTGTCCTGGAGTGATCGAATTGGGCGCTGACTTTGGCCTCAGAAATTCGCTTCCATCCCGCCGTCGTATGGCAGGATTCACATCGGGCCTGGAATGACCCATGGTGCGGGTCTGTGTGACAGTCGGTACACTGGCCGAATGGGATGCCCACCATCTGCATCGACTTCGGATTCTGTGCCTGGGGTTTATGGCACTTTTCGCAGGCAACGCGAGCATGCTCGCCAGTCAATGGGAACCGGGTCCTGGAATGCTTAAAATTGCTGACTTTCTTCCAGTCGTTAAAGTCGTGACATTGTTCGCACTTGTTGCCGAGCCTCCCCTGGTGCGGATCCTGGTGGCAGGTGGAGCAAGCACGCGATAAACCTAGAAAAGTGCGATTCAGGTCCTTGGTTTTCAGCTGGCTGTGCTCGCTCGGGGGAATGTGCCTGGCGTTATGGCACTGCTGGCAGGTGAGTCCGGCGTGTTTCCCTTCCAGCCGGTATCCTGTCTTGTTATGATCGAACGCTTCCTTGGAGGGTTCCCAATGGACGATCTGGAAGTCTGCGCCGTTGTGCTCGGAATGGCAGCGGACACACTGGTCGTCGTCAGGTTGCTGCATCAGACTGGCGTGATAGCCACGGCGGTCCTTGAGTCGCTGGGCAATCTCAGCGTGGCATTCCAGGCATTTGAAGCGATGGTTCCCACCGCCGAGACGATGGCAAGAAGTGCATTGTGTAGTGCCGCTCAGGGACTGATGTGGCCTTGAAAGAGGACCCGGAGAGATTTGTCCCCGTAGGCTCAGCGGGAATGGCAGCAAGCTGAAGAACACCGCTACTCCTAAGGTCCTTAATACTTTTGAGGGCACGTCAAGTATGAACAAAATACCTCTGTCACGGTTTCCGGCAGTCTGTTCGCTATTGAAATGACTGCGCTTCTGCTTTAGCAATTGCATTGCCACAAGCAGGAAGCCGAAACTAGGCAGGAGAATGTTGGCATACCTCTGCGATTACCTTCTTTGACCTGGCGCAACTAGGACCTTACACTTAGGATTCACCGTGTAAACTCTTGGTTAAACGGCTGGAGTCAGAAGGTGATGAAGGTTCGCCCTTCATTAAGTTTCCGGGAAAGCAGATTCTGATGTTGCGGGTTACCGCACCAGCAGAACGGGGTTGCTGACGAGGCGGACGAGGTTCTGGACTTCGTTCTCAGCAATGTGTTTGTACTGACGTGCGAGGACCAGCAGCCCTCCAGCCTCCGACTCGATGGCGTCCGCCAATCGGAGGGCGTCTGTGGCAAACAATGGCCGAAAATCCGCTCCGACCTCTTCCCCCTTCATCAGTAGGGCTGCCCGGGCCATCAGCGGCTTCACGTCCTGGCCGGTGTCCGGCAAAAGGAAAACGGTGAGATCGTCCTGAAGGGCTCTCGCAAACCGAATTGCCGCCTTCAGCGCTTGTTCCGCCAGCGGTGAACCGTCGAAGAGCACCATTACGGGACGGTCAACCGCGAGCGGCCGTTTTACAAGCAGGAGGGCTCGAGGCGCGTGGATGGCCGCATGTTGAGCTGTTGATCCCAACTCCAGTTGGCGAGTCAATGACCAGCCGCACCTGCCTACGGTGAGAAGGTCTGAGCCCGATGCGGCAGACAGGATCTCTACGGTCACTTTGCCGCGGACCACACGAAAGGACCATCGGATGCCGTATTGCTCGGCCATCGTGGCAAGCGACCTTTGTGCCCGGCGGGCCAGCGCCTTGAGTTCATGCTCCATGAGTGAACTGTCAAGTGGCTCATCTGCTGCAGACGGGAAGAGGACGCGGCGCGAGACGGGCAATGTGGCAATGCGCACCAGGTTGGCATCCTCGACGAAAAGCCCTTCGAGGTCTGCCCCCAATTCCGCCGCAAGCAGTACGGCCGTTTTGAGGGCCGCCAGGCTCTGGGCTGATGCATCGAGCGCTACCAGAATTCTTCGCACAACGAATTCGGTTACCGGTTCGCTCATGAATCTTTCCCGGCACTCTCCGGCGCGGCAAAAGTCTTCCTCTGCTCGGCCAGCTTGACCAGCCGGGCTTCGACGCGCTGGTTTACCGTTCCCTCTGGAAAATTGCCGGCTTCGTCGCGTTGGCCCGCAGGGATGCCGGTGAGGATTTCGATTCCTTCGTCGATGGTTCCGACGCCATAGACAGTGAATATCCCGGCGGCGACGGCTTCAACCACGTCCTTGCGAAGCATCAGATGCTTCACGTTCGATTGCGGAATCAGGACGCCCTGTTCGCCCGTCAGGCCCCTCGCGGTGCACAGGTCGAAGAAGCCTTCGATCTTTTCGTTGACGCCGCCAATCGCCTGCACTTGCCCATGCTGGTTGACGGAGCCGGTGACGGCGAGGGATTGCTTGATTGGAATCTCGGCCAGCGCTGAGAGCAGGGCATAGAGTTCGGCGCAGGAAGCGCTGTCTCCCTCCACGCCGCCATACGACTGCTCAAATACGATGCTGGCGGAGAGCGAGAGCGGCCGTTCGCTGGCGTAACGCGCCGCCAGGAAATTGGAAAGGATCAGAACGCCTTTGGAATGGATGGGCCCGCCCAGTTCCACCTCCCGTTCAATGTCGATGACCTCTCCTTTGCCAAGGCGCGCCCGGGCGGTGATGCGGCTTGGGTGGCCGAACATGAGCTGCCCCATCTGGATGACGGAAAGGCCGTTCACCTGGCCGACTTTTTCACCCTGCGTGTCAATCAGGATCGTTCCCCGCCGGATCTCTTCCTGAAGCCGCTCGCGGAGCCGTCCTGTACGGAAGACTTGTGCCTCCACAGCTTTCTCTACATCGGAGGCTTCAATCACGTTCCGCTTGGCGTCGCGCGCCCAGTAATCGGCTTCCTTCAGGAGATCGCCCAGCGTCCGGTTATGTGTGGATAGCTTTTCCGCGTCGCCCGAGATGCGGGCGCTCTGTTCAATCACTCGCGCCACGGCTTCGCACGACAGCGTGAGGAGCTTGTCGCGTTGCGCCATGGTACCAATCATGCGCGCATAAAGCAGATTGTTTTCAGTCGTACGGTCCATCTGCTCTTCAAAGTCCACCGCAACCTTGAACAGGTCGTGGAACTCCGGATCGTAGTGGCTGAGCAGGTAGAACAGCAGGCGCTCGCCGATGAGAACGACCTTGACGCGAAGGGGAATGGGTTCGGGTTCCAGAGACACCGTGCTGATCAGGCCCAGCATCTGGCCAAGCGATTCCATCGTGACTCGCGACGACTGCAGCGCGCGTTTCAGTCCTTCCCATGCGTAGGGCTGCGTCAGCACTTTGTGCGCATCCAGGATCAGGTAACCGCCGTTGGCACGATGCAGCGCGCCGGGACGGATCAGATTGAAGTCCGTTACCAGGGCGCCCATCTGAGGTATGTACTCAACCAGGCCGACCATGTTCGGGTAACTCGGATGGTCTTCGTAGATTACCGGCGCCCCGTGGTTCGCGGTGTGGGCCACCAGAGCATTGATCCGGTATCGGCGAGTCGCGTGTCCCGCCTTTGATGCCGGCGCCTGCGGCATGCCCAGGGCGGCAGCGAGCGGCGACTCCGGAGGCGAAAGGAACTCATCAACATTCTCGATGACGTCGCGCTCAATTGCATCCAGGTGAGCTTTCACCTGTGGCAGCGTTTCATACCGCCGGCGGATTTCGTCAATCAGATTCCCGACTGCAAAGATGGTGACTTCACGGTTCAGTGTCCTCAGCTTTTCCCGCCCCTCTCTTTCCAGCGCGGGCAGCTGTGACATGAAGTGTCCAACCTCCTGGCGAAGGTTGGCGATCTCAGTTTCAATTCGCTGATGTTCTTCTTCAGGGAGCTTTTCGAATTCTTCCGGTCCCAGGATCTCTCCGTCCTTGATGGGTGCGAAGACCAGTCCGGTTGGTGTCCGCACCACGGTGATCCCTTTCTCCTGGGCCTTATGCCGGAGCTCCTCAAAAGCTTTTCCCTGTTGCTCCTTCACCTCGTCTTCGATAACCTGCTTGCGCGCCCGGAAGTCGTCACTCTCAAAAGCGGCGGGGATGGTCGAACGCAACTCATCGATCAGCCGGTCGATGTCCGCCTGCAACGTGTTGGCCACGCCGGCCGGGAGTTCGAGCATACGCGGTTTCTGCGCCTGGTCGAAGTTGTTGACGTAACACCAGTCCGACGGCGTGGGCTGCTGCGCCGCCTTTTCTTCAAGAAAGTGCCGGATAAACGAGTGCTTGCCGATGCCGGTCGGCCCCAGGCAGAACAGGTTGTAGCCTTCATGTTCAATCCCGACGCCGAACTGCACGGCGGCCACTGCGCGGACTTGCCCGATGGTCTCTTCCAGCGGGGAAAGTTCTTCCGTGGTCTTAAAGCCGAACTGTCCAGGATCGCAATGGGTGTACAGCACTTGGGGAGATAAAGCTTTTGAAGGATTCATCGGCTTTGCCTCTCAGTTTAATTGCCTTTTGATTCTGATAGTACACCTTGTTGTTTTCCAGGGTAAGGGCCTTCGTCACACCGCCCCGTGATTTTCGGCACAGGCCCTAAGTTATTGAAAGCACAGTGGCCGGGTCCGCTGAAAGATCGTCTCCGTTTCATTGTTCAGTCGCGATGCTTCTGTACAAGAAGGCGGGCGGATTTTGTTTGGCAGGGTCTGCCCAAGAGTCCAGATGGATAGGCTATGGCAGCGACCGGCCGGCCGGCCTCTACGCTCCCGCGGGATCAAGGGTGGCAGGGCCAATAATTAATCTGGGGACGTTCTTCGCCGGCCTCCACTATGCGTTCGATGACCCGCCGGTGAAGATGTTCCGTAATTTCCTTCACTTACCGTTCTCCCGAGTAGTGCCGCAGACATCTTGTGGGCCATCATGTATCGAGGCGCCCGGCCATGTTTTTACCGGCTGGTCGGGATCGGCGCGGTTGTTATAAAGCTGATGGTCGCGGGAGTGCAGGATGCCGGCATCGTGCCTGATGTCCGCATCGGGCGCGGGCAACGCGTATGTCGATTCGGGTGTGCGCCGGGCGCGCGCTGTTTCGGATTCACTGATCTGGATGCCGTTGTTTCCCAACCTCGCGCCCGCAAAGAGTCCACGGCAAAAACCTGGCACCGCGGCTAGCGGCTATTTTTTCCGCCCTGCGGACCCCGATAATGGGATCCAGGCGCTGCGCACCGGCGCAAGGGGCACGGTCGTGTTTGCCTGCCTGCACACGCAGCCGCCAGCTGGCCCATAAGCAACAGGCATATCTTACAGAAAATAAGTCTCTAACCTCACAATGCAGCCCCCAAAGCCCCTGCCAGCCTCTCCCCCTCCTCCGGGGGAGAACCCCGCCCCCCAATTTCGGTTAAAGGTTCCAGTACCGACGGCCGATTGTCAGATAAGGGATTAATTGGTTCAATAAGCCGTGGGAGGGGGATTTATCGTGGGAGGGGAATTTATGATGAACCCAAACAACACAATCGCACTGGTTGCCAG
>DATLWV010000261.1:0-5380 GCA_035576145.1 Terriglobia bacterium
AGCCCCATAGCCACATTCAGCGCAGCCTGTGAGATGGCCACCGCGTTCTGAGCGCGAATCAAATCTTCCCTGGACTGCGCCAGTTGGGCCTGCGCACTGAGGACGTCGGAGGCAACGGCCAGGCCTTGCTGCTCTCTGGCCTGCGCCCGCTGAAGATCGGCTTCCGCCATGGCGACTGCCGCCTGGGCCACGCGGACCTGCTCCTGGGCCAGCAATCCATTCAGATAGGCATTGATGACGTCAAACACCACGTTCTGCCCGGTGCGGCTGGCATTCTCGCGGACCCCCTGTGCCTCGATGCGGGCACTCTTGACCCGGCCGGAGGTCCGCCCGAAATCGTAGAGCGGCATCGAAGCAGAGAACTGTGTCCGGAAATTGTCGACCGGCGGGGGGAAGTTAAGAAATCCAAGATCAAAATTGGCTGCCGTGAACCGCCGCTGCGTCAGCAGAGTTCCAAAAACATAAACTGGATTGTTCCCTCGCGTAACACCTTCAGAGAAATTCACTTGGGGCATATAGCCGGCCCTGGCCGCGTCAACGGCGTGTTGCGCTGCGTCTGAATATGCCACGGCCGCGTGGACGGTGGGATTGTTTTTCATGGCAATATTGACCGCCTGCTCGAGACTTAACGGGCCGGTGGGCGCAGGTGCGCTGGCCTGCGCGCGCAGGGAAGGCCCGGAAAGCAAGGCCAGCAGCGTTGTCAACATCGCAAGGGTGTTTGCGGCCACAAGGGCCCGCCGGAAGCGGATAAGCTTTTTTACGAATTTGGAGGATCGCATAATCATATTCTCTAAAGCCGTCCGGCTAACGACGGTGACCATCGTCACTTGGCTTTGTTCTGAATGTGGCTGTGTGGCAATTGGATTAAGTGGCATTACGACTTCTCCTCAAAAGCGTGTGAGCGGTCCATTTGCTTGAGCAGGGCCGTATCCTGCTCCATCTGCTCAAAAAGGATTTCGCGAATCAGGCAGCACGCTTTGATCATTTTGGGATTTGCCAGACGGTATAGGACGCTGTTGCCTTCCTTGCGGGATACCAGCACCCGTCGTTGTTTCATCAGATTGAGATGTTGCGAGAGGTTTCCCACCGCCACCTGCAGTTTCGTGGCGAGATCGGTAACGGCCATTTCTCCGCCACGCAGGATGTCGATGATCTGAAGACGGGTAGGGTGAGAAATGACCTTGCAAAAGTCCGCATGCCGCCGGTAGAGGTCTTTCTCAACCTGAGTCGAGTGCCGGGATTGACGTGCCATTAAAAGCTCCTTTAGTATTATAGAAATTTCTATAATACTATTTTACTGTTGTCAAGCCTTTTTTGCGACCCCTCCCCGGGGGACGCGTCCATCTCCGGCCAATTTGTGCCCGCAAATCCTTCGGGCAATCGGTCCAGTGCTCCAGCCTTGATGGGGCAATTTCCGGGCGATGAGATGCTTTCAAAAGCTGTTTAAGTAATGTGTTGTCAACAACTTGACGAAATGATTGCAATCATGAATACCCGGCAAATTTTGGGTTCCAGCCCTTGGGGCAAAAGGCGTCTTCCATGGCCCTCATCACCCAAGAGTTTCAAAGAAAGTCGGAATTCCATGGTATTATTGGGGGCGTTGCAGGTAGCGCGATGGGAACGCCTGTTCCAGGCGGTCCTGCTCAAGTATTCCTGTTTTTTAGTGGTTTGCGCCAGATGAAGCAGGGCGGCTGCCACGCAATGGCAACAGAAATCGCCCGGTGGTGGAGGGAATGCCGGTCTTCATCGGTAGG
Organism: Terriglobia bacterium; assembly: GCA_035576145.1. Taxonomy (GTDB): domain Bacteria; phylum Acidobacteriota; class Terriglobia; order UBA7540; family UBA7540; genus SCRD01. The sequence continues at coordinate 1,755 of DATLWV010000261.1, forward strand.
CATTTGGTTGGTGCCTTTTCTTGTGGAGGGGAGAAATACGATTCCTGAAGGAATGGAGATTTAAAATGACACATCGACTTTGGGCAATGTGTGTTCTTGCTTTTTCTTTCCTCACCTCAGCGACGCTTGCTCAAGCGCAGAGCGCAAATGCTGCGAGTGGCCTTGATCAAGGTTCACGCGGACATTTTGCTTACCAGTATTTACTGGCTTATCAGGATGGATCTTCGGCCCCTCGTTATGTGTACGCACCTACTCCTAAATCGCAGGACAGCGGCCAGCAGCAGGGCAACGGAGCCCAGGCGCAGGGTCAAACCGGGAATCAGAACCAGAGCAGCAACGGAGCCCAGACTCAAAATCAGACCCAGAATCAGACACAAACGCAGAACCAGACCGACCAGGAGCAGAAGAAAGAAGAGGCGCCCCCTGATAAACCTCACTACCTGACTTACTCGACCCAGAAAAAGTCGCTCGAAGAGCAGGCGAAATCCGGAAAGACGCTCGCCGTTGATTTCAAATCAGTTCCTGCCGGCGCCACCATTACAGTTGACGGCTATTTCGTGGGCCAGACGCCTACCTCGGCCCAAATTCCGCTCGGGAAACATCTGGTAACAATCACGAAGTGGGGCTACGACACCTGGTCGCAGGAGCTTGATGTTGCCAGCGGCAAGGAGCTTAGCGTCAATCCTAAATTGCACAAAGACTGGTAGCTGCGAGCGCCCACAGTACCACGCTATTCCACTAAGCCGGGAGTGTTGTGTTGAAGCATGGGGAGCAGTGAAGCAAGTGCCCTGTTCTGTGTAGGTGTGGTGCCATTATGCGCTGCCACTTTTGAGTGCAACCTCACTTGATCATTCCTGGTGCCCCCCCTCTTCCAGCGGTAACTCCGAAGCACTTTCGTAAGCAATTCGCTCAATCAAAGTGACTTATATGGAGATGCCGGCCTGACGGCTCCCATACGCACCATATAGATCCTAAAAACCGGATTGCCTCGTTCGAAACTGGCAAACCCTTTGAATGCTGCCCTTTGAGGCCTGCATCTCTCTTCCGCTATCTGGTTATGAGGCAATAGTGGGCCGGTAAAAATTCCCACTCCATGCGTATTCATTTCGTGGGCTGCCTGTCCCCGCACCCAGACGATACCTGCATGTGATTGATCCGTTACCAGTTTTTCCCGGATGCCACCTTGGCACGCAACTTGCGTACAAGTGAAAAAGGAAGCCTAGCGGAGCTAATCAGGATTGTGCCAGATTGTTGGAAGACTTGGGAGTTTCCCTGGAGGTGGGTCCATGATTTCAATCAAAGAAGGCTGGGATACCAACAAGAGGCCAAGAGTCGAAGATGTCGAGCTACGGTCGCCCGGGAAGCGGGGCGGGAACGAGTACCGTGATGTTTACACCAATCACACGCGGCGCAGAACCGGCTTATGGACGGCAGTAGTATTGCTTGCAGTTGTGCTGGGAGTCGTGACTGCGGGCGGATATTGGTTGTTAAGAAACCAGAACGCACAGATTTCTTGGCTACCAGGCCTCTCGAAATCGGTTAGTTCCCTCCGTGATCGCACAAACGCATTGGAAGCAAGCCTGAAGGAATGGAGTTCCAAACAGGAGGCCCTTGCGGCCACGGTACAGAAACTGGACAGCGGCTGGGAAGCGCGATTGAAAGGCGTTCGCCGATACGCTGCTGAACTGGTTGCACACGCCATGGAGAAAGAGCACGCAGAATTGAATCAGAGAACAGCCGCACTAAACGCCCAGGTTGCAGAGATGAAGTCGAGCCAGCAGGCGGACCAGGCTCATGTGGCGCAGCTTGAAAAAGACCTGGCCAGCACGCGGCAGGAACTCGCCTCGGTCAGGGACGGCAGCGGCAGCCAAATTGCAGCCCTTCAGGAACAGCAGGCCTCAACCCGGGACGAGGTAGCTTCCCTTAATGATGTTCTCTCTACAGACCAGGTGGATTTTGAAGTGCAGAAGGACCGCGACGCTGAAATCGTTCCCGGTGTCTCGTTCCGCCTGATGGGTACGGATGTTGCGCATCAGCAATTCCACGGGTGGGTCTTTATTCAGGGAAGCGCGCGCAGAGTATGGTTCCGGCGTCAGGCAGTGGAAAGTCCGGTTGTGTTCTATCCAAAGCCTGGCGGCGAGGCGTATGAGCTGGTTGTGACGCGCGTCAACCGGAAGGATGCCGTGGGTTATCTGCTGATGCCGAGCGGTTCAAAGCAGCATGCGGCTGTTGCTTCAAACATCAAACCTTAGGCCAGAGCAGGGAAGAGCGGCTTGTCGGACTCGTAATTTTTACCTGCTGTGCCAGAATTGAACAAGAATTACGCAGCGCCGGATTTCTTTAACCCTTAAATTATAATGAGCATTTAATTTTCAGTGTGTTAAAAAATTGACTTTTGGATGGGGCGAAAATCCCATACGTCCCATTTAGGATATGCGATGGACCATATCTAGCCTATGTCATGAGGCCTAGCTACGGCCACGAAGAACCGCGCAATCCCGGCGATGGACGAACGGCCAGCGCCCTCGGATCCCTTCGCTAAGCCCGCGCAACTGTCGCGAACTCCCAGCGGCGTCCCGTAACGCTTGTGCCCACCTTTAATAACTATACGAACCGCATCAATCAGATTGGCAGCTGGCCGGCGGGCTATGACGCGGCGGGTAACATGACAAGCGACGGGACAAGGACATACCAATGGGATGCCGAGGGGCGCATGGTAAGCGTGAACAACGGGACGACGTGGTCGGCGACGTACAACGCCTTCGGCCAGCGTGTGGAGCGGATCAGTGGGTGTTGCGGGCGTACCGAGGAGCTTTTCGACCCCGCCGGCAATTTACTGGGGCACCTCAACGGGGCGAACGGCATCTGGTGGGAGGAATACGTGCCCTTTGACGGGCGGTTGCTCTGGTATTACACTCAAGCCTCCAATGTGTCGCGTTACTTCCACGTGCACGCACTGGGTTCGCTGGGCCTGGCGACCGACCAGACGGGCGCGCCTGTGGAAGCAATGCTCCACTACCCTTTCGGGGATAGGTGGCAGAACACGACCGGGTTTGGGTGGGACGAGAAGTTTGCGCAATTCTCCCAGCGCGACGAAGACCTGCAGATGTATGAGGCGGACTTCCGGGAATATAATCCGGGCCTCGGCCGCTGGATGACGCCCGACCCCATAGGCGGCGACGTGACCAATCCCCAGTCGTTCAACCGCTACGCCTACGTCCTGAACAATCCCACGACGCTCACCGACCCGCTGGGGCTGTACACGCGTGGGGAATGCGATATCGATCCCTTGAGCCCCGACTGCGGCCCGCCACCTTGCTATACTGACGGCGGGTGGCGCATCTATGAAGGGGGCGGCGGGGTCAAGGGAAAAATGTTGGTGCTTTGTTTTGAGTGGCGGAGCGAGCAGGCCCCCTTACCCGAAGCTGGGGGGATGCGAGCGCAGCCACACTTTTCCATTGACACCTGTGTGCCATGTTCCCTTGCATTTCTCAGCGAGCTTTAGCTCACTCATCTATCCGGTCTCGAGGACCAGGATGTCGATTCGCAGCCGGGAGTGTCCTAATCAGAGGCGAGAGGTCGATGTTCTGACCATGCGCCACCCGAGGTGCGCTCCCGAACTTTTT
>DATLWV010000262.1:0-20853 GCA_035576145.1 Terriglobia bacterium
TCAAAAGGATCGGGCATTGGCCCCCAATAATCGTTGCCACTGGGGACATGGGCAAAGTGGCCATGGATCGAGATGGTCGCTACATAAGGGACTTTCTTGAAAGCGTAGAGAGCCGGATCGGACCAGTTGCCAATGGTATTAAATCCCCAAGACCGCAGCCGCGCGAGGGAGGTGGTTTGCCATTCCTTCAGCCAGTTGTCGCCGTACTTTCTTTCCAGATTCGCGGCGTAAAACCCAAAGGTCTGTCCTTCCTTGTTTGGACCGTAGACAACGTGGCTTGCATTGCTATAGAACTTGCTCAATGGATCATCGGATCCCGGCAGCCAGGTGAACATTTCTTTTCGGCCGGTCACAAAAGTGTAGGCGTCGCCGTTCGGGTGAACATCGATCACGTCAATCCCCATCGAAAAGAACAGGTGGCCATCCGGATCAACCAGCCACCATTTGCCGTTGCGCTTCACAGTGCTGAAGTACCCCGTCGTGGCCACATGTGGGCCCGAGGCCCAGCCTCCATACATGTCGCGATCGGGAAGCGTGGGATGCGTTTTGATTTCCGCTTCCTCCCGTTGCTTTTGGGCCAACAGACCTTGCAGGTTTTCCACCTTGTCTGGCCAGTCTGCACGAGCGTACTGACCGAAACGGTCCACGATGCCATCATAATTAAAAGGCGGCAGCAGCCGGATGTTGTCAATCACAACGCTCTTCGTACTGGCGCCGTGCTGGAATGAGAATTTCAGACCGGCAACGTTCTCACCGCTCACCGGCTTGTTCGCACCCGGAATCATGCTGAACGGGAGTATTCCCACCACCGTCGGCGGTCCACCGCGCATTCCGCGGGCAATCGGGGAACTGGGGCCAAACCCGTAGTAATAACTAACTGTCGCATGTGGCCCTGCGTTGCCGCTGTACTTGGCCGACCAGTTGCTGGAACCAGCGCCAGGCCCCGCATCGTCCAGTTGCATCCCAACCTGAATTTCCTCCTCGGATGGATTGGCCACGTCAACGGCCACAGCTCCATATTTGTTCCAATCCCAATTCCTCGCTCCGGGGCTCAGTTCAATCGTCGCTGTCTCAGGATTGTTGAATTGCACTTCAAGCGCGTGTTGCCCGTTCGTCACATGCTCTGTCGTAAGTGAAGCCTTGCAGTCCGTCACTTTTAGTTGGCGAAGATCATTTTGAGACTCAAAGGAAGTGACCGTGGCTATTTGGACCTTCGATGGCTGGGTCTCCGTGCAAGCCATTTCCATCCCGATGAGGGATACCACAAGAAATGTGCAAAAGAGTGTCAGGGGCCCGGTGCCTTGCATGACACGAATTGTAATTCTGCTCATGGCTGCCTCCGGAGTGCTCTTCGGCATATTAAGTTGCGATCGCGATTTTGGGGACGGGCGTAACCAAACGGCAGTATACTCCTACCCGGAATAAGGCCGAAAATTGTTTCGATCACAGACTTACGGCTTGGCCCGATCTTAGCATCTTCGTCAGAGGCACTTTATGAAAACATGCGCGCGGACTTTTATATCAGCGACCGCTATCGGCTTTTTGCTGCTTACCCTTGCGTCATGTTCGGGCTCGGGCGGCAGTGAAATTGCCGCCTTGTTCGCTCCTGAAGCTGTCCGGGCAAACTGGAAGACGATTCATTGCGACCTGCAAGCTGGCTCATCCGGGACTCTGGAGGCGACTTTCTGGAAAGGGTATGAGGACAACGGGTTTGCAACCATGCAGCTTCCGGTGACGGACTGGAGCCGATGGAAGTCCCTGAAGTTTGAAGTTGAAAATCCTTACAAAGAGCCCTTTTCGGTCTACGTCCGGATTTCAGACAGCGCCGGCCATCCCGGGAATCAAACCTACACCGGAGGAACCTTTGACGGTTTCGTCATAGGTCCGGGCAAGAACAGCGTTGAAATAAGCCTCGAGAATATGCGATCGCCCGAAGATCAGGCTGTGAGCCCAGCGCATATCGCCTACCTGGGCATCTTCTTCAGTCCGCTTTTCCTCCGGGATGGCATGGTTCTGAGGTTCACGCAGGACAAGACTTTCAAGCTGGCGAGTCTGCGCCTGGCAACTGACCAGGCCAGGGCCCAAAAGCAGCCTTACGGAGATCTCCTGTTCAAAACCACTGCTCCACAATTGGCGGGAGAGCGCAAACAGGTCGAGGAAGCCATCCAGCAACTGAATGAGCTCATCCAGCAAGCGCACACGAAGAAGATAGACACGGCTTACCAGGAAATTTATCCGTTTATTGCCAACCTGGCTTTTCATACCCGGTTGGTAGCATTCTGGCAGGACCGCACCCAGGAGCAGCGTAAGGCCCTGGATTTCCTGCTTGCGGAGACTCGCCACGCCATTACTGACTTGCAGGAAGAGCTTGCGGGCAAGCGGCAGGCGCTCTTGGCGCCGTCGGTGCCTCCATACAGCAAGTTGACCATCCGAGACCGCTATTTTCGGGAAGGTCAAACGCCTCTGCTTCTACTCGGGATGCTCTACAACCAGAAAGGACCGCTACTGCGCTGGTTTGCCAACAGCGCCACGGATTACGGCACGCAACTGGTGGCCGGCGCCACACGCCAAAACGTGGAGCGCCAACCGATCTGGCAGGCCTATCAGAAGTATCCCGACACTCACCGCGTGGGTTGGAGCCGTGCCGACCACATCGTGCGCGATAGCAGCTCCTGGGAAGTGGTGGGCCCCGCCGTCAATGTCTGCCTTGAAAGCCCGCACAGCCGCGCGGCCATCGCCGAAATGATCGGCAAGTATGAACATGCCCACCTCGGCGATCACAGCCATCTGGTGCAGAACATGGGGTTCGAATATTTTTACGCCTGCTATTGCCGCTATACCCGGGAAATGTGGCGCGCCTGGCTCGGGCGCAAATATGGAAATATCCAGGCAGCGAACCGCGCGTGGCAGGCAACCTACGCGAACTTCAGTGATGTGCCGATGCTGCATCCTGAAGAAGCCAAATCCAATCGCGCGCTATGGTACGACTGGTCAAGCTTTAATCTTTACCGGTTCCTCCAGCAGCTTCGCTGGACACGGGATGAAATTCGCAAGACGCAGCCTTCGGCGCCTCTGACGGTCGGGTCTCCCTATTACGCTTTCAGTCCGCGTTTCTGGACAGCGATTGATGAGGAGGCCCTTGCGGACTCCGGCATCACGGCCGTGGAACTGGAAGAGAACTACCGTCTGGATACTCTGATGCCGGAGTATCTGCACGTCCTGGCCGGGTCGAAGCCTGTCGCGGATTTTGAATACCATGGTGTGGTCGACCAGCTTCTTCCCAGTTTTCTGCACGGGGATGCGGCTATTTCCATGTGGTGGTGGAACGATCATAAGCACTGGACTCCGCATGAGCCCATCAATGAGTGGCCCTCATCCTTCCCGCAGAGCTATACCATTCCTCTCAGTGACATTGCCGAGGCCATGCGGGTTGCGTTGGATGTCCGGCGCCTAAGCCCTGAAATAATCGCACTGGCAAACGCGCCCCGGCCGGTTGCCCTTCTTTACTCAAAGACCTCAATGCTTCAGCATCTTCCCGAGGAATCGAAGGAAACAGGAACCTTCCCCTATCTGTTCTCTCTTGAGGAACTCTATGACTCATCGCAATCCGCCGGGATTTACGTCGGGCTGACGACGGAGGAGAAGATTCTGCATGGCGACCTCGCCAGGCGCAAGCTACTCGTTCTGCCCACGGCCCAATTCGTGCCGCCCGCAGTTACACGCCGGATCATTTCCTGGGTTCGCGATGGCGGAACTCTGCTGGTTTGGCCGGATTCCCTGCTCGCGGACGAATATGCCAGGCCGACAAACACCATGGAATCGCTGGGCCTGAATCTCCTTCGCCGCGTGCCGCCCACCTTCAAGCGGGGCGAAACGCAGGTGACCGAATATAACCTTCCCGATTTGCCCCGCGCTCCAATCAAGCTCGAGCGGCAGGACGTTTTCTCGAAGGCAGCTCCAGATCTGGAAGCGGTCGGTGAGCGGCAAGTTATCCAGTGTGATCCGCGCTGGGTGCTCGGCAAGTTTTCTGACGGCTCTCCCGCGTTGATCCGCATCGCAATAGGGAAAGGTAATCTTTACTGGCTGGCTTCGCCCCTCGATCCGGTGAGCTGGACGCGGTTGCTTCCACTTCTTGCCGCACAGGCCGGCGTCCCTGCGCCGCTCCACGTGAGTTCCTCCGGCTCGGACGCATTAACGGCGCTGGAGTTTCGCGTGACGCCCTACTCCAACAACTACCTGGCATACTTTTATAACAATTCCAATCAAACACTGCGGTTCAATCTTGAACCCGTGTTCCGATTCACCCGGATTCGCGATTTGCGCAGTGGGACTACTTTGGCAGGGCCGGGGATGGTTCTTCCCGGGCATGCAACGTCCATTGTTGAGTTTTTCAGGTAGGCAGCCTCAGGCAGGGTTCCGGCTGGCTGTGGGTCTGTTTCGCCTTAGGAATACCCCAGCCAGAAAATCACTGACCGTTTCAGTAAGAGCCGAGGACCACCACTTTGGTGGTCCTCGCTCCTCTCTTTACTGTTGACCTCAGGCAAGGTCGAAGCGGTCAAGGTTCATCACTTTGTTCCACGCAGCCACGAAGTCTTTTACAAACTTCTCCTTCGAGTCGGAGCTGCCGTAAACTTCCGCGACAGCCCGGAGCTGTGAGTTGGAACCGAAGACGAGGTCCACCCGCGTGCCGGTCCACTTGACCTTGCCGGTCGCACGGTCGCGCCCTTCATACACGCCTTCCGATTCGGCGGAAGGCTGCCACTCGGTGTTCATGTCGAGCAGGTTGACGAAGAAATCGTTCGTCAGGGCTTCCCGCTGCTTGGTGAAGACGCCGTGCGCTGACTTGCCATGATTTGCACCCAGCACACGCAGGCCGCCGACAAGGACCGTCAACTCAGGAGCAGTGAGCGTCAAAAGTTGCGCCTTGTCGATCAACAGCTCCTCCGCCGGCACGCTGAACTGGGCCTTGAGGTAGTTGCGAAAACCGTCCGCGACCGGTTCGAGGTGGGAGAAGGATTCCACATCGGTCTGCTTCTGTGATGCGTCCGTGCGTCCCGGCGAGAAAGGAACCTCCACTCTGTGCCCGGCCTTTTTCGCCGCTTCCTCGACGGCAGCGCAGCCGCCCAGGACGATCACATCAGCCAGCGAAACCTTCTTCCCGCCCTTCAGCGAGCGGTTGAAAGCCTTCTGGACCGCCTCCAGCTTCTCCAGGACCTTCTTCAGAGACGCCGGCTGGTTCACTTTCCAGCTCTTTTGGGGCGAAAGGCGAATGCGCGCCCCGTTTGCCCCGCCGCGCTTATCAGAACCGCGGAAAATTGAGGCCGACGCCCACGCCGTAGAGACCAGTTCGGAAATCGACAGGCCGGATTTGAGGATCCGGGCCTTCAGAGCTGCAATGTCCTGCTTCCCGATGAGTTTATGATCCACTGCTGGAACGGGGTCTTGCCAGACCAGTTCCTCGGCTGGGACCTCCGGGCCGAGATAGCGCGAACGCGGGCCCATATCGCGGTGCGTGAGCTTGAACCACGCGCGGGCAAAGGCGTCGGCGAACTTGTCGGGATGCTTCAGGAAGCGGCGGGAGATCTTTTCGTAGGACGGATCCATGCGTAAAGCGACGTCCGTGACCAGCATCGTGGGCGCGTGATGCTTCGACGGGTCGAAGGCATCCGGAATTGGCTTGGCGCCGTTTTTCGCCTGGAACTGATAGGCCCCGGCCGGGCTCTTGGTCAGCTCCCATTCATAGCCGAACAAGTTCTCGAAGAAGTTGTTGCTCCACTTCGTTGGCGTCTCAGTCCAGATGACTTCCGGGCCGCCGGTGATGGCGTCTTTGCCTTTGCCTGTGCCATAGCGGCTCATCCAGCCGAAGCCCATCTCCTCAATGGGCGCCGCCTCGGGCGCTGGGCCCACCAGCGCGGCATCTCCGGCGCCATGGGTTTTGCCAAAGCTGTGACCACCGGCAATCAGCGCGACGGTCTCCTCATCGTTCATCGCCATGCGCTTGAAGGTCTCGCGAATGTCGATTGCAGCGGCCAGGGGATCGGGCTTGCCGTTCGGTCCTTCCGGATTCACATAGATGAGCCCCATTTGCACGGCCGCGAGTGGATTCTCGAGGTCCCGGTCTCCGGTATATCGCTCGTCGCTGGCGGGAGCAGGGAACCACGCTTTCTCCTTGCCCCAATAGGCGCTCTCGTCCGGCTCCCAGGCATCAACGCGCCCGCCGCCAAAGCCGAAGGTCTTGAAGCCCATCGACTCCAGCGCCACGTTGCCGGCAAGAACCATCAGGTCGCCCCATGAGATCTTCCGGCCATACTTCTGCTTGATCGGCCACAGCAGCCGGCGAGCCTTGTCGAGGTTCGCGTTGTCCGGCCATGAGTTGAGCGGTGCAAAGCGCTGTTGGCTTGTGCCGGCGCCTCCACGCCCATCGCCGATGCGGTAGGTGCCCGCGGCGTGCCACGCCATGCGAATGATGAGTCCCCCGTAATGGCCAAAATCCGCCGGCCACCAGGCTTGGCTGTCCGTCATCATCGCCTGGAGGTCCTTCTTCAGGGCTTTAAAGTCGAGCTTCTTGAATTCTTTGGCATAGTTGAACTTCTCGCCCATTGGATCGGGCAGCGGCGAGTTCTGGTGGAGTATCCTGATGTTCAGCCGGTTCGGCCACCAGTCGCTGTTCGACCTCATTCCGACATTCGTGGTCCCGTGTATGACCGGGCACTTGCCTTCGGTTGACGAGGTTTGGTCCTGATGAGCGGGAGCAGGCGCCCCCGCTGTGGTGTTGAGTTCGGTACCCATGTTTGTCTCCTCCTTGATTTTTCACTTGCGCAATCACTGCCCCCCCATGCATGGGGGGCGCGAGCGCTTGATCTGGTTTCAAAATACCTACGACGCTGAACGGTAGGCTCGCCGCGGAGCGCACTTCGCGCAGAGCCCCCGAAAAATGAGTTCCGATTGCCGAAGAATCCTCTTGCCGAGAGAGCTTGCAGCAGGCCTGGGAACTTTGTACCACTCCATATCCTCAACCATGCCGCAGTGGTCGCAGATAAAGTGGTGATGCCGCATGACCTTGGCATCAAATCGCGCGGAGCGGCCCTCGACGGCCACTTCACGCACCAGGCCTGCCTGCACCAGGTCCCGAAGATTGTTGTAAGTCGTGGCCCTTGAACAGCGTGGATCCGCACGATTGACGGCCTCAAAGATTTCCGCCGCCGTGGGATGACTGGTGTGTTTCATCAAGAATGCCATCACGGCGTAGCGCTGCGGCGTGCACCGGAGCCCACTGCCCTCCAGGGATCTTTTAATCGCCTTGGCGTCCATGGATAATTTAGAATAAATCTAATATAAAAATGGTTCAAGTTTTTTGCTTTACATTTTTGAGGCAGAAAACCAGTGGAAACCGTTCAAATCCAGCACACGTCACGGAATCGTTGAGTTCTTACGCTTTTGAGGAAATTGCAAAGCGGGAAATTTTAAAACCCGGTCCGCCAATCGGACTGATTATGGGGTAGCCGAGAACTATCTAATATGTATCGGTAACGGGTCGGGCCCAACAGGCAAAGATGTATTTTCTTCCGGGCAATCAACAAGTTAGAAAATAGGGTTGAAGATATTTCGATTGTATCCCGCCGGAAGTTGGCGTATAAATTGTTAACAAAAGTGGGTGGTCAAGGTTCTTTTCAAGTTTGGCGAACGGGCAAGTAACCGAACTTACCTCTTCCAAGGGGACACGATTCCATGGGATCCGGGGACAAGGGATTGCAGTCGGGCCAGACTCGTGCTGTTATCAATTGTGGCCTCTTCTTATTCTTCCTGATTTTCCTTGTCGGCCTGGTGAGAGCACAGAAGCTGGCGACTAAAGAAAGCGGGGCCGCTCGTCCTGCTTCCGCCGGCCGCGACACAAGCCACCGAACGTCCAAAGCGAATTCCACCGGCGCTCCTGACTTCAGCCGTGACATCAAGCCCATTTTCGACGCCTCTTGTGGCAGTTGCCACGCTGGCAACCAGAATCAGGGTCATCTGCGGCTGGATTCCGTCGCGGCCATTCTCAAAGGGGGTGTCTCCGGCGCCGCAATTGTTCCTGGTCACAGCCAGGATAGTCTTCTCGTCAAGCGGCTGCTCGGCATGGGAGACGGCCCGCGAATGCCGATGGGAGCCAGTCCGCTTGAGTCGCGCAAGGTCAACCAGATCCGGGCCTGGATCGATTACGCATCTTTTAATGGAATCAAAGCGCGGGCGGTATCGACAGCTGCTACGCCAAAGTCGTCGCACCCGCAATCGAAGGTTTCGTCGCCTCTATTCGCCACGAAGATTCGTCCCGTTCTTGCCGCGCGCTGCTATCCGTGCCACGGGCCGGAAGTTCACCAGAACGGATTGCGCCTTGATTCACTCGCCTCGATACTTAAGGGCAGCGACAACGGCAAGGTCGTCATTCCTGGGAACAGCGGCAACAGCCGAATCATTCGCCGGCTGGCCGGGCTTGAAAGGCCGCAGATGCCTTATGGAGGCCCGCCGCTAGATGATGCCCAGATCAAGCTGGTCCGCCAATGGATCGATATGGGAGCGCCGGGACCGGACTCGACTGTTGCTATCGCCCAAAATGGCAAGCCTCTCAGGCATTGGGCGTACGTCAAACCCGTGCGGCCCGATCTGCCGAAAGTGAAAGACGCTGCCTGGTGCCGCAATCCGATCGACAACTTAGTTCTGGCGCGTCTTGAAAAAGATGGGACTCACCCCTCACCCGAAGCGGACAGAGTCACGTTGCTGAGGCGCGTCTACCTTGATTTGATTGGCCTGCCGCCGACGGTTAAAGAAACAGATGAATTCCTGGCTGACAAGAGTCCCAACGCTTACGAGAAACTGGTGGACAAGCTGCTTGCCTCGCCGCATTACGGCGAGCGCTGGGCCCGGCCGTGGCTGGATCTTTCACGCTATGCGGACTCGAACGGGTATGAAAAAGACGATTTGCGCGTGGCGTGGGAATACCGCGACTGGGTGATTAAAGCCCTTAACGATGACATGTCATTTAAGGAATTCACCATCGAGCAGATCGCGGGCGACATGCTGCCCAATCCTACCAATGATCAATTGATTGCCACCGGTTTTAATCGAAACACGCTGCTGAACCAGGAAGGCGGCGTCGATAAAGTCGAGCAGCGATTCTACACGCTGGTGGACCGGGTCAACACCACCGCGGACGTGTGGCTCGGTTCGACGCTCGGTTGCGCCGAATGCCACAATCACAAGTTCGATCCTTTCCCTCAAAAAGACTATTACCGCATGATGGCGTTCTTTGACAGCAACGCCAATTACAAGATTCTCAACCTTGGGCAGGGAGAAGGATATGTCTGGGAGCCTGACCTCGAATTGCCGACGCCAGAGCAGGAGGCCAAAGCGAAGCAGCTCCGCGCGGAAATCGGCAGGCTGAAACAAACTCTCGCAACCGAAACGCCTGCGCTCGAAGCCGAACAGCAAACGTGGGAAGCTGAAATGAAACGCGCCGGGAAGGACTGGACGCTGCTCACGCCCAGCCATTTTGTTTCGGAAGACGGCGCGCAACTCAAGCTGCTCGGCGACGGGTCGATTCTGGCCGGCGGCAAGAATCCTTTTGCGGACACCTACGACATTGAAGCAGAAACAAACGTCCAGGCAATTACCGGAATGCGCATCGAGGTTCTTGGAGATCCAAGCCTTCCCAAAGGAGGCCCCGGCCGCGACCTGGACGGCAACTTCTTTTTGAGCGGATTCGAGGTGGAAGCGGCGCCGGTTGACAAAACCGCTCCTGTCCAGAAGGTCGTTTTCAAGGAAGCGGTTGACAACGAATCGGAGCCGGGTTACAGCGCCCGAAACCTGGCCAAAAAGGGAAAGGACTTGAAGGGCTGGTCGATTGACTCGACACCTTCGCCTGTGCCGATTGTTCGCGAGGCCGTCCTGGTCGCGGAAAAACCTTTCGGATTCGCTGCAGGGACAAAATTGACGATTCATTTAAAGCACGGAATGCGCCACACCACTCGCAACATCGGGCGGTTCCGGCTTTCCATTACAACTATTAAGGACCCGACTGCGATCACTCAGGTGCCTGCCAGGATGATCCCGGTGCTCGATAAGCCGCCCTCCGAACGCAGCGAAAAAGAGAAGACCGACCTCGCCGCAGTCTTCCGCTCAATTGCGCCGTCGCTTCAACCGACGCGGGACCAGGTTGCCAAGCTTGAAAAATCCGTTGAAGACCTCGGCATTGTCACAGCGCTCATCATGGGCGAGCAGGATTCGTTTGAGCGGCCGAGCAGCTACATTCGCATTCGCGGCACATTCTCCAGTCTGGGTGAAAAGGTTTACGCGGGAGTTCCTTCAGCCCTGAATCCTCTGCCTCCGGAGGTAATGCCAAACCGTCTGGGCCTTGCTGAATGGCTGGTGAGCGACGACAATCCGCTTACCGCGCGCGTCACGGTGAACCACTACTGGCAGGAAATCTTCGGGAAGGGAATCGTCGAGACCTCGGAAGATTTCGGCACGCAGGGCGACCCGCCGACTCATCCGAAGTTGCTTGACTGGCTGGCCACTGAGTTCATGCAGAACAACTGGAGCATGAAGCACATCATCCGGTTGATTGTGACCTCGGCCACCTACCGGCAATCGTCACGCGCCACGCCGGAAATGATTGAGTACGACCCTTACGACAAGCTGCTTGAACGCGGGCCGCGGTTCCGCGTGGAAGCCGAAATGGTGCGCGACATCGCGCTTTCGTCTTCCGGCCTGCTCAGTCCCAAGATCGGTGGGCCGAGCGTGATGCCTTATCAACCGCCCGGCATCTGGGACCGCCCTTACAGCAGTGCGAAGTGGGTCGAAAGCACAGGCGGAGACCAGTACCGTCGCGGCATCTATATTTTTATACGGCGAACGGCGCCTTATCCCAGCCTGATCACCTTTGATGTTCCAAGCCGCGAATTCTGCACTGTGCGGCGGGTCCGCACCAACACGCCGCTCCAGGCTCTGACCACCCTCAACGACCCGGTCTACTTTGAGGCGGCAAAGGCTTTAGCGCGGCGAATGATGGAAGACGCCGGCCCTGATCCCTCGGCGCGAGCAACTTATGGCTTCCGGCGTGTGCTGACCCGGCGGCCAACCCCACAGGAACTCGACCGCATTGTGGCCTATTACCAGGCCGAGCTTGGCCACTACCAGAAGGACTTGAAGGCGGCAGGCGAGGTCATCAAGGGGTACGGTGATCCTAAGCTCGATCCTGCTGAGGAGGCGGCATGGACGATGGTCGCCAATGTATTGCTGAACCTGGATGAGACGATCACAAAGGAATGACCTATAGAGACGAGCACGAATCACTTTAATAATGGCAGGTCTAATATGAGCGACAAATATCTAAATCCTTTCGAAGACACGATGCGCGCCGTAACGCGGCGACATTTCTTCAGGCAGGCAGGCTTCGGCATCGGTGCGGCAGCGCTGACGGGGCTGCTCAACTCCTCCCTGTTGGCAAGCGGATTGAATTCTTCTCCGGCAAATGCCGTTGACCCGCTGGCGGCGAAGCCGCCCATGTTTCCGGCGAAGGCGAAAAGCATCATTTATCTCTTTATGGCCGGCGCACCTTCGCAGGTTGATCTGCTGGACTACAAGCCGAAACTTCAGGAACTGGACGGAGAGCACGTTCCCGATTCGATGATGAAAGGTGAGAAGTTCGCGTTCATCAGGGGCAAGCCGAGGCTGCTCGGCTCGCCCTATGAGTTCAAGAAGTGGGGAAAGTCAGGGCAGGAAATCTCCGAGCTCTTTCCGTACCTCGGTGAGGTCGCCGACGACATCAGCATCGTCAAATCCATCCACACCACGCAGTTCAATCATGCCCCGGCGCAGATTTTTATGAATTCGGGCTTCCAGATTGTCGGCCGGCCAAGCATGGGCGCCTGGATGACTTACGGCCTGGGGACCGAAGCTCGTGACCTTCCCGGCTTCGTCGTACTGGTTTCCGGCGAGAATGAACCCGACGGCGGCAAGGCGTGCTGGGGCAGCGGCTTTCTGCCCACAGTTTACCAAGGGGTGCAGTTCCGGTCGCAGGGTGATGCGGTTCTTTTCCTGACGAATCCCGAAGGCGTCAGCCCTGAAGTGCGGCGGCAATCGCTCGATGCCATCAAAGACTTGAACGAAATGCACCTGAAGAGCATGGGCGATCCGGAGATTGTCACGCGGATTCATTCCTACGAAATGGCCTATCTCATGCAATCGAGCGTGCCCGACCTGATGGACATCAGCAAGGAGCCGCAGCAGATTCAGGAAATGTATGGGACCAAGCCCGGGCAGGCGTCATTTGCCAACAACTGTCTATTGGCCCGGCGGCTCGTGGAGCGCGGGGTGCGATTTGTCCAGCTTTACCACCGCGGGTGGGACAATCACGGAACGTCCTCGCACGATGACATTATCAACCGCCTGCCGCAGCTTTGCCGCGAGACTGACCGTGCGGCGACTGCATTGATTAAAGATCTTAAGCAGCGCGGACTGCTCGATTCCACAATTGTGGTTTGGGGCGGCGAATTTGGGCGGACGCCGATGAACGAGGGCCGCAACAACTCCAAGTTCCTGGGGCGCGACCACCATCCAAGGGCCTTTTCCATTTGGGCCGCGGGTGGCGGCTTCAAAGGCGGCATCACCCTCGGCGAAACCGATGAACTCGGTTACAATCCTATTGCCGACCCCATCGATGTCCATGACTTGCACGCGACCATTCTTCACCAGATGGGCATCGACCACACCAAGCTCACTTACCGCTTTCAGGGCCGCGACTTCCGCTTGACGGACGTGGCCGGCAACGTTGTGGACAAGCTGCTGGCTTAGCCCCTAATTCGAGGAACTGTCGGGCTCAACCAGTGGCGGAAACTTATGCGTGGTGCGATAGTTCCTCCCGATTTCGCTCACGCGCTCTGTCATTTCCCGCCAGCGATTATATTCAGTGTCGTAGCGGTTCAGAATGTTATTCAGATAATAGGGGCGGTTTTCGCCCTGCCAGAGCTTTTCGTATTCCGCGCGAAGCTGGAAGGTCCGATGCATCAGGTCCTGCATGGGTCCGGTGACGCGGCGAAAAGCCCGGAAGCCCTGGCCACGATCACCGAGATTTGCCTCGACCTGCGCGTAACGGTCCACGATTTCCTTTGAGTAAATTGCTTTCTGTCCGAGAAAATCGAACCTCCGCGCTGAGAATTCAACATAGTTCAACATATCGGCGTTGCGGCGCGCTTCGGCGCGATGCTGGCGCACGCTTGCGATCACGTTTTCCGCCAACATGCGAATCTGGTGGGCGGTTGGCTGCCACCCGGCATAAAATTTCTGGCCCCCCGGGCTCATGGCGTCCATCCAGGTCAGGCTGTCATTCCCGTCCCGGTGGATAGCGCTCTCGAGCGCCTCATGGATCTGCGTCAGCGTGTTCACTTCGCTGGCGAAGTCGTGGCCGTCGGCCCGGTAAAAAGCCCAGTCCCAGGCGTTTGAGAACTGCTGGTCGTCCACGGTGGTCTGCCAGCTCTGCGCCGCGCCGTAGGCGAGTCCGTACCATGTGAAGTTCACCATGCCCTCACCGTCGTCCATCCAGGTGGTGTTCAGAACTCCCGTAGCGCCCAGATTCTTGCCATCGGTCACGAATTGCCGGATGTTGGGCAAAGCCAGGGAATAGTCAGGGAAGATTCGGCTCCAGTTGCTCACGCCCGGGGCGACCCAGGTTTCAAGGCCCAAGTCGCGGAAAGGTTTGATCTGGTTGGCATAGGATTTGCGCGGTGAATAATCCCAGGGCACGGCGATAATGTCCTTAGGCAGGTCTTTCAAATTCTCCGGATGCCGGACCCCCATGTCTCCCCAGAAAAGCACTTTGCGGTGATAAGGCTTCAGGACATCGTCAATCTGGCGCAAGTAATCGACGTACACTTTCGAGTAGCCTTCTTTGTCCACAAGGTCCTTGGTACGCCCCTGGCCGAGTTCGAAAGTCTCGTCGGCGCCGATGTGGAAAAACGGTCCCGGGAAATACTTGTTGAGATCGGCAAACATCTTGCCAATGAACTGGGCAGACTCGGGGACAGTGGGAGACAGCACGGTGCCATAAGGAAGCTCGGCCATGTTCTGGTACTGTTCGTTTTGCAGCAGCAGGTGCAGGTGGCCGAAAGATTCCTGTTCCGGAAGGATGATCATGTGGTACTGCTTGGCATACGCGACAATTTCGGTTACTTCCTGCGGAGTGAGCGCCCCGCCCGGCTCTCCCGCCAGCGGCAGGCTCGGGTATTCAAACATATTTTCCATGTAGGGCGAGTAAACGTTGATCTTGTATTGCGCGAGCAGATCAATCTCGCGCTTGATGGAAGCGAGAGTTGGGAACGGACCGCGGCTGATGTCGATGCTCACGCCGCGCCAGCGAATGGCGGGCCAGTCCGTGATGGTAACAGCGGGGCAATGCGCGGAACCGCCGCCCTGGCCCGGATGCAGCAACTGGCGTAGCGTCTGGACGCCGTAAAACACGCCGGCTGCACTCTTGGCCACCACGTCCGCCTCGCGGTCAGTAACAGAGATCACGTAGCCCTCCTCCTCGGCCTGGGAGGGAAATTTCACTCCCGCGCGCTCGAGAATGCTGGCCCCTTCGCGGGATTCGGCTCGCGCCAGGACGATGCGCGGCCAGCCGGACGCCCGGGTCTTGATAGTGGCTTCGACCCCGTCAATGGATTTCAGGTCTTGGGCGAGTAAGGTGGCGGCAAAGTGATCATCGGCGTCGTTGCTGCTGACATCGATAGCCACATTACTCCTGGTAACAAATTCTCCTGTACCCGCTGAGACCTGCTGTGGGTAGGGTGAAAGCGGCAGTTCGGCCGCAACGAGCGGCAGGCAGCCAAAGCAGAGCATTAATAAAATGGCCATACGGCGTATATTCAAGATAGTTCCCTCCGATGAGATTACCAGGCTTCCATGATGGGCTCCGGCAAGATCAATAAGTTACACCTTGCCACCCTTGAACGCAAATAGGAGCCTTGTTTCAGCTTTAGAAGGGTTCCGCGCAAGGATTCGCGAAAGACCCCTTTTCATGCCGCTTAACTGACTTTGACGAATTCTGTCCTGGCGACGGGCATGCGCTGGGCCTTGGGGAGCAGGTAGGTAGGCGTTGAACTGCTTTCGGAGATTGCTACACGCCTCTAAATCATCGCCCACGGCCGTCCCCCAGTAATCCTGCTACGGCTTAACCTCGCGCATACCAGAAACCCGAATCGCGGGCGAGGCGATGGCAGAGACCTGGAACTGGCCGTCCTGATCGAAGCGGACGCGTGCCAGCGGGTAAAGTGTTCCAGATATCTTCCCAGACGAGTCGACGACGGTAATCACGAAATAGGGATATGCCTCTGGCCCCGCCTCGCGCTCATCCCTTATGCCGGCAGGGGTATTCATCTGACCTGCTGCGTTGGCAGACCCGAGTCCGACCATCCGACTCACTTGGCTGTCAACTGCTTTCATCGTCCAACGCAGCGGCACATCGAAGGCCCACCTTGATTCGTTGAGGAATCCATAGTTCAGCTTGCGTATCCTCTTCCCAACGGATTTTTCGTCCAATCCGCGAATTGAAATGACGTCAGAAGCCGCAGGGTATCCTTCGAAGCAGACCGTAAGCCGAGTACCAATGGGCACTCCATAGCCGAGGTCAAGCTGACCCGTGTAGCATTTTCCCTTAGAGTGTCGGCGCGCCAGCGACATCGAAGGAGTGAATAGGCCGCAGAAAACAGCTACGAATAAGAACACGACGAACTCAGTATATCTGTTCATGTGCACCTCCAATCATTGAGGTTCAGGTATGCAGCCTCGTCCAGGTTTCGACCCCGCACGACTTAGGATTGCGATGGTTCTGGTCAGACTGACCCGGGCTGCTGTCCACCACTGAAGCTTCGGGCTGCACTGGGGCGGCAGTTTTTGCTGCAGCTGCTAGCCGCAGGCAGCGCTTTCCTGTCCGTCGGCTTTATGAACCTGGAAGAACTCACAGTCAGCATAACACTGAGTGTGGCCTCCCGCTTCACGGTGTCGCGTCCCGGCGCCATTTCGCGGCATCGACGCTTCTTTGTCACCACCGGCCCGTCACGCTCCGTGCCAAGCGAAAAGCTGCAAACCACAGCCACGGCGGTCTGCGCTGCCAACTGCTCATGTGCCCGTAACTTCCTTCAACAATCCAAAGAAGGCCTTCTTGCGTGGAGTGTTGATTCCCCAGTTGACGGGAGGTGCCTGGTAACCGTCGCGGTAATTACTCTCACCGGGGTCGAAGTATCCCCACGAGGCGTACGCTCCCACGGCATTCAGCATGTTGTTCGCAGGCTTGTCGAAATCGAAGTGGTCGTCCTCATTGAAAAGCACGGGCATGGGACGGTAGTTCGGCCGCCGGCGGACTTCCTGGACCATTTCCGCAATGCGGGCCGGGTTCTTGACTTCATTGCCGTGCATCAGTACGAAGTCTGCAGCGGCGACTACGTTGTCCGTGGGAATGCTGCCCCCGCCAAAGCTGGCGCTTACCCGGAGCCCTTCACCACGCCGCCTGATGGACTTCGCAAGGTTGATGAGTTCGTGCACGCGTGCCGAAGTCAGGATAGGGTGGTCATATCTTTTGACGTCGCACTCGTTGTCAATTTCCACCAGGACGTTCCGGTAACGATGGGAGAGCAGCCAGTGTGTGGCTTCCTCGACGCCGCGCTTTACAGCACGTTCGTCGCGGAGGTGCTCATCCTGGCCGAAGTAGAAGAAGCTGACGATGGGCGCCATGCCAAGTTCGTCGGCGCGTTCAAGAATGCGCCGCAGCCTGCGCATGTACGCAGGCTTCAGGCTCCCGTCGGGCCTGAAGGCAGTGTTGATCCACGCCTGCTGCTTGCAATATCCCTGTGGGCATCCTCCTTGCAGATTGATGGTAAAGCTCAGCAAGCCGTGGCTGCGCCACTCGGGCATGGCCGCCAAGAATTCCCGAGTGTTGCGTTCCGGGTCCCACCTGCCTGTGTCCGGGTAGCGCCACAGCGAGCGCGTTGCTGGGTTTGAATCATCGAAGATGCCCTGGATCATGCGTGAATTCATCAGGAGGCCTTCGATCTTCATGCCATTGTAAGTGCGTCCCTCGTAAGTGGGGCGTCCGTTGATCACAAAGCGGTCGCCTTCGATGGCAACTGTGGTGCGCGGCGCGGCCGATTTCCCACTGGTCACTGCCAGTGCAGCAGCCGGGATAGCAGCCAGAAAATTGCGACGAGCGATCTTCATGGCGATCCTTTCACATTGGCAAGGAGGGTAATGTGCCCGGACGCCTTACTACGCAGATCTCCAGACAACTTCCCATGATGTTGCGCCGGGCGCCACAAGAATGGCGTTCCCTTCCTTCCGGCTTTCAGCACCGGTAACGGCCGCGAACCTGAAACCCCGGCCCAACATTGCCGGCACTTCGACGCGGCCAGGCGCGGGGCCTGCATCCCTCTTGAACATGAGCCGCCAGCCTTTGTGCCCATCGAGGGGTTCGAGGTTCAGCCCGATTCTTCCGAAGCGCGTGGGTGAATGACCGAGTGCGATTGGCTGCTCGCCGGCCAGATCAGCATCGCTGATTCCTGCCAGCAGGCGCAACGCTGAGCCGTCTTCAAGCGCCAGCATGTGCCGCAAGTAGAGAATGCATTCGGCGCTCGCCCAGTTGTGTGGCATGTCGCCAACGTAGCCTGCAGTCAGGCTGCCACGCAACGGCTGTTCTTCCCGCCAGCAATAGCGCGGAGTGGCATGGTTCAGGAACCCGATAAAGGTTTGCCGCGCCCATTCGGCGAATCCTGCCCACAGGTAAACGTGCGACACAAAAGGCGCGTTATAGTTCCACAACCCGCCATGATGGAGCCAGCCCGTTTCAGCCGGTACGTCTTCTCGCGTGCAGGCTTGCATCAACCTGATGTGTCCCGCCACAATCGGGTCGTCCTTTTCAAACACCATGCCCGGACAAATGGCATGGGAAAGCGCCCACTGCGCTATTTGCGGCTGCGGCCGGTCCCAAGGGTCAGGAGCTGTCCACGCCTGATCTTCCTTCATCAACATGGGCAGGTACCGGAAGCCGTCGGGATGCTGCCGCATTTCCTGCGCAGCCGCCGCAAAAAACGACGCACGCAGTTCCCGGTAGAACCGTCTGGTGTCGTCAAAGTGCGACATGCGCAGGCGGTCAGCTGCTTCCGTAACTGCCTTGAGTCCGGCCAGCACCCACAACGTGTTGGTAAATTCGGGCCGAATGCCTCCCAGCCCGCCGTCTCCAAATCCCGCGGCAAGCAGGCCGTAGCGGGCGTTGATGCTTCCGTCACTGCTGGCTTTGTCTCGCAGTCCTTCAAGGAACTTCACGGCCCGTAGCACGTTCGGCTGCATCTCGCGGAAATAAGTCCAATCCTGACTGAGTTCTGCCTGGCGAACCAGTGTGAACATCGCAATGCCTGTGTCCTTCCAATGCTCACGGCCCCCTCCGGCAACGATCTGGCCGTCAGGCAACTGGCGTGACCATTCGGTTTCCAGACCTTCCTGTGCGGCTTTGTCGTAACCGAGATAACGCGCGGCCTCAAGAATGAAATTGCCATCGACAATCCAGAGCCCGCGATAGATCGTCGGGCCCACCTGGAACGTGACCTTCCCCGCCTTCTCTTCACGGGCCTGCTGGATGTTTCGCGCGCAGGCCACCAGGAATTCACCATACCGGCTGGGAAGCTGCCAGGAGACGCCCCCTTCGAACGGCTTCCAACTGTGCCAGTACTGTTGCGCTTCAGCCAGAAGACCATCGGCGTCGCCAAGCCCGCTGTACAACTTCTCCGCATTCTGGCCTTCCTGCGGAAAGCGGAAGAAGCATCGGAAGGGTCTTCCCACTGCCGCCACGACTGCATTCAGTGCATAGGATCGCCAGACGGCGCCATTCAGCTTTAGCGAAAGGGGCGCACTGGATAACATGAAAGGTGCCACTGTTTTGTTGGCGAGTCGCATTATGGTGGCCGTCGAAGCTTTCGTGATCGCAATGTCATGCCGGCTTCGCACAATTACGATTGGAACCGCGTGCAGTGAGTGCAGTGTTCGTGGCTTGATTTCGAGAATTACGTTATCAACGCGGCCTTCACCATCTCGCATTGTGGCAAAAGTGGTAAGTTCGAGGGAAGCCTCAGGGCGGTCAATTCGCGTATGAACAATCGGAACACCCGGTGCCTCCAACTGCTGCCAACGCACGTGATTGGCCTCCATGCCCTCAAGCGTAAACTCCACAACTTCGGGAAAGTAATCGATGCCCTGGCCGCGACCCGGATGGCCGTAACGCAGGTCGCCACGCTCGCCAATCAGGCTTTTGCTGTGGTCATCAGGGAAGCAGTACGCCAGCTGCGATGAAAGCGGCGCGTAGCGGAAATCGATTTCAGCGTGAAGGTTGTCGATGCCGGAACCCAGCTTGTCTTTCTCCACTTGGTCGCTCGCAGCCTGCCCGATTTCACCCAGCACAGACTTTGCATCTGCGATGCTGGCTACTCCCAAACCGGTTCCAACATCAGCCATGAATTGACGTCTGCTCGAACGTTTCATAATTCCTCCGAACTAAGGTGACTGGGGGCCACAAGGCGTCCGAAAACTTGTCGATTTCCGTGATAGCTCGTTTCCCTGAAGCGGCGCTGATGGTGCTGCTCGCAAGAGACCATCAGCTTCTTAGAATTCAAGCGAAACAGTATTCGCCACAGGCGAAAAATGCAACAGGGAAATGGCAGGTGTGCCTTGCGGCGCCGTGCTATGATTGTGATGAATTTCCTACGCGTTCACGGCCGGGAGACGGGCGTGTTGCGTTCCGAGTCGTTTGAGTGACATGATGCAGGCCTTTCAGCCGGACGACATTCCTGCCGTCCACGAAATCCGGCCGATGAGCTATCGAGAGTTCTGCAACCAGTAGGAGTTTCGCAAGCCGGGGAAGGAAAAGCTATCCCAGACCGACTACTCCTTCGCAACGGGACCCGCGAACACACAACGGACTGCGCGACCGTGCAAATTTTACCCGCTGTGCCAGATGTGAACACAATTTTGGGAAGAATTGATTTTCCGGATAGAATAATACAATTAAGCGTTATATTATCAATATGTTACAAAATATGAAATTTCAAGCTGGAGAATCCCATACGTCCCATTTTGGCCCCCGGAGCTGGCATGTAGGCTATAAATGGAGGCAATGGCCGACATCCAAATTGTTCCTTCCCTCGCCCCTGGGGATAGGGCTGTCGTGCCTTTTGAGAAAGGGCGCGGACTCGTCGGTTCGCGCCCCGTCATTCTGATCCCGCGAGGCGGGAGAAGAATCCCCGCATTCAAATACCGTGATCCTTCGTTTCACTCAGGATGACGGCCTCGGAGGGGTCACGTCCCGCATTGCGCGAGGGACGGTTGAGGGGTCTTCTGGCAAATTGAATGATTGAGCGAATTGCGATTGAGTGATTGCAGTTGCGATTGCTTCGAGAGTGACGCTTCGGCCTTCTGTCTCCCGCCGTTTCCTGCTTCCTGCTTCCCATTTCCTACTCCCTGCCTTCTCTTGCTTTTTCCCGACTCCCAAATTCCTATTTTCTACTCCCCGTGTTTTCCAATTCTTGCGCGATCACAGACGTTATAATTCAACCAACTGCGCCGGCTGCGTTCGAGCTCAGCGCTCGAGTGCAGGTCCGCTTACCTGGACGCAGGCGGATGCCGAGACAACAACACTGCGGCTGAAGGTTCATGCATGGACGAAATGGTCCAATTTCTCGCGGAACATGGTTACTGGCTGGTGTTTGTGTCCCTGCTGGGGGGCCAGGCCGGTTTGCCGGTACCGGGGAATCTGATTCTTCTTGCGGCGGGCGCGCTGGCGGCCTC
>DATLWV010000263.1:0-31398 GCA_035576145.1 Terriglobia bacterium
CGCACGTGCAGTAGGGGCTAAGCTAATGATTTCGAGTCGATGGGCAGCGAGGGTAGCCTTTGCTCGATTTCAACAGCAAATAACGCAGCATAGGAGGAATCACATTGCATCCTTTACGCAAACTGCGGGAATCCGGTAAGCCTACAGCCGCCCAGGTGAGCGAGCTGCTTGCGGAAAACATCGTATTCAACAGCCCGATCCTGGCCCGGCCGATCGAGGGGCGTGAAGCCATCTCGGCGATTTTCGCTCAGTCGAGTTCTACACGTGGCTCCGGGACCTATATAGCCGAGTTTAAGCTCGATGAGCGCACCACCTTCTTGCGCTGGGTGGGGACCATGGATGGGCACAAGTTCGAGAGCCTGGAGGTTATCGTGGACAACGAGCAGGGGCTGATTGTGGAGCGCACGATTGCCCTGCGGCCTTATCCGGCTCTGAAACTTTTCCGTGACGCCATGTATGCAGCGCTTAAGGATAAGCTGCCGCCCGATGTCTGGGACTACCCAAAGCCGTAGTGTGACTAAGACGGGACGTATCAGATCGGGGTTCTCAATTCCGGTCGACTCATTCAGGCTGATTAGTTATGGGGGCTATGGTGATCCTTAGACAAGAAGAAATCTCAGAGGAGGAACGACCATGACGAAAATTTCATACGGGATGGCGGCGATTCTTGTGGCAAGTCTCGCTCTCGTGGGCGACTCGGCCGTTTCCACGCAGGACAGGTACAGCTTGAAAGTGCCCGGCGGGCTTGCTTTCTCCGAGATTAGAGGATACGAAGACTGGCAAACGATCGCCGTGAGTGAAACGGCAGGTAACGTCAAAGCCATCCTGGGAAACCCAACGATGATAAGGGCTTACAGGGAAGGCATTCCGGACAACGGTAAGCCCTTCCCGGACGGCTCCAAGACGGTGAAAATCTCATGGATCAAGAAGAAGAATCCCGTATCGCCATATCCTGTTAATGTGCCGGGCGCCCTGCATGACGTTTCCTTCATGGTGAAGGACAGCAAAAGGTTCGCGGACAGTGCCGGTTGGGGATGGGCCGTGTTCAAGTATGACGCAGCATCCCATACGTTCAGGCCCGGCAACACCGCTGACAAACCGCCGCAAGGGAACGACGCCAAGTGCGGGCTCGCATGCCACACGATCGTGAAGTCAAGAGATTACGTTTTCACGGATTACGGGCATAGGTAAGCGTGTAACAGGGTTGCCATCACTGCCGTCCGCTCCCGTATCGAGCTGACTCTGGAGCAACGTGCCGTTTTGCGCAAGCGGCCGAACACTGGAGTAAAGGAGGTATCATGAAACGACCTGCGTTCTTGCTGGTTTTAGTTGCAACAGTGGCCGGTGTTGTTGCCACCGTAGCCGCCGCCGGCTCCTGGGGCATCTTGAACAGCACCGTCACCCGAACCGTCGGTCTGGGCGCCAATCGTCAGATTGAATTCGGGCTGCGCGTTAACTTCTGAAGTCGGTTGCTCTCCGGGCACGTGGTTCGCCAAAAGCCATGTGCCAGGGGAGTTCAATTTGTTGTGGGACCTGGAGGAGCCACACCTGGCTATGCTTGCTCCAGCAGTTGCAGGTCGCGCCACTTTCAAAATCCCTCGCCAGCGGAACTAGTCCCGCCGAGAATTATCTTGTGGATTAAGGTTTTTCTCATATTTCAGCCCATTCTGGAGTTGACTGTTGACATGGCCGGTTTTGGCGGTACGATAAAAGAGGCGCGAGGGGGAGCGAGGTCGAGGGTTTTTGCGGTTGGAAATCACACAATCAAAACAGACACCCGATTCAATCCGGCAGGTCCATGAGCAGTTCAGCAATGTGCTGAACCGGCAGGCTGAACAGATTGAACAGCTCAGTCAAAACCTTAAATCCCTTCAGAATGAACACCGTCAACTGGAAACTGTCGCGTCAAGAATACTTGAGCCAGTTGAGATGTCGCTCGCAGGCGGGGACGGGACGAATGCCTGTTCACCTTCCGGCATACTGGCGGGCGTTCGCAGGATAGCTGCCGCCACTCACGCCGGGCAGGTCCTTGAGGCGCTTGCCGATGAAGCGGCGCGCATGGGTATCCGCGCGGTGGTGTTTGACGTCCGGGGCCGCGTGGCCTGGGGGGCTTCGGCCGGCGGCTATGGCCATGAATTGCCAGTGAATATTCTTCGGAGTCTGGTGGTTTCTTTGAATCAGGATGGCCCGTTCGGCCAGGCTTTTGGGTCGGCGCAGACTGTGGAAGCAAGAGCCGCGGATCTCGAGAAGAACCCCAATGTTCTGGCGAAACTTACCCCTCCTGCGAACGCTCGTATCTTTCTGATTCCCGTCCGGTCAGCAGATTCTGTCGTCGCCATACTCTACGCCGAAACCGGCGAGCGGCGGAATTCGGCCCTCGTAAACTCTCTGAATGTCCTCGCTGAGTTTGCGGGAGCACAGATTGACCGCCTGCTGGTTGTAAACGGCGGCCTCGCGGCGATCGTCGCAGCCCCGGGAATGGTTGTCGCTGAAAACACCACTGAACAAGCAGACGGAGACAAAGCAAAGACTGCGCCCCCGGAAGCCATTGCCAGCCCCGGGACGGCTGCCGTTGTGTTGTCTGAAGCCATCCCGGCAGAGACGGGTGGCCTGCAAGTACAAGCAGAACAGGCTCTTACAGCATCGCCAGCAATAACCCCACCGTCCGAGGAACCTGCCGCCCCTGCCGAGGTAGTTGACATCCCTCACCAAAAGGAAGAGGAAGAGAAGGTTCTTCGTGACGCCAGGCGGTTTTCAAAACTGCTGATTTCTGAGATCGAACTGTACAATAAGAACAGCCTTGAAGAAGGGCGCAGGAACAAGGATATTTATCAGCGGCTCAAGAAAGATATCGATCGCAGCCGGGAAACCTACGAGAAGCGCTTTGCACATACGGTGGCAGACCAATTTGATTACTTTTACGAAGAGCTGGTAAGGACGCTGGCTGAAAATGATCCCTTGCTTCTCGGTTCCGGCTATTCAGGTCCCTCAGTGTGAAATTAATCCTCAGTTTACTCGTAAGTTTCTTCTTCCCCTTGGCGTCCACCGTCCAGGTCCCGGCCGCGAGCCCGCAGAGGCTTCCCTCTACGCTGGTCCATCTGGCTGCAAGGGCCAATTCTTCAAGCGCCTGGCCTGAACTGAGGCGATATGCGGAGTCTCTTAAGCCGGGCAAAGATCGGGCTCTGGCTTATTTTGTTCTTGGATATCGTGAATACGAATCCGGAGAATATGATGCCGCGGCAGCTGATCTCGCAAAGGCTTCTTCACCGGCGTCCCCACTGGCCGATCTTGCGGATTATTACCGCGCATCGGCCGCTTACAAAGGTGGCCATCCTGAAGCCGTCCCCGGCATCCTGGGTGGTTTCAACCAACGCTATCCATCCAGCACAGAACATTACGACGCCATCGAACTGATGGCCTGGGCATACCTCCAGACAGGTGACCCTGAGAAAGCCTTGCAGCTTCTCCAAAGCGAGCATCAGGTGCGTGAGCGGCCGGCGCTGGCGTTGGTGCTGGGCCGGGCTTACACCAATACCGGTCAACTACGTCAGGCTGCGCAGACTTTCCAGGACATCTACTACGCATTCCCCACCACGCCGCAAGCTGGTGCGGCCGGTGATGCTTTGGACAAATTGAAAAGTCAGCTCGGCGTCAGCTATCCGCCGGTTTCAGATGAAATCGCCTCGGCACGGCTTGAGAAACTTTATTCTGCCTCCCGTTACGCTGAAGCGCTCAAGGGGTACGATCAGTTGATGAAGGACCGGCGGAACAGCGCCTGGGCCTGGAGATGGAACCTTGGGCGTGCCAGGTGCCTGATCCGCCTTGGCCGTGCCTCCGATGCTGCTGAAACACTGGTGAACAGTATTGCCCCGACGCCGGAACTGGATGCCGAGCGACTGGCGACTCTGGTTGACGCTTACGCCCGGATCGAAGATGACACAGCAGTCGCCAGGACCCTCAACAAGCTTCGTGCTGATCACTTTAACTCTCACTGGCACACGGTAGCGCTTTTGAGGGCGGCCAATTACTTCATGTACAGAGGAGAGTGGGACATCGCCCCTTTGTACTACCGCACGCTCCAGGACGCGTTCCCCAAAACTCCGCAGGCCTCCGAGGCGAGCTGGCGGTCAGCCTGGATATCCTGTCTTACGGGCAAATCGGGTGAAGCAGGTAAAGCGCTGCGGGACCACATCCAAAAATATCCCGGCTCCTCGCACGTGCCAGCGGCGCTCTACTTTCTTGGACGGCTGGCAGAAGACGGGCAACCGGCTGAAGCCCGCGCCTTGTACCAGTTCCTGATGACGCGTTACCGGCATGGCTACTACGCCCTGCAAGCTTCTAACCGGCTTCCCCTGTTGAAGAAAAGACCTGTTGAGCAAACGGTCTCTGGCGACGGGTATTTGTTTTCGCTTCGAGAACTCGCGGGCAAGATTCCCTCTGCGGACCCGCCCGGTTTTGGCGCTTGCCCGCCGTCCAACAGCGCCGAAAACCTGTCTGGCTTCAATACGCTCAAGGCGCTGCATCTTGATGATCTCGCCAAGCAGGACCTTCAGGCACGGCTCGCCCGGCATCCCGATTCACCTGCCCTGATCATTGCGTTTAGCAAGTTTGAAGCAGAGCAAGGAAGAACAGAACGTGCCTTGCATTTGACCAAGAGGATTACTCCCGATTACTATTCCCAGCAATTTTCTGAGCTGCCGCGCGAGGTCTGGCAATTGCTTTTTCCGATGGCCCACATCACCGTCATCAGGCGCTACGCCGCAATCAACCACCTGGATCCTTACCTGGTGATGGCACTCATCCGCCAAGAATCAGGGTTCAATCCCCGAGCGACTTCCACTTCTGACGCCCGCGGATTGATGCAGGTTGTGGCATCCACGGTGACCCATTCAAAGCGTTACCTGAATTCTGTTGGCCGAAGACTTTATGAGCCAGCCTACAACGTGCGCTTTGGATGTGCATTTCTGAGCCGGCTCATCAAGCGCTATAACGGCAACACGGCGGCGGCTCTTGCAGCATATAACGCCGGGCCAACCGCCGTGGACCAATGGCTCAGCCAGCGCAAGTATCGCGACCAGCAGGAGTTTGTGGAATCCATTCCTTTTCCGGAAACGCGGGTCTATCTTAAAGCTGTCTTTGCCGACAGTGGCGTCTATCGGCAACTGCTAAGAGGGACTGCTACATTCGCTGAGTGTTCCAGTAATCATACGAAGGCACGGGAAAGACCGACGGCCGGGCTCCCCAGAAATCTGCAATCGCAATACAGGCCGATGCTGTCCAATGTCACAATATCCGTATTGCATTAAGTCCGAGTCAGAAAAAGGAAACTTCCTGTCTGCTCCGGCCGCTATTCTCCTCGATTCATTTGACATTCACAAAATTGAAATGTAAGTTCGTCCAGCCACCTCCTTATCCGGGTGACAGTGCCGAAAGCACAATGGAAGAGATGAAACCACTACGACGACCTATTGCGCAAAGGTTGTTTGTGGAGTGGCCGTCGGTTCGATAACGAATTCCGTATGACAGAAAAGTCCCCCGTGTCACAAAAGGCGCAGCAGTTCACAGAGTCCGTCATTCGAGAAATGACTCGACTGGCCCTCCGGCACGGCGCGGTGAATCTGGCGCAAGGGTTTCCCGATTTCCCGGCGCCGGCCGAGGTGAAAGAAGCCGCAGTGAGAGCCATCCAGGCGGACATCAACCAGTACGCCATCACCTGGGGAGCGCGCGAGTTTCGCCAGGCAATTGCCGAGCGCTTTGAGAAGGATTCGGGCCTCGCCATCGACCCCGAGCAGGAAATCACTGTTTGCTGCGGTTCGACTGAAGCGATGATCGCTTCGCTGCTGGCGGTGGTGGACCCGGGTGAAGAAGTTGTAGTCTTCGAGCCTTTCTATGAAAACTATGGCCCGGATGCCATCATCAGCGGCGCTGTGCCCCGCTTTGTGCCGCTGTGTCCTCCGGATTGGACATTCGATCCGAAAGAACTCGCGGCGGCGTTCAATCAGCGTACACGCGCGCTGATACTTAATACGCCCAACAACCCCACCGGCAAAGTGTTCTCCCGTGAAGAACTTGAAACCATCGCGGGGATCGTTCGGCGCTCGAACGCCTATGTGCTTACCGATGAAATTTACCAGTATCTCGTCTATGAAGGTCACCGGCACGTTTCAATCGCCGCGCTTCCGGGCATGAGGGAGAGAACCATCACCATCAACTCCATGTCGAAAACCTACAGCGTCACCGGCTGGCGCGTGGGTTACGCCATTGCATCACCCGAAGTCACACAGGCCATTCGAAAGATGCACGATTTTCTTACGGTCGGTGCCGCTGCGCCCTTGCAGCAGGCTGGAGTCACGGCGCTGCGCCTCGGCGACGTTTATTACCAAAAGCTGCGGGACGATTATCTCGGGCGCCGCGACCGACTGCTCCAGACACTGGAAGAGGCTGGATTCAAATGCTTCAAACCGTACGGGGCTTATTACATCATGACCGACATCAGTGGGTTTGGTTTTCCTGACGACATCGAATTTACGCGGCACCTGATAGAGAATGTCGGCGTCGCCGCCGTGCCCGGCAGCAGCTTTTACAGTAATCGATCGCTTGGCAGCCAGCAGATACGCTTCACCTTCTGCAAGAAGGAAGCCACTCTCGATGAAGCCGCGCGCCGCTTGATGAAATTAAACAAGTGAGTCTGGCGCGAGGCCGAGGCACGCCGCAACTTTCCAGATTCAGGAAAAAATACCAATGGTGCTTAGTGGGCCGTGGCTGACTCTGTTGCAGAGTCGGCCTTCTGGCCGGTCGCCTGGGGCGCCTTCGCGGGTGGCGTGATGTCGAATTTGGGAGAAAAGTCCGACGCAGCGTAACTCACAAGCGCGTCCATGAGAAACGTGGCATAAGGATCGGTACTATAAGGCGTATTCAGCGAAAAGGTGCAGATCAACAGCTTCCCTTTGCCATAGCGGGCCTGAACCAGGGTGCCCGCATTGGAATGAATCCATCCGTAAAATTCCCCAGCGAGGACATCCTGGAATTCACCGGGTGGTATCCCTACAACAACCGATTCCGGAACGGCGGCCTCCGTCTCAAAGCCGCTTAGCGTATCAAATCCGATCTTGCTGAACGGGGCCGCTGTCTTTCGCACCCAGGCGAAGTTGGAGATCCAGTTCCCATCCAACGAATCTTCCGAGCGGGGCACGATCTTAATGTCCGGGGTGATGGTTTCCGGACCACTGGCTAGGAGAATAACTTTACCGCCGGATTCAAGAGTTTTCTTCACATCGGCATCGAACACGGGTGTGATCATCACAGGGTGGGCTTGTGGACTCGCTGTCTCAAAATAGTCGCGCCGCTGCATTTCACCCGCAAGGCGGCGAAGCTTACCATCGGGATCGTGAAAACTTACCGGAGGCGGAAGCGTGGGCATTGCCGACGGATAAAAATAGAGGTCAACCGACCCTCTGGCAATCACTTCATCTCCAGCGGCAATCTGGACGTTCAAGACATTCCGGGACGGCGCTGAGGGTGGCGGGACCGTAAAGGCAATAGCCCCCACTTTCCCGGCGGAGCCAACGGGAATCGCCGGGGCCGGGAAGTTGCCCTTCAGCGATGTTCCCTGAACTTCCCAAGTGACTGTTGCCGCTCCCAGATCCTGCTGGCTGTAATGAGAGAAATAAACTTCGGCCTCAGCCTTGGATCCCGCGAAATAATTGTGCTTCACAGGACGGACCAGCAGAACGTCATTCTGCTGGATATCCCCGAGATCGTCTGCAAAGCTCTTGGGATTCCGCCAAATGTCCATCAGGCCGTTCGATTCCCACATCACATCGGTCAATTCCGTAATGACGTAACCCTGGATGGAAGGCTGGCTGCGCAGACTCTCGATCTCATATTTCAGCGAGTTAAACTCATGCGCCTGGGTGGCTGCCAGCAGCGCGTGAAGGTCTGGGAATAGCGTGCTGTATTGGTAATCTTCAAATCGCTTCTCCAACCCCTCCGGCAGAGTTATCCTGCGCCCGTGAGAATCCCGCGAGAACCACCATGGCTTTTCCTGCGGAACAAAGGGAAGCCCCCAGTTACCAAATTCCGACAGCATCAGTGGTTCGTTGCCTTTCGGCTCCGCATCACCATAGGGACTGAAAAGCCAGGTCGGGCGGGTCGCCAGGTCGCCGACAAATCGGTCGAAGTCGGCAGCGTGGTCGGGGATGGAATCATACACATGAAAATCCGCCAGGTCGGTCGCGACGTGGAAATTCTTGCAGCAGGCACTGTTATCTTCCACCAGCCACGCGGGAACGATCTGCTTTGCCTGGTGGTAAGCCTTTTTCAGCCAGGCCCGATCAGGAGCCTTGGTAAGATCCACACCCCAGCTCTCATTGACGATGCTGACGATGACAATCGACGGATGGTTCCAGTCACGCTCGACCATGCCCCGCAGGGTATCAAGTGCGCGGGCCTCAGAGTCTGGGGTGAGTTTGTCCCAGTTCGGGATTTCATACCAGATCAGCATGCCCGTTTCGTCAGCCGCCTCCAGGTAACGGGGGTCCGGCACCTTGATGTGGCAACGCAGAAGGTTCAGTCCCAACGCTTTGGCTTTCCGCATCTGGTCCTTCAGAAAGTCCAGTGAGGGAGGAGTGTAAATCGTGTCGGGATAAAATGCCTGGTCCAGCGCGCCCCGCAGGTAAACCGCTTTGCCGTTCAGGAAGAATTTCCCGTCACGAGTTTCGAACGTTCGAAACCCGAAGCGGCACGATTGCTGCTCGCCGGAACTGGTGTGAATGCGAAGCGTGTAGAGAGCCGGGTGGGAAAGCGTCCAGAGTTCCGGACTTGGAAGTTTGCCCGAAAACATATAATTGCCCTGCTTCGTGACCACGTTCTGAGGGCCCTTCCACGCGACTTTTCCATCCGGATCCAGAATCTCCGCCCCGACCGTCGGCTCTTCGGATGCAGCAGAAGGAACGTTCACGAGTTGGACACTGAATGTGAAGTTCCCGCCTGCTCCAGCCGTGACGTGAACAATCCCCACATGCGCCTGCGGCCGGATATCGAGTTCAACGCTCTGCCACAAACCGCTCGTCTGGACGTACCAGTTTTGTTTGCCGTGAGGAATTTCTGCGTACTTGATTCCTTCCACCTCGTCGGGTTTTGCTCCCGGGTCCGCCACCCGAACTGCAATCTGATTTTCTCCTGCTTGGAGGAACGATGTTACGTCGATCTCAAATGGCAGGTAACCACCGTCATGTGTCCCCACCTGGTGATTGTTGACAAATACTACAGCGCGATAATCTACCGCTCCGAATCTGAGCAGCGCAACCTGCCCAGGCTGCAATTTCTTAACCTGCACGGAGCGCCAATACCACCCCAAGCCGGCATAATCGCGCAAGTCGGAAAATTCTGACTGCCATGACCCCGGAACCCGAATCGGTCTGGCATTCTTGACAGAGGCAAGATCCTGAATCTTGAGTGAGCCGGATGGGTCCGTCATGAAGTTCCATTGGCCGTCAAGAGAGATGGTGGGAGATGGTACGCTTTCGGCGCTTTCAGACTGGGCTCCTGCGGCCAAAGTCGTCGTAATCAACACCAGCAGGAACAGCGCCGCGCAGTTTTTCACTCGAAGCAAGATTTTCCCTCCCCTCCCGGCACCAGGCCTGGCCCGACCGACTACGCGCAGAAGCCCGAGGTCCCGTCCCTTCGTTCTACCCAATGAGTTTATGCGCTCCTATGAGGATAACGCAACGCACAGATCGCAGATGATGATCTCATACACTGCAGGCCGGCCGAACCTCCGTAGAAAGGCGGCGCTGGATTGTTCCGATAACTGTAGAATAAACGGTCGAATGACTCTGGATATCAAAACGCCGCTTCACAGGATATTCGGCCCCGAGCAATCCGGCGCGCCTGGGCACGTATGGCCGCGCTGGCTGTTCCTTCGCGCGCTCGGCTTGATCTTTTTTTCGGCTTTCTATTCGCTGGCTTTCCAGATCGAGGGACTGGTAGGTCCGAACGGGAT
The DNA here is from genome assembly GCA_035576145.1 of Terriglobia bacterium. Lineage (GTDB taxonomy): Bacteria > Acidobacteriota > Terriglobia > UBA7540 > UBA7540 > SCRD01. Next base: position 10,004 of record DATLWV010000263.1, read on the forward strand.
CCTGCCAGCTCAGAACTATCTCACAATTCTCAAGGATCACGCAGGGGTCCTGCGATACTGGTTCGCTCCAACCCTCCTCTGGTTGGGAAGCGGCACCTTCGCACTGCACTTTCTGGTATGGGCCGGCCTGTTGGCTTCCGTCGCTCTCCTTTTCAACATCTGGCCTCGCGGAACAATTGCTGTGGCCCTGGTAGCTTATCTTTCCTTTATCGCTGCCGCGCGCAATTTTGCGGATTATCAGTCTGACGGCATGCTGCTGGCCGCCGGTTTTGTATCGCTTTTCTTTGCCCCGTCGGGATTTCGCCCCGGGTTGGGGGAATCCCGCCCGCCCTCGCCTGCCAGCTTGTTTCTGCTGCAGTGGGAATGGTTTCGAATCTATTTTGAGTCAGGCGTGGCCAAGCTGGCCAGCCACGACCCTCACTGGCAACACTTGACGGCCATGGACCAGTATTATCAGAATGGCCCACTGCCCACGTGGGTCGGCTGGTACGCCCAGCAAATCCCGCATCCTTTTCTGGCGGCCCTTGCGTTGTTTACGCTTGTCGCTGAGCTCAGCATCTGCTGGATGTTCATCTTTTCGCGCCGCAGCCGGCTGATCTGTTTTCTAATTCTGACGCCGTTCCAGATTGCCATTATCCTGACGGCAAACTACGCGTTTCTGAATTACCTTGTTCTCTCGTTGGGCTTTCTTCTGCTCGATGACCAGCACTTCGCAGCCTGGTTCAATCGGTTGAAATCTTCCCGGATTGGCACGCTTTACAAGGCCAGGTTTCTCGACTGGAAGACTCCCCCCGCAGACGCGTCGCAGCCGCGCGCATCAACGGCAGGAACGGTGGTCTCAGGTGTTTTTCTCACCTGGATTTTCTATGCCACAACGGTACAGATGCTCCTGATGTTCATTCCATCGCTGCCCCTGCCACTCGAACCCGTCGAGGTCCTTCAACCGTTTCGAATCGCCAATCAGTATGGCCTTTTCGCCGTCATGACCAGGGCGCGGTATGAAATTGAATTCCAGGGCTCGCGCGACGGCAAGGAGTGGATTGCCTATCCTTTTCGTTACAAACCCCAGGACCTGAAGGAGCCGCCGGGAATTTATGCACCCTACCAGCCGCGCTTTGATTGGAACCTGTGGTTCGCGTCACTCGGCGACTTTGAACACAATCCCTGGGTGATGCAGACGGAAGAATTGCTGCTTAAGAACGACCCAAGCGTGCTTTCCCTTTTCCGTTCCAATCCCTTTCCCGGACAGCCGCCGCTGGAGGTTCGGGCGGTGGCCTGGCAGTACTGGTTTACCGACTTCACGACGAAACGCGAAACGGGACGCTGGTGGCACCGCACGTTCCTGGGTCTCTACGCGCCCGTCGTGGAGCGTTCGCCAGGGGGACAAATTTTCGTCGTCCAGTGGCCGGGAACCTTGCCGCCGCAAAAATGATGTTATTTCCGTAGCATCCAGTAAACATTAAGAGGGAGAAGAATACGAAGCAGCGGATGTACCCACTCACGTGCAGTGAAGGCACGTGCCGGCCTTCTTCAGTTGAATGTCAGCATAGGCGAGCAGCACGGTTTCTGTACAGGCTTAAATTCCATGAACTCCACGCGCGTCAGGTCCGGATCGTAAAGGTTAAGCTGCCACTTTCCATCGCGGCCGATTTGCGGTTTTTCGGCTTTATAGCCGCGGGCTTTAACGGTTTTAAAAGCCTGCTGAATGTTCTTGACTCCCATTGAGAGATGATTCATCACGCCCAGCAGGCGCGGCGAAGGATTGTGGACGTTCAACATAAACTCCAGCCAATCGCTGCCGTTGGGCACAACCATGTCCACCCAGTCCGTCCGGGTGTCCGTCATGCCACCGGTCCACATCACGCGATATCCCAGAATGCCGCGATAAAAACCGTCGGCGGGAGTCCGGTCGTCCACCGTCTCGCCAGCATGAATAATCTGTCGTGAAGTGCGTCGGGAGGAAAGGAATTTTCCGAAGTTGCGGCTTTCAACCGAGCCTGGCAAGTACTGAATATATTCGACGGTGTGACCGGCAGGATCTTCCAAGGCGAAGCTGAGGTCACCCTCGGAGTCCTTTTGCAGATCTCCTGGAACAGTCACACCGTGGCTTGCCAGATAACGACACAACCCTTTCGCGTCCGGTGTACGAAAGGCGATGTGAATCAGGCGGTCCTCTGTCGGAGATGAGAGTGTGGGAGAAACCACAATGTACTGTTCGTCGCTCACCTTGAAATACGAGTTGCGCATCTTGCCGTTTGCCGTTTCCTCAGGGGGCAATTCATCCAAACCCAAGATGTGTCCAAAGAAATTTCGGGCCTCGGCTGCATCCTTCACCCTGAGGGCGACGTGGGCGATGCCGAGGATTTGAGGACGGCTGACGGCCGCAGCCGGCCTTGGCGTTCCGATCAATAAGACCGCTACCGTGGCGAGAAAGACTGCGGCAACAATTCCAGAGAACGCAAGGAATGGTTTCATGATGGAGGATTATGCCGCCCTCTCCAGACAGGGTCAAGGCCCTTCTGAAAAACATCTGGACGAATGCCTTCCGCCCCTGCCATGCTGGTTTTTTGGGATAAAAGTTCAGATTCAGGAGTTGCCATGAGACTCTTTGTCCTTCTAATAACCTTGGGGCTGCTGACACCCTGTATGCTGCCGGCCCAGGCGCCCGGCCAGGATACAACAAAGCCAGCGTCCGAGCCCGCGGCACCGGAACAGATTGAAACGGAACGGATCAAAGTCCCCGAACACATGCAAGCGCCACCGCGCTCCATGGCCAACCAGCCGGGGTACATGGAACCGGCACAGACCCACCAGCTACTCATGAAATTGTGGCAGACGGAGGCGCGCGTCAAGGACCTGGCAACCCAGCTCGACCCGCAACAACTGAAGATGGCGCCCGCCGAGGTTGCCGGCTTCAATGGCGATCTGGACACGCTGAAACGCAGCCTTGCTTCCCTGGAACAAAGGCGCCAGTTGTTTGACAGCCGTGTGGACAGCGAATATCTGGGATTTGAAACCTACGCCGGCATCAGTGAAGTCCTGCCGTCGATCGAAAGGCTTACGACAACTATCTCTCGCCACAACAATCCGAGCGTGGAAGGCGAATTTCGTCAGGCGTGGAACGAATTACTGACCATGCGCCAATCGCTCAAACCCTATCTTTCATTTCTGTTGCGCAACCACGACCAGATCTTCGCGACCATGGAAACCAATCTGGCCGGATGCCAGAACGAACTTGGTTATAAGAATTACAAAGCCAACGGCTCGCCCACGAACATGCGAAATGTCCTGCCGGAATTCAAAGGAAGGCGCGTCCACAAAAGGGCTGAGACCAACGAAGCTATCTCGAAACCCAGGCCCTGAAGCTCCTCGGAGTCTCGAATGTCTCTGGACGCAAATCCAGCCGGAAAGGGCTATGCACTCTGGTTGATGCCTGGGGAGCCGACATTCAGCTTCCTGGCAGGTCAAATCTGCCGTCTCTGCCAGGAATTCTCCACTCCGCGGTTTGAACCTCACATTACCTTGCTTAGCCGGATCGCGCTGGCTGAAGAGAAGGCCCTGGCAAAGTCAGCTAAACTGGCACGCATCCTCAAACCATTCGCAATTGAATTGGGTGAGATTGGCTACCTCGATGATTTTTTCCGCTGCCTTTTTGTTTCCGTGGTCGCAAACCCTTCCATCTCGAAGGCTCGCCTCGCAGCCTGCCGGGTTTTTGCTCGTCAGAACGAGCCCTATATGCCACACCTAAGCCTTGTATACGGAAATCTACCGGTGGAAACCAAGCGGAGGGTTGCCACAGGTCTTCGGTCGCTATCAGGCCGGCACTTTCGATTCCGTCGACTGGCACTCTACCGGGTCGGTGGGCCCGTGCGCCAATGGAAGTGTGTTAAAACGTTTGATTTAACGTGATGTTCGATGATGAGGAGAGCACACGAAAAAACACAAACACACTTCGCCTTGTACGTCGGAAAAGTGATAACGGAACGAGTAATAACCGGCCGAGACGTCTCCCCGGGAATACTACGGATTCACGGTAACGTTCAGAGGGGCGCGCAGGGTGAAATCTAGCTTTGTCTCCGGTGGGATCTTGACGGCCTGACCTTTCGTCGCCATCTGAACTCCCGTTCCCGCTCCGGCGCCGACGCCAGCGCCGATTGCAGCGCCCTTACCTCCGCCGACGATGGCGCCAATGATACCGCCTGCAGCAGCGCCGATTCCAACTCTCTTGGCAGTCTGCTTGCCTCGAGAGGAGGCTTCCTGCTGATAGACCCCGGTACTTACCGGATACGACCTGCCGTTTACGGTAAGGCTGACAAGTTGCAATTCAACTTCCGACTGCCCTTTAATGCGGCCAGCGGTGCGCTCACCCACAAGCTGCAAACGCGCCTTTGCATAGCGAGGGATAATGATCTGCCCGTTCTCTTCAACCTGTGAGTCGATGGTTGCGGCGAATTGGTCTCCGGTTTGGTTCCTTGAGGAATCAACAGGGTCCACCGTTCGCACGGAAATAATAGTCCCCGCAGGAATGGTAACTTCGATTGGCTGTGGCGGTGGAGGAGGGGCGTCCGAGGCTTGTGAAGCCGGAGGTACCTGCTCAACAGGCGCTGGGCTCTGAGCTTGCGGTTCAGGTGGAGGTTCGTTCTGTGCCATTGCGCGGGACCGGCGACGTGCAGCCCTCGGTTCGGGCTGGGCAGGGGCTTCTGCCGCGGCCTGCTCAGGAGCATTGACCGCCAGTTCGTCGATCACCTGCTTAACGCCATCCGTGCTGTGGGCAAATTGCTCAATGGCAGTCTTTTCCTGATCGCTGCCGACGGTGCCCGACAGAACCACTACTCCCTGCTGCGAAACCACGCGCACGTCGCGGGTCTTCAGAACAGGGTCCTGATAAAGCTTGGATTGGATAGCGGCGACAACGGCCTCGTCGTTCGGAGCACTCGTGTTCTTAAGAAGGCTGCAACCGCTGAAGGTAAGGGCAAGGGTCACCAACAGGATTGCAATGCGGTTCTTAGGATGGATCATGTTCACCTCTCTGCCGCCAAAGCACTTGCGGCTTATTCCAGCCTGGATGCGGACTCCAGGCTGCTGGTTTGATTTCCCCACCCAGTTTGCAGTTTACCCTTTCCTCAAAAGTAAAGTCCAATGTTATTCCGAGGTTGCGCAGCGGTAATTTTTTAGGATGCTTCACGGGGGCATGCTAGAATTTCTCGTGGAAGGCAAACATACAGAAGTCACAGCATTTCAGATGTTTGGCGGCTTCAGTTCTACCCCGGGCTCGCCGGGCGCCAGAGTAAGAATTACGATGCCGAATCTTTCGATCGTTATCCCGGTTTTCAACGAGGAGGACAATATCGGTCCTCTCGTGGCGCGCATCGCGGAGGCAATGTCCGGCTGGGAAGGCACGGTTGAAATCCTCTTTGTTGACGACGGCAGCAGTGATCGTACCTTAGACCTGTTGAAGGAAGCCCAGGCCAAAGATTCCCGGATTCGCATTGCCCATTTCCACAAGAATATGGGCCAGACCGCCGCAATGGCAGCGGGTTTCCGATTGGCACGCGGCGAAGTCATTGCAACCATCGACGCCGACCTTCAAAATGACCCCATGGAAATTCCCCGCCTGGCTGGAATGCTGACCGACTGGGACCTGGTGTGTGGGATCCGCACAAGACGACAGGACACCCTGTGGAAGCGGGTCTCATCGCTTATCGGAAACGGTTTCCGCAATTGGGTTACAGACGACAACATCATTGATACGGGGTGCACGCTCAAGGCCTACCGGCGTGAATGCCTGGAGGGTCTGGAACTTTATAAGGGAATGCACCGGTTCCTCCCCACGCTGATCAAGCTGCGCGGTTATCGCGTAACGCAGGTTCCGGTGTCACACCATCCGCGGCTGGCGGGAGAGACTAAGTACGGCACGTGGGGCCGCCTGGTGAAGGGGCTTGAAGACGTCTTGGCAGTGCGCTGGATGAAAAAAAACCATATCGGCTTCGAATCCAACCTGCAACTGATCGAGAGAGAATCCGCTGAGTGCTACAAGGTCCACATAAATGGAACAGCAAAAAAGTGAAGCACTGGGGGTTTGCGGAGCCGACTTTGTGCTGACGGAGAGGTGTGGCATCTTTGAGTGGTGAAAGCTCTTCAAATCCAAGCAACGCGGTCCTCGCGAACACGACCGTGGGCAGGTTTCCGGCTATCCATTTTATCGTCCTGCTGGCAGTGGCTGCCTGCATGTTTGTTGCGGGCATTGGCCGGCTGCCCCTGATTGAGCCCGATGAAGGAAGGAACGCTGAGGTCGCCCGTGAAATGCTGGCCAAAGGCGACTGGATCACTCCGCACTTTAACAACTTTCCCTACCTGGACAAGCCACCTGTCTTTTTCTGGGCGGTCGCCTCATCGTTTAAGGTGGCGGGGCTGTCGGAGGCGAGCGCGCGCTTTCCCTCGGCGCTGGCGGCGCTCTTGACGGTTTTGCTTGTGTGGCTGATGGCGCGCCGGATGTTTGAAAATTCCACGGCGCTTTACGCAGGACTTGTCCTGGCAACATCACCTCTTGTGGTGGTGTTTGCGCGCGAGGTCATCTTTGACATGACACTCACGCTTTTTGTCACCGGAGCCATGGTCTGCTACTGGCTGCGGGAAGCCGATCCCGAACGCCAAAAGTTGCTTGACGCCCTGTTTTTCGCGGCCATGGGTTTGGCAACTCTTACGAAGGGTCCAGTGGGATTTCTGCTGCCACTACTCTCCATCTCGGCCTACCAGGCATTACGAGGGAAATTCGCCCGCCTGAAAGATTTGCACTGGCTCCTGGGCTTGGGAGCGTTCTTCGCGATAACGCTTCCCTGGTTTATCGCGGTTTCGGTTCGGCACCCGGATTTTCCGGGATACGCCTTCTGGCAGGAAAGCCTGCAGAGGTTTGCCACGGGGCATTCCCATCGCGCCGGTCCCATTTACTACTATCTCATCATCTATCTCGCGGGCTTCCTGCCCTGGAGTTTCTTCCTGCTTTACTCGGCTGTCCACCGCGTCCGCCGGTGGAGGGATCTGCGGCAGGAGCAGCAAGCTCCAGTGCTGTTTCTTCTAAGCTGGGTGGGCGTCATTTTCGTATTTTTCACCATTTCTCAATCCAAGCTTCCGGGCTACTTTCTTCCTGCCATGGTTCCGCTCAGCATTCTAATGGCGAAAGTGTGGACGGGAGCGGAGCCCGAACTACAAGAGCGGACACCCGATTGGCTGACAGGCGGCTTTGCCACCTTGCTAGCGTTGGGAATCATCATCGCGGCACTCCCTCACTTTCAACACTTTCTTTTTCCACGCGGCCGGCTTGAGAGGAAAATGCCACATGACGTTCTCGCCTTGCTGCGCCCAACGCTGATTTATACCGGGGTCATTATGGCTGCTTTGGGAATAATCGGACGAAATCTCTGCGCCCGGGCAAAAGAGAAGAGTCCCTCGGTCATCATGTTCGCTGTAGTCGCGTGTTGCTTTCCTGTAATGCTGGTCCGGTGGTTTCACCCCCTGGAGCTGTTTGCTTCCGCAAAATCAAGCCGCGCCCTTGCGCAAACCATTCTCGCCAGTCCGCAGAAAAATCTCCCCCTATACGGCTATTACTACTTTCGGACTGGATTGCCGTTCTATCTGCAAAGACCGGTAGGGCTGATTTCTTCCACCGCGGATGAATTGACCAGCAACTATGTCGTAACGCGGTGGCCCGTAATCAAGCAGGAAACGGAAGGAGGACAATTACCTCAAAGTCTTGCTCCTCCTGATACAGATGGGATGCCCCTCGTCATGGATGAAGACGGCTGGCTGGCGAAACGCCGATCTACGCCCGTGCTGGTGCTCGTTAGAAACAACCAGGTGGCGCAATTGTCCGATGCAGTCCGCACAATGAGCCCGATGTGGACTGGGTGGCAATATTCCGTTTGGGAGATCCCGGCCAGTCCAGGCCCGGCCGGCGCTCTGGAGAAGGGAAACTGAACCCCGAAATCGATACTATCCTAGAAGGCATGGACCGCTAATATAGAATTCTATGTGTGGCATTTGCGGGATTCACAACCTGTTTCATAGACCACTCGAAGACCCCACACTGGTCGACCGAATGTCTGCCCGGCTCAGGCATCGGGGGCCGGACAGCCAGGGCAAATTCGAACTGCCCCACCTGTCGCTTGCCATCCGACGGCTGAGTATTATCGATCTCAAGACGGGCGACCAACCGTTGACCAACGAGACCGGTGAGATCAACCTGGTTTTTAACGGAGAGATCTACAATTACCGCGAGCTCCGCAAGGACCTTCTTGAACGCGGACACCAGTTCAAGACACAGTCCGACGGCGAAGTCATCGCTCACCTTTACGAGGATAAAGGAACAAAATTCGTCCGTGAACTGAACGGCATGTTCGCCATTGCACTGTGGGACGAGCGCACAAAGCGGCTGGTTCTGGCGCGCGACCGGGCCGGGGAAAAACCACTTTACTACTGGGAATCCGACGGCACTCTGCTGTTTGCGTCGGAGATCAAAGCATTATTGGAACACTCCGGTATCAGCCGGGAAATCGACCGCGAGGGCCTCTCGCAGTATTTCTTTTACGGTTACTTTCCATCGCCCCGGTCAGTTTATGCCGACATCAAAAAGCTTCCGGCCGCGCACATGATGGTGGTTGAAAACCGGAATATGCAGATCGAGTGCTACTGGAGAATACAGGCTTACCTCCGTGCGCCGGAGGCAGGAAGAATGACCCGCCAGCAGGAAGAAGCAGCCTGCGAAGAGCTTCGGGAGAAGTTGCGGGAGGCGGCGATCTCGCGCCTGGTCAGCGATGTTCCCCTGGGAGTTTTTCTAAGTGGCGGCATCGATTCCTCCACTGTGGTTGCAACGATGAGCGAGTTGTCACCCGGAAATGTCAACAGCTTTTCAGTCTCATTCCCGGAGCGCTCTTTTGACGAGGGAGAATACGCGGAGTTCGTTGCCACACATTTCAACACGAAGCATCACGTCCTGATGGCCGACGACGAAACCATGCGTGGCGCATTGCTGACCCTGATGGATCATCTCGACGAGCCCATGGCCGATCCCGCTATAATTCCAACCTATCTCCTGTCGTGTTTCGCGCGGGAACACATCAAGGTCGCATTGAGCGGGGAAGGTGGCGATGAACTTTTCGGCGGTTATCCTACTTACCTGGGAGCCAGGGCGGCGGAATATTACCTGATGCTTCCCGAATTCCTGCGGCGGCAGGTCTTTGACCGCCTTCGGGAACTATTGCCCGTCTCTTCAGACGCGGTGCCCAAAGGATTGTTTCTGCGACGCTTTCTGACACATGCCGAAAAAGACCCGGCAGTTCGCCACCATTCGTGGTTCGGCATGTTTTCCGCTGACGAACTTGAGCAGCTCTACACTCCGCAGTGGGCTGGACCGCACTCGCCGATCGGCGTTATTTTCAGTCCCCTGTCCCGGGTCCTGGAAGGCGCCCGCTTTGATGAGGTTCTGGCGGAAATGATCTATCTGGATTTCCGGATGTATCTTGAAGATAACCTCCTGGTCAAGGTGGACCGCGCCAGCATGGCGTGCTCATTGGAAATGAGGACGCCTTTCCTGGACCATCGTCTGATCGAGTTTGCAGCGGGCCTGCCGACCAACCTGAAGGTCCGGGGCTTCAGGACCAAATATATTCTGAAGAAGGCTGTCGAAAAGTGGCTGCCGCACAAGATCGTTTACAGGCAAAAGCGCGGTTTCACCGTACCCGTTGCAAGCTGGCTTCGCAATGAACTCCAGCCGCTGGTGGCCGAAACGCTCGAAGAAGAGAAGCTGAAGCGCCAGGGGCTGTTCAACAGCGCTTATGTCCAACAGTTGATTCGCGAACATTCAAACGCCCAGTCCGACCACCGGAAAGCCCTTTGGACGCTTCTTTGCTTTCAGCTCTGGTATGATCGCTGGGGTATGGGAGATTAGAAAGCTTGCGCCCCCGGAAATTCAAGCCGTTGTCGCCTTACGACCTGCCGCCGCCTGAAGCTTTCACGCCCAGAGAGTGGGAGACCATTCAAACATACCGGACGCCCCGCCAAGTGCAGAAGTTTATCCGGAAGTTCACTTACAATCGTGAAAGAAACGGCGAAACGTTGCGAAGTTTTCGGGGCACGCTCAGGCGCAAAACATCACATTGCCTCGAGGCCGCTTTCGTGGCGGCCACCATACTGGAACAGCATGGCTACCCACCGCTGCTTCTGGACCTGGAATCAAAAGATAAATTGGACCATGTGGTGTTTGCTTTCCGCCAGCGCGGTCGTTGGGGATCCGTTGGACAGTCACGCGACTTCAGCCTCCAGGGGCGCAAACCCCTTTATCGGACCCTCCGCCACCTGGTGATGAGTTATGTTGATCCTTTTGTGACCGAGGAGGCTCGAATCATCGGCTATGCTCTGGCTGATCTCCGAGAGCTTGTCACCACGGACTGGCGCTTCTCCCTGAAGAACGTTTGGAGTGTGGAAGAGGCGTTAATTAATCTGCGTCACATCAAGCTGAAAACTTCAAATCATCGGTATTTGAAAGTCCTGCGGCGCTATCGCTCTTTCAAGGAACGGTTTCCTCATCGCCAGGTCACATTCTATACAAACCGCCACCACTGGATGTAATGACACAGTTCAATGTTCGACGAACCCTTGCGGTTTGGTATCGGGATCGACCCGCAACACTCGTGCGTAATTGACGGAGCATCTTTTATAAGACGTTTTAGGGCGTTTGGCTGTCCGGTGGCTCTGCTCTTATTACAACTTCATTCAATGCTCAGGCCGGTGATTGTGGTTTCGTAGGGTTATCGAGGCTGTTCGAGCGAAGCGACCAGAAGTTCGGCCTTGTGAGCCAGGTTATAGGCCCGTTGAAAATCGGACTCTTGAAGCGCCCTCTGGGATTGTTGGAGAAATCCGCGCGCATCTTCCAGCATTCCCCGCTGGGACGGAGACAACCATTCGCGGCTGAGAACTAGAATTCGCTTCTCAATCCCCTGCTGCAACCGGGCAACTTGTCCCTGCAGTGCTGTAGCCTGGCCTGAACTGATGGCAGATTGCAATGCGGGCACCTCAGCAGCCGGGGCCTCGTCCGGGCGAGCTTTCGCATCCGTTGGCTTGGGACGCGCAGGCTTGCTAGGAACTGGTTCCGGCGGGGCCTCTGGGGCAGAATCCTGCTTGGCTTCGATAGGGGCCGGAGGGGCCGGAGCTTGCACAACTATGCTCTGGTCTGACTGCGAGGGCGTCGCAGCGGGCGGCGGCGTAGGAACGTAAACAATCAGCGGCCCCGTCTGCCTCTTGGGGCACCCGCCAAAAATCACGGCAATGCTGAAAACTGCTGCTTTCCAGCTCAAGGTATTTTAATTCTATCACTCATCAAAGATCGTGGGCAGGTCTGGCCCTGCCCTTTGGCCCTACGGTGGATCGCACGAGCGAGAGGCGGGTGACCGGGTACACTTTCCGCTCCGAGTTACCAGCTCTCGATAACTCGCGCCACAAGTTGATCAGATGCAGACGCACTTGCTATCAGGCAGAATGGTGGCTCGCAATGCTCTTCTCGGTCACCTTGGCCTGCTGCGTATAAAGATGCTCCCATTCCTTGCGCTTCTTGAGCACAAAGGCCTTGGCATCATCGAACGATCTGAAGAGGCGTTTCCCCTTGATCAAATTGCACGGTTGGCAGCAGGTCACGAGGTTCTCCATTTTTCGTGCCCCGCCATGGTGGTGCGGGTGAACATGGTCAACGGTAAGGACCATCCAGTTTGTGAATTGGTGCAAACCGTCCAGTCCACAATACTGGCATTGAAATTGATCACGAGTGAACACCTTCATGGCGTCTTCCCGCGACAGGTGTGGCGCGGGCCCGGCGAAAAACTTCTGGAGCTTCTTCAGGGGCATGGCTCCTCCTCTCGAACCCAAGTTTGGTAAGCGCAGGATGTCGCTTTCCGTGCGCTCCATGGCAACGAAAGGGTAAATTCTCTCGCTGGCCTCCAATCATTCTGAGCCTATTTTACTCCCGATATTCTTTGAGGGGTAGCAACATCCTTTTGCCAAATTCAACCCTAGGGAAAGGCCAGATCGAGGGCCCGGGAACACGCCTATGCAGGCAGGGCAATTCGAAAGATCGTGCCGTGGTTCGGTTCGCTTGAGAAGTCGATCGACCCATTGTGCAGCTGGATAATCCGATAAGCCATGGCCAACCCCACACCTGAACCGCCGGGTTTGGTTGTGAAAAAGAGGGAGAAGATCCTGGGCTGCACGTCTGGCGGAATCCCCAAGCCCTGATCCTCGATTTCGAGCTCCACCCGGCGTTCCACTTTCCTTGGCCTGACTTTCAGTACTCCCCCGGAGGGCATGGCCTGGCAACCGTTCAGCACCAGGTTCAGGAGGGCCTGCTTAAAGAGGTCGCGGTCGACCTTCAATCTCGGGACGGGACCGTCCTTCTCAATCGTCAGACGCACGTGGTTCTGCCGGGCCTGCGGTTCAGCAAGGGTAAAGACCTCCTCGAGCATTTGTTCCAGGTCCGTCTCGCTCACTCGCAATTCCACCGGCCGCGTAAAATCGAGGAACGTCTTCACCACACGATCCAGCCGCCGAATCTCGGAAGAAAGAGTGTCAAGCTGGGGCTTGACGGCAGTACTGTGTTCGGCCAATTTCGCCTTCAGGATTTCCAGTTGTAGGACCATTGCATTCAGAGGGTTCTTGACTTCGTGCGCAACCCCGGAAGTAATCCGGCCAAGGGCCGCCATCCTTGTAGCCACGGCGATCTGATCTTCCAGTTGCGCGCGTGTGCTGGCGTCGCGCACTGTTACCAGGGCGCCCACCGGTTCTCCTTCGGTCTCGGCAAACTGGACACTGGCGGAGATGCGGGGACTTTCATTGTCTTCACTATTGACCTCATCCTGGGATTCCCATGTGATGGGCTCACGTGCTATGAAGGCCTCACGGAGCACACGATCCATCGGATGGTCACTCCAGAAAATTTCCGTCGCCGTGCGGTGCAATAGCAACTTCGGGTCCTCGCCCAGGAACCTCTCTACCGCCGGAGTGGCAAGCACCAACTGGTCCTGTTTATCAAAAAGCATCAGACCATCCGCCAGGTTGGAAAAAAGCTGGTCGAGATTCTCCTTGAGCCGGGTGAAAGCTGTCTTTTCGCCCCGAATCTGTTCGCCCAGCAGATTCAGCTTGGAGGAAAGGATTCCCCATTCGTCTTTTCGGTTCACCTTCAGCGGTTCGGGATTCTCTCCGCGCGCCATCCGCTCAACACTTCGCGAGATGGTCTTGAGAGGCCGGAGTACGCCATAAGAAAGCAGGCTCGCGGAAAGCGTTGCCAGGACCAGGGCCAGAAGAGCAAGCAGCGATGCGCGGTGCAATTCAGGCGTCAGCTCGTTGGCGACAAACAGCGTTGAAACACCAACGCGGACATCAAGTAGACGGTCACCCACCCTGCTGGAATGGACAACCTCATATATCTGCTGTGGCCCGTAGATAACCTGGAGCTGCTGCAATATGCCAGCATTCAGGAGTTGCTCAAATGGAGGCGCTGGCGTGAACTGCTTACCGATCTGAGTCGGGTCGTTGTGGACAAGAATAGTCCCCTTTGGGTCCGTTATCGCCACGTAATAGATGGTCGGCGAGTAACCCACGGCGGATTCAATGGTGGAATTCAGATTGGGGTCTTCTGCCAGCCGGGTTCGAACGAACTGAAGCACAGCCTGAGTGTCTGACGGCTGGACCCCGGCGGGGAGGTAGCTTTGTGCCAGGACGGTCTGCGTCTGATGATAAACTTCATCGGCCACAAACGATCCCCTCCCCCCCACATCTGCAAGGGCTTCATGCGTGAGGATAAAAAGGTAAAGGGCGGAGATGGCCAGCACCACGACCAGCACCAGCAGGCCGATCAGTGCCGTCAGCTTAGCTTTGAGGCTCAGCCTCATATTCCTTCAACTTATTGTGAAGAGTCTTCAAACTGATGCCCAGCATTTCAGCAGCGCGGGTCTTATTATTACTGGTAAAAGCCAGTGTTTCAAAAATCAGCCGGCGTTCCGCCTCGCCGACAGTCATTCCCGGGCGAAGATGAAGATCATCCCCCATGGCAGCCGTCGAAGCCTTTCCAAAATCGGCAGGGAGATCGGTATCCCGCAGAACTTCTCCCTGGCTCAGGACCATCATACGCTCCAGGGTATTCCGCAGTTCACGGATGTTGCCGGGCCAGGAGTGCCGGCGGAAAGCTTCCAGCACGCTGCCGTCCACGGCTTTAACAGTGGTATGGTGTTTGCGATTCAGGTCTTCGATGAGCGCCTGGGTCAAAGGTTCCAGGTCACCCAGATGTTCGCGCAGCGGGGGCATGGTAACCTGCACCACGTTGAGGCGGAAGTAGAGGTCGTTTCTCAGCTCTCCTTTCGAAACGGCCTCAGCTGGAACCTTGTTGGTTGCGGCCAGCACCCGCACGTCAACAGAAATCTCGCTTTTACTGCCCAGGCGCCGGAGCTTGGAGTCTTCGAGGACGCGCAAGAGCTTGGCCTGTGTCTGCGCCGGCATCTCACCGATCTCGTCCAACAGTAGGGTGCCGCCATCGGCAAGTTCAAAGCAACCCATCCGCCTCTCCACCGCTCCCGTAAATGCACCCTTCTCGTGGCCGAAGATTTCACTCTCCATCAGGCTCTCAGGAATCGCGGCACAGTTAACGGCGACAAAGGGCTTACTCTTTCGCGGGCTCAGCTCGTGGATGGTCCGAGCCGCCAGTTCTTTTCCAGTTCCGCTTTCACCTGTTATCAGAACACTCGCCCGCGAGGGCGCCACGGTGGCTATGATGGACATAACTTCCTGCATCTTCTTCGAGCGTCCCACCAGCTGCCCAAGGATTCCGGCTTCGCGGAGCCGGCGGTGGGCGATTTCGAGCTGCAGTTCGCTTTCACGGCGCTCCAGACAGTTGCGGAGTTCAACCTGCAGGCGCTTCGGGTCAACAGGCTTTTCCAGAAAGTTAAAAGCGCCGAGCTTGGTGGCCTCAACGGCTTCCTCGATGGTGCCCTGGGCGGTTAACATAATGAAGGTCACGTCAGGGCGCAACTCGCGCATCTGGCGCAGGACGTCCATGCCGCTCATGCCCGGCATGCGAAGGTCCGAAATAACAACGCTGGGATTAAACGCAGCGGCCTGGTTCAGGGCTTGCTGGCCATCGGCAGCAACGTCAGCATGGTAGCCCCATACCCTTAGCAGCTCGGCTAATCCTTCTCTCTCGCTGGCGTCGTCGTCAACCACGAGTATTTTGTCTTGTCGTGGCACCTCGATCTCCTTGCAATCAATATAGTATAGTCCAGGAAACTTGAACTTTTAAATTGCCGCCAGGCAAGTGGTGGAATCAGCCCGAAGGGCACTCCCAATCCCTCCATTAAGGGCTCCATTGTGGCGGAAGGCCGATCTTGGGGTAATTCCTGATTAGGGAATGTCGATGCCCGTCGGGGTTCCATATCGGGATTTGCTTTGACTTTGCTCAACCATCATTCATATACTGGGCAGGCTCTTCAGTCCAAAAAGTAATGGGCAGGGCGCGCAATCCATGGATGTCCACCTCCTGGTCGCTTCACAAGACAACTACCTTCGGGACCTTTGTTTCAGTGTTTCCAGACTGATGGGGCTTGAGGCTCGCGCAACTGAAACGGCTTTTGACGCTCTGAATATCCTCAAGAACGGCGGTGTTGACATCGTTCTCGCCGACGCTCAAATGCCAGGTCTAAATGTGGTTGAACTGATCAAAGCCGCCCGCGGGCCATCATCAGAATCAGACGTTATCATCCTAGCAAACGCCGGGAATGCCAGCCTTGCCCCACCGCGCCGTCAACCAGGGCGCCCATGACTATCTGGTTGGCCCCTTCGAAAAGACTGACCTTGAACGCCTGCTTAACCGGTTGGTCCAAAAAAGACAAATGACCGCTGAAAACCGCCTGCTCAAAAAACAGCTTGAAGTGCGACAGAGCATGGGAACCCTGATCGGTGCTTCTGCCAGGATGCAAAAAGTCTATGAGGTGATTCTGAAGGTTTCCACCAAACGCCATCCTGTACTGGTGCTGGGAGAAAGCGGGACGGGGAAGGAACTGGTGGCGCGGGCGATACATTCTTACGGCCCCTGGCGCGATCTTCCATTCGTCCCGGTGGATTGCGGGGCCTTGTCTTCAACCCTGATTGAAAGTGAATTATTTGGGCACGTGCGTGGAGCTTTTACGGGAGCCAGCCAAAACCGCTCGGGGTTGCTTGTGGCGGGAGGAAAGGGAACGATCTTTCTGGATGAAATTGCGGAATTACCGGTGGAACTGCAATCGAAACTGCTCCGGGCCATCCAGGAGCGCGAGGTGCGGCCAGTTGGCAGCAACCAACGGATGCCCCTCGAAGCCCGCATCATAACCGGGACTAACCAATATCTGGAAGGCGCCATTACGCGGGGCACATTCCGCAAGGACCTCTTCTTCAGGCTCAACGTAGTTTCCATCAAGCTGCCGCCCCTGCGTGACCGCAAGAATGATATCCCTCTGCTGGTGCACCATTTCATCGACCGATACGCTGGCACTTCCGGCGCAATTAGAGACATCTCCTACGACGCCATGAGCCGGCTGATGAGTTATGACTGGCCGGGCAACGTTCGCGAACTCGAGAACTGCATCCAACGCGCGCTGGCGCTCGGGTCGCCCCCTGAAATTCAAGTGAGAGACCTGCCCTCGAATCTCCTGTACGCAATGCAGAACGAAAGCGGCAGGCAGCGGTTTTCCACTTTGCGGGAGATGGAGAGGGACGCCATTCGGCGGGCCTTGGAAGTGACGGGCGGGGATCGCCTGCGCGCCGCCAAACTGCTCGGAATCGGCAAAACCACCGTGTACCGGAAAATCAAAGAGTACGGCCTGGAAGATATCGTGGGGCCCCAGCAGGCTTGAGTGGACGCCGGTTGGGCAAAAAATCATTCGACAAATCAGGCTGCAAAATCCAAAATCCATCTGATGGCGACCATCGCTCTTGATGCGACTTACACTGTGGGGGCGCAGCCTTCCGGCGTGGCTGTGTACTGCCGCAGGCTGATTGAATCCCTTGCCGAAATCGACTGCGAGCATCACTATCTGCTCTGTTACCGGCTCTCAAGATTCAAATCGCGAGGGGAGTTCCTTCATCCGAATTCTGCTCCGCCGCCGCGCGGGCCGCACTTTTCCGTACGCTATTATCAGAACCCTTGGACGTTCTGGCTGCCATGGCAGACAGACGTGTTCCACAGCCTGGTGCAGCGGCCGCCGGCGTTTAGGTTCAGAAAGGAGATCGTCACTGTTATCGATCTGTTTCCGCTGACCAGCAGGGATTACTCGACTCCGGATTTTCAACAAAAGTTTTCAACCTTGCTGCTGGAGGCGGTGGAGCGGGCCGTTCGCATTATTACACCTTCGCAGTACACCACAGATCAGTTGCTGAAGCACACGGGCGTGCCGCGTGAGAAGGTTCGGTTGATTCCTTTTGGAGTTGATCTCCCCACAGTATCCCTCAGCCCGGAACGCTGCGCCCGAGAACGCGAGCAACTTGTAGGCAGAGGTAACGAGATGATTTTTACCGTGGGCGTCATTCAGACCAGGAAAAATACGATCAATGCTCTGAAGGCGCTCCGCCACATGCCAGACCGTTACCGCCTGGTGATTGCTGGCGGGAATGGGCATGGCAGTGAACCCATCCACGACTTTATCCGGACCGAAGGGCTCGGCTCACGAGTGGTGCTTTTAGGCTATGCCCCGGCGGAGCAACTTCCTGTACTTTACAACGCCGCGAGTGTGTTCCTCTTTCCCTCGTTCGAAGAAGGCTTCGGCCTTCCGGTGCTGGAGGCTATGGCCTACGGACTGCCGGTCGTGGCCTCAGAAACATCCTCATTACCGGAAGTCGGGGGCGACGCGGCACTTTTTGTGGACCCGGACGATCCCAAAGACATCGCCGAGAAAGTCGTCAGCGCGGTGGAGGATGAAGACAAGCGGAAGGTGATGATTGAGCGGGGCCTTGCTCGCGCCAGAGCATTCACCTGGCGCCGTACCGCCAAAGCCAATCTGCAAGTCTATAATGAGGTTTTAGCATTGTAACGCTGTTAAAATATCGGCCGTGCGGTCACAGAGCGTATTTCTTGCGGCTGTGGCCAGACCCGCGACGCCAGCGCAGAACCATTAACCGAGCCGGCTCCGAGGACTTTTGGAAATGAAGAAAGCACTGATCACAGGAATATCAGGACAGGACGGTAGTTACCTGGCGGAATACCTGCTTGGATTGGGTTATGAGGTCTGGGGATTGATTCGCCGCGAACCGGCGACGCTGCGGTGGCTGCAACCAGTGGTTCACCGTATCGAATTTGTCTACGGTGACATGCGCGACGCTGAGTCGTTAGCTGTGGCATTCCAGAAGGCGTGGCCTGATGAACTGTACAACCTGGCCGGCCAGGTTTTTGTCCCCACCAGTTGGGAGTGCCCAGCGGAAACCATGGACATCAATGCAGGAGGTCTGGCGCGCCTGCTCCAGATTGTCGAGCGCCAGAAACCCGACACACGCGTCTACCAGGCTTCAACATCTGAGATGTTCGGAAACGCAGAAGGGGCGCGCAGTGAGCAAACCCCACTACAGCCCATGTCCCCTTACGGAATTTCAAAGATGGCGGCCCACCGGATGGCGGAAGTGTACCGGAACCGTGGACTTTACGTCTCCTCGGGCATTCTGTTCAACCATGAGTCCCCACGTCGTGGGCCGGAAATGGTAACTCGAAAAATCACCCGGGCGGCGGCTCGCTGGGCGATAGGTGACCGGACGAAACTCAAGCTGGGGAGTCTGCAATCCAGGCGCGACTGGGGATTTGCCGGCGATTACGTGAAGGCGATGCACGCCATGCTGCAGAACGGGTCCGCAAAAGATTACGTGATTGGAACGGGAGCTTCGCACAGCGTGGAAGATTTCCTTCGACAGGTCCTGATGGAACTCCACCGGGTTACAGGCGGCGCCGACGTTCCTTCACTTGAGGACTGGGTGGAAATTGACTCGAAGCTGTTGCGAACGGGCGAGATTCATGACCTGCGGGCTGATGCCACTCTTGCTCGTGGGGAGCTTGGTTGGCAGCCCAGCGTGGACTTTCCCCACCTGGTCAGAATGATGGTGGAAGCCGACCTCGCTTCCGCGCGCGAGGCGGCTGAAAAAAAGAGTACGGCTTAGCCAGAGCGTCCACACCCCCGAGGAACTCCGATCAAAACTTACTTGGATGGACAAACCGCAGGGATTTTCCTTCCGCCCAGGGCTTGTAGCTTAGGGCAAACTGTATACGCCGGCCGAGCGGCGGGTGGCTGTAAAGCCAGAACACGATGAAGGGATTGGGTTCGGGATCGGCGAGGTCTTGCTCGCCCAGGATTTGAAAAGCCTTCGCTTCCGCTTCGTTCGGGTCCGGCACTACTCCGTGGGTAACTTCCAGCGCGAACTGGTCCGCCTGGTGCTCGTAATGCCGCGAGATGCCGTTCACCAGCGGTGAGGAGAAGAACGTCAGAAGCGTGAGCATCAGCAGCATTACTGGCAGCGATGCCAAGTCGCCGTCGCCTTCAATTCCTGCCCGGCCGCCATATCGTTTGATCAACTTTCGAACGGCGACAAACCCGACCGCGATCAAGGCCAGCACCACCAGCTCAATCAGGACAAATTCCTTGACGACGTGGTCCAAAACGTAGTGCCCAGTCTCATGCCCAAGCACCAGCAAGGCCTCGTCATCGGTCATCCTTTTTAGAGTTGTGTCCCATACCACCAAGCGCTTGCTTGCTCCCAGGCCGGAGACATAGGCGTTCAGTGTATTGGTTTTTGAGCTGGCATTCATCTCCAGAATCCGCCGCCGGGGAATCTCGAGATCGGTGCCGTGGAGCATCTCCTCAATTCGCGTGACCAGCGCGGGCTGGGTGGCCTCAAGCGGCGTGAACCTGTAAAAAAGAGGCTCGACCACAAAGGGTTCGATAAATATCACGAACAGAGTGATAGGAATCGTTACCACCCAGAAGTAGAACCACCAGCGCCGCGGTCTGCGCCTGACAAACCAATAAAATACCGAGACCATCAGCGTACCGGCGATGAGGAATAGAACGAGGCTCTTGCCCCAGTCCGCAATCCACGAACCAAACCCTTGCGTCATAAGACCGAACCTGTGCTCTATGACGAAGTCCGCATAGAAGACAAATGGAAACAGCACCAGCCTTACGCTGATAAAGAACAAAGGAGCGAAGACGAGGCACTGCACAAAGTGGCGCGAAGAAATGCGACGCGCCCAGTTGCGAAAACCCACCGCAATCTTAGCGCGCCATAAGAGGAAATAGACGAGCAGCACCAGAACGACACCCGAAAAATAGAGCGCGTACTGGGTGTGCGAATAGGCCAAAGCCTCAGCTTTTTTCTGGGGTGGGAGTTCGTAACCTTGCGGAACCGTCGGCGCCTGGGCCTTTGGCGGCGCCTCGGAGGGTCCTGTCTGTTTTGTAGAACTTTTCGATGCTTGAGGCGGGCCGGCACCCCAGACCGCACCATCAAAACAAACCGCTGCCAGAAGCAGAAACACAGCAAGCCTGAGGCAGGTTTTCGTCAAATTCTGGGGAGCACGATGCCTTGCTGCGATTGATATTTGCCTTTCTTGTCTTTGTAGGAGGTTTCGCAGACCTCGTCGGACTCGAAAAACACGATCTGGCACAATCCTTCATTGGAATAAACGCGTGCGGGCAGTGGAGTTGTATTGGAGATTTCGAGCGTCACAAATCCTTCCCATTCCGGCTCCAGCGGCGTCACATTTACGATAATGCCGCAGCGGGCATAAGTCGATTTTCCAACGCAGATGGTTAAAACGTTGCGAGGAATCTTGAAATATTCCACCGACCGGGCCAGGGCAAAAGAATTGGGGGGGACAATACAGATGGGGCCTTTAACTTCCACGAAGGACCGTTCGTCAAAACTCTTGGGATCCACAACGGAGCTGTTTACGTTGGTGAAAATCTTGTATTCATCAGCCACTCGCAGATCGTAACCGTAGGAAGAGAGTCCATAGGAGATCACCCCATCGCGTTTCTGGTTTTCAGCAAATGGCTCAATCATCTGTTGCTCCTGCACCATGCGACGGATCCAGCGGTCATTTTTGACAGACATCGACGCTCCCTTGATTAGAAATTGCCTGCGCGCAACACTGCGGCTTGCCTCTGGGCGGACGGCCTCTTCAAAAGATCGCAGAGCATCGAATCATAATACAGGAGAAAACAACTTGACAATGCCGTAGCGGCTTTTTACGATGAAATCCTGTGTTTTCAGGAGGTTCCTTTTGATTAAGCTCGATCTTGTCAATGATGTCGTCAACCGTACCGGAATCACGAAGACCAAAGCTGAGATTGCCG
>DATLWV010000264.1:0-8428 GCA_035576145.1 Terriglobia bacterium
GATTCGCTTTCCATGAACAGGATGCTGCTGGTGCTGAAGCGCAGCGCGCAGCAGGAAGCGGCACTCGCCAATCTGTTGATCGGGCAGCAGGACAAGTCATCGCCCGACTATCACCGCTGGCTCACGCCGCAGCAATTCGGCGCGGAGTTCGGGCCCTCGGATTCGGACCTTCAGGCGGTAACGGACTGGCTCTCGTCGCAGGGTTTCCAGATCAACCGCGTGACGAACGGCCGGGGAGTGATTGAATTCTCAGGCTCTGCGGGGCTGGTGCGGCAGGTGTTCCGCACGGACATCCACCAGTACGTCGTCCAGGGAAAACCCTACTGGGCCAATGCGTCGGACCCGCAGATTCCAGCCGCGCTTGCGCCGGTGGTGGCGGGCATCGCCTCGCTGAACAACTTTCCCCGAAAACCGCTCAACCGCCCCGTGGGTGTTTTTTCGCGATCGAAGAAGACGGGGGAGATCAAGCCGCTCTACACGATTCTCTGTCCGCAGGGGTACACCTGCTCATCGCCGGCATTTTACGCGATTGGTCCCACGGACTTTGCCACCATCTACGATGTTCTGCCGCTGTGGAACGCCGGCACAGACGGCACGGGGCAGACCATTGCCATCGTCTCCGGTTCCAACATCAACACCCAGGACGTTGCCAACTTCCGCAGCATGTTTGGCCTTCCGCCCAAGCCTGTGAATGTCATTCTTGACGGCCCCGATCCGGGAAGGATTCCGGGGTACGAGACTGAAGCCGATGCGGACATCGAGTGGGCGGGCGCAGTGGCCAGGAACGCCACCATCGATCTGGTGGTTTCTGAGGACACGGAAGCCACCCTGAGCGTGGACCTTTCTGCGCTCTACATTGTCGACAACAACCTTGCTCCGATTATGAGCGTAAGTTACGGGATTTGTGAATCTTACCTCGGCAACGCCGGCAACGCGTTTGAGAACGCGATGTGGCAGCAGGCCGCCGCCGAAGGGATCACAGTCCTTGTGGCCTCAGGCGACAGCGGACCTGCCTCGTGCGACTACCCGGGTAATGAAACCGTGGCAAACAACGGGCTGGCCGTCAGTGGGATGGCCTCCACGCCTTTTAACGTCGCAGTCGGCGGGACGGACTTTGGCAACCCGGGGACCTATTTCAACACCACCAATAATTCCACCACGCAAAACTCCGCCAAGTCTTACGTTCCGGAAATCACCTGGGATGACTCCTGCGCGCGGTCGGGTTCGACGACGGGTTGCACATCCATCAGTCCCTACGGGCTGGACCTTGTTGCAGGTGGCGGCGGAGCCAGCAATTGCGCCGTCCAGGACACTTCCGGAAACTGCACGGTCGGCTACGCCAAGCCCGCCTGGCAGACCGGCACGGGTGTGCCCGCCGACACTGCGAGAGACATTCCAGACGTTTCCCTGTTCGCGGGCGACGGCCTGAACGCCGCGTTTTACATTATCTGCTCATCCGATGGCTCGGGCTTTACGGGGGCGAACGGCAATTGCAGCAGCAACATCTCCACCCTCGATTTCGTCGGGTTGGGAGGAACATCACTTTCAGCGCCGGCGTTTGCAGGCATTATGGCGCTGGTGAACCAGAAGACCGGCGAGCGGCAGGGCAACGCCAATTTCGTTCTCTACCCGCTCGCGGCCGCCGCGGCCAGCAGCAACAAAAACTGCGCTTCAAACTCGAGCGCGGTCACCAACAGCGCCTGCATCTTCTATGATACTGTTCACGGGCATAACAGCGCCGATACTGAGATCACTCCCGGCAACAACTCCGTTGCCTGTGTAGCTGGCTCGCCCAATTGCAACGCCCCGGCGGGATACCCCTACGGCATCATGGTGAACCCGGCGGGCTCATCCACGCCGGCCTGGACAACCTCCACCGGTTATGACCTGGCCACGGGGCTCGGCTCCGTGAACGCCGCAAACATGGTGAACAATTGGAGTTCCGTCAGCTTCCATGCCTCGGGAACCACGCTCGGCCTGAGCCCCACCACCCTCACTCACGGCCAATCGGTGACGGCCAACATCTCGGTGACCTCTTCCGCGGGCACGCCCACGGGCAGCGTGGCCCTGATGGGTAACGCAGTGACGCCCGCAAATCCCTCGGGAAGCAGCAACGTCGGCATTGCAACCTTCACGCTCGGCAGCGGCGGAACGGTTTCCGGCAGCACCAACATGCTGCCGGGAGGAACCTACAACGTTTTCGCGCATTACGCCGGCGACGGAACTTCCGGATCGAGCGATTCAACGCCGCCCATCGCCGTTACGGTGAACCCGGAGAACAGCAATTCCCGCGTGAGCCTGGTGACCTTCGACTTATACACCGGACAAGTCACCAGCACGAATGCCACTACGACCCCGTACGGTTCGCCTCACATCCTGCGCGCCGACGTCCTGAACGCGGCCGGGAACCCGTGCGCCCCCAACGGAATTCCCCAGTTCACCTGCCCCACCGGAACCGTCACCCTGACGGCCAATGGGCAGCCGTTGGACCTGGGCAGCTACCCGCTCAACAGCCAGGGCTACCTGGAGGACCAGCCCATCCAGTTTCCGGGCGGCTCCTACGCCGTGGTGGCAAACTATTCCGGTGACAACAGCTATAACGCCAGCACTTCCCCAACCGACAACATTACCGTCACAAAAGCAACCACAACCGCCACTCCAACCTATCCGGCTCGCGTGCAGGCAGGGAATTTCACCATTGCCGTTGCCGTAAACACGCAGAGTAACGGCGCTGGGCCTACGGGCACGGTTCAGATTTTCAACGGCTCCACGTCTGTTGGCAGCCCGGGAACCTGCGTCGGAATAGCCGCAACGGCAACCACTTACGCGTCTTGCCAGGCATCGGTGACCGTCTCCCTCAACTCCACGACGACCCTCACCGCCCAGTACAGCGGCGATGGCAATTACGCGGCTTCAACCTCTGTACCATTTACAGTCACAGTAGTGATCCCCACCACGACAGTGGTGACATCCAGCCCGTCTGGTGTGACCCCGGCGGGAACCACCATCACCCTGACGGCGGTCGTAACCGCCTCACAGAACGGTGGTCCTGCCCCCACAGCCTACGTCCTTTTCCTGAATGGTCAAGGTTCAATCAACGGAACGCCAAGCTATACGGCAACCGCCGGCACCTCGAACACGCCCGCCACTCTCACAGCAACCGTGAACACCTCATTCACGCAATGGGCGGCAGTCACAGCTCAGTACGTCGGCGACTATAACTATGGCTCTTCGACTTCTCCGCCCATTACCGTCCAATCAGGCGCCACGCCAGATTTCGCCATAGATGTTAGCCCGCCTACGAGTTCCACTGTCACCGCAGGAGGCGCCACCACCTATACTGTGCTCGTTACGCCCGTGGGAGCATTCACCCAGACGGTAACACTGGCCTGCACGGGCGCGCCGACAAAGGCCACCTGCTCAGTCTCACCCGCCTCTGTAACGCTCGACGGAATCAATACGCAGACCGTGAAAACCACCGTCACCACCACAGCGCCTTCCCTCGCTCCTCCGGGGCCGAGAGGCGGCCCGCCCGCGCCGGGCGATTTCGCGCTCCATAATTGGTGGATTGTATTGCTGTGGCTATTGATGATGGGCCCGCTTGCTCTGGCATTCAGGCAGCGGAGGCGGAGCGTTCCCCTGCTGGCCGGAGCGGTCCTGCTTTCAGCCATCGCCATGAGCTGCGGCGGAGGAAGCAGCGGCGGAGGTGGAAGCACGGTCACCAATCCCGGCACGCCCAAGGGGACTTATACCCTCACCGTGACCGGAACCTCCGGCAGCCTGCAGCACTCCACGACAATGCAGCTGACCGTCCAGTAGACGTGGAGCGGCCGCGACATCGCACACATTCCAAACTGCGCGGCATTTGGGCTGCCAGCGATTTCTGCTTTTCAGGTTGATTTATCCCTGTTTGGGACTGGAATAACCGCTGATGGGTTGGATTCCCATGGCTGGCGCCACGGGAAGAATCTTTCGCTCTCTTCGGAGGGCTTCTCTTGTGCGGCGGGACCTCAGTTGCCAGAAGTCTGCGGCGTAAACCGGCTACCACAGCCCCTGGCCAAGGTCCGCAAGTCTCCCAACGGACGGGTTTAGAGCGGCCGGGCCGAACTGCTCCGCCAGGTCTCGGGCGCCGCGGTGCGGCCAACCGGCTGGCGGGGCGAGTCTCGATCAGTGAAACAGAGCCACAACAGCCTGGGCCGCGTGGTTGACCGTCGACCAGTCCACCCCGCGCAGGCCAACGAACAGCGCCCATCCCACCAGCACAAATAGAGCCAGACACAGGCCCATGTCCTGATTAGCCCTCTGCTTTTCCCGCGCCGCCTCGCTCCGCCGATCACGGCCAAGCGACATACCGCCCGCTTTCCCCACTTGTGTTGCCATCGTCCACCTCCCCAGTTTCTGACTGGTTCCAAAAAGTTCTTGAACAATCTCGATATCAAGGACTTACCTTCTGACGGAGCGGGCCATTTTCGGAAACTTTCCAAGTCCCCGTGCCCGCAACGGTCTTAAGAACAACCACCCGCAGGCTAAGTCCTTGCTGTAATGTATGCAATGATACGCTTTGCACATCAGGGATCAATCCGATACACTCAGGAAAATAGAGCCCCTAAATCCCCGATCACCCTATAGGGTAATCACCCTAACGAATGTGCAAAACTTTGCGATTTACAGAATGTGGTTGGATAAGTGCTGCTTCTGCTGCAACTTAGGGCATGAGCAGCAGCCCGCAGGATGTGAGCAATTCCGTTGTATTGATGTGTGGTCTTGAGTTCGGAATCTCCCATCGCCGTCGGCCCTTCTGGCTTGCCCTCAGCACCCGCGTCGCTCCTCTGGAACTTCATCACCATGATGTCGTCCACTTCGCCCTGGATGAACTCCTGGGCCAGATGGAGAATGGAGCGCAAAATGAAATGATCAATCGCCTGCGCCGTCACCTCGAACAAGTCGATCGCACCCGGTCGAAATCTTAGCCAGCAAGCTGGATCGCGTGCCACCGGAACCCTCCTGGCACGGGCGCGTGCCCGTCTGCTGCCAGGTCTGCCCCCACGGACCAAACACCTGGTCCCACACCACCGCTCCTGTCTGGTCCGTCACAATGGTGGTTGAGTCGATGGCGTCCGCGTGCGCCAGCCACGAATAGGTGCCGCCCATGCTGATGTGCTGCCCCGCCACCCGCGCCCAGTAAACGTCCCAGCCCGTCCGAAACGGCCAAGTCTTGATCATCGGCAGATTGCCACACTGCTGACGGACTTGAGAACCAGCCGGGTCTGATACAAAGTGCTGGGGCTGAACCCGTAACCTTTTCTGACGACGGTTTTGCCGGCGCTGTCGGTGAACGCCAGCTTGTCTGGACCGTCGAACCGCCCAACGAGCGTTGCAAATACATGCCCCTCCGGTGGCTTGGAGGCCGGACCAATCTGAGGTCTCAACCCGAATTTCGATAGTGCCCGGTTGAACTCCTCGAAACTCGCGTTTTTCAACAGGGTGAAATCCGGACGGTCAGAGCCTCTCACGAGATCTGGATAGTAGAGGGCCATGCCCACTCCTCTGTGATCACACTCCGCTAGAATGACGGCAACCTCAAAACCCGATTTGACCTGGGCGCGAATGCGAACCATCTTCCCGCTAAAGCGGGCAGGGTCCTTGATAAGTTTGCAGACCGTGGTGTTTGTCGGCTCCGCCACTGCACTACAGCACAACGCACAAATCAAGACCACTATAGCCCAAGGAATCGGCCTCAACGTTCTCATGCGGTTTCCCTCCCGTCTCACTGTTGATCCCAGGGGTCATGATAAGGCAACGGGTCAAGATAACTGGTGCCGGGGTTAAAGGTCGGGTAAACGTCCATAATCATATTCGTTGTGGCGGCGTCGTTGAAACCTTGCCCGCGAGTGTATATATCGTAGGAGCCAGCCGAAAGGCTTTGGAGGCCAAGCCCTTGTGCTACCCAAGCTGAAGTTTCATACCCGCGAAACTCGATCGAGAACGCAGACAACGGAAAGGTCGAGCTCCTCGGATCAAGATTGTCCATCACGTGGGTTCCCTCATGGCCGGCATTAATTGCCATTAAGACTGCATTTGCATTCTTGCTCAAATCGAACGTGACCGCACTGCCTACCGTTGCTGCGGCCACACTCCCGGGAAGCAGGCCACTCGAAACAGTCACTCCGTTGTTGTCGCCTGCTTTACCGTAAGTCCTTAGAACCGCGGCTGGCGCAGACGCTTGCCGTTTAGGGTCTGCGTTCTCGTGAAGCGAGAGGCATTTGCTTTTTTCATTCCGCTCGGTCCATCGGCAACAGCGAAGTGTCATTTAGAAAGTAAAACCTCCAGCTTGACCACGCCCACTCGCTCGGAGAGTTGACCAGCCTTCGCGTCACCGGATTGTTGTGCATGTAATCCAGCTTCTCCAGTTGCTTCTTCTCGCTGTAGATGCCATAGGGATAGAACCGTCGCTGCCACACGCGATGGTGCGATTCATCATGGACCGTCGGCGGCAGCGCCAGGCGTGCCAGCGTCTTCCGGCACCACCCGCGGTCCTGGTTTTCGCGCAAATGCTTCAGGATGCGGGTAGCGACGCGGCTCTTGAGGCGCTGCATGATTCGGGTTGTAGCATCTGCCGTTTCCGGCTTCAGAAGCAGATGGAAGTGTTCCGGCATGAGCACCCAGCCGACCAGCAGGAAGCCGGTAGCCTTCCGGACATCGGCCAGCGCATCCACAAAGCAGCGGCAGCAACGCTCGGAATTGAAAACCGGCGTGCGGCGGTAAACACTTGAGGTAATGAATCGCAGTTCGCCCGGAATGTAGGGGAGCCTGCGGCGCGCCATGGCTCCGCAGTATACGCCTCGCGGCCCATCAAGACCAGTCCCTTCGGGACTACGCAGACACTACAAACCAAGCGTCTGCGCCAGCCCCGACTTGTCAGGTTTCCATAAGGGTCAACCCGGGCGCCCGCCCCCGCTGCTAGCCCGGGACGTCCTCCAACCCGGCCTCACTGAGCTGCCTTCGAGGATCCCATCCCTCCGGAGGTCCCCCCTTACTCCACCAAGGCATTCCCTTGGCAAACCAATCCGCCCTGAGCTGTTCGTGAGACGAACGGAAATCGTCGTTTCCGAACTCCGTCCCGCAGCATGGGCAGATGTTAAAGCTTGCGCAGCCGTCTTCGTCATAGGGTGGCTCATCAAGCCCGCCAAACCCACACACGGGGCACTTATAAATATGAATCTCATTGGGCATCGAAGTAACTCCGGCCGGCCATCGGCTTGAAATAGGTCCTTATTATCCCTCCCCTGGTCTTGACGCCGAACTCATTGGTCGCTGGGTTGTACCTCACGACGTCGCCATTTGGCCTAAGCTTTTCAAGCACTCCAGGTCCTTTCGGCCCTTCCATGAATCCCTTGGCTCGTGCGGCATACTCCCCTGGAGTTCCGGCCCCAAACTCAGCGCCATGCTTCTCAAAGTGGGCCTCTAACTTCTCGTTGCTGGCAAATCCCGACCATCCGGTTTCCTCTTCGGCAAGCAGCGCCTCAGCGCCCATGTCAATCAGCCCCCCGACGCCGACAAGAGCGCCGTTGATCGCCATATTTATCGCTGCATCCCGAATGCCAGTCGATGCCCACTGTCCAGCCAGCGACAGAGCCCCCAAGGAATCGCTGGTGCTCGCCGGCGCTCCAAAGCCGATTACACCCGTGCCACTCCCACCTGAGTACGGAGCGTAGGAATATGCCAGATCGCTGCCGTTGTAGGTAAGTGATTTCTGATCCACTGTACCATTTACATAGACGCCGCCGCTTCCGCTGCAGGTGCCGCTCTCAACTCCAACAATTATCGAGCCCGGCGACGCGCTGAAATGGATGCAGTCCAAGCCACTTGGGTCCGAATCGGTGGTAGGGTTGTCGCCCACATAGCTGTACATGTTCCACGATTGCGAATCGCCCACATCGGCCCCGGCGTTGCCGGGGTCGGGGGTCATCCAGCGGTAGTCGCGGAAGTCGTATTCCCGCGTGGCTGAAGGAATCGCAGGGTCGTTGACCTGCCAATCGAGCCCCATTGCCACCTCGGACTGCCGCGTGCCCTGCTCCTGGAACACCCGCCCCCAGGGATAATGTGTGACGTCCCAGACCACCGCTCCGCTCGGGTCCGTTTCCATGGTGGTGGAACCAACCGCGTCCGCGTGGTCGATGAAGGCGCTCGCGCCCCCCATGTTCAGCCGCTGCCCCGCTATCTGCGACCAGTACACGTTCCAGCCTGTCCAGTTCTGGCTCGGCCACTGGTCCCACGTCCCCACCCGCCGGCCCGAAATGTCGACCGGGTATATAAGCGTCATGGGATTGCCTGGCCCATCTGCCTGATAATCCTCCGCCCGCTGCCCCAGCGCATTATACACCGGGCACTGCCACGGCCCCGCCGTAGTAGACGTGGGGCACTGCGA